>CAYUFG010000115.1:0-6538 GCA_964443815.1 uncultured Halobacteriales archaeon | reverse complement strand
GGGCGGACGAGGTCCATCCGGATCTCGAGCGCGCCCTCACCCCGCCGGAGTCACATGACGCCGCGGCCGCCGAGGAACAGATTCGCGACGCTCTCGACGCAGGCGATGTCGGCGACCTCCGGGCCATCACCCACACCGTGCCCGGTGACGTCGCCGGCGTCCCCAAGCGCGAGCCGGACGTCATGGAGAACCGCATCGGCGGCGGCGCCGTCGCGGATCGTCTCGAATTCGGTCTCGAGCAACTCGAGGCCGGCGAATACGAGGCGACCGACGTCTTCCGCGCCGGCGAGTATGCCGACGTCGCGGGCGTTACCGTCGGCAAGGGCACTCAAGGCCCGGTCAAGCGTTGGGGGGTCCAGAAACGCAAGGGCAAGCACGCTCGGCAGGGCTGGCGGCGCCGCATCGGCAATCTCGGCCCGTGGAACCCCAGCCGCGTGCGGTCGACGGTCCCCCAGCAGGGTCAGATGGGCTACCACCAGCGAACGGAACTCAACAAGCGCCTACTCGACATCGGCGACGGCGACGAGCCGTCGGTTGACGGCGGCTTCGTCAACTACGGGGAGGTCGACGGTCCGTACACGCTGGTAAAGGGCTCGGTGCCCGGCCCGGAGCAGCGACTCGTCCGTCTGCGTCCGGCCGTCCGACCGAACGACCAGCCCCGCCTCGATCCCGAGGTGCGTTACGTCTCCACCGCTTCGAACCAATGAACGCAACAGTACACGACCTGGACGGCGAGGCGGCGGACGAGGTAGAGCTCCCGCCGGCCTTCGAGGCCCACCCGCGACCGGATTTGGTCCAGCGGGCCGTCCGCGCCGCCCAGGCCAATCGGAAACAGGACTACGGTAGCGACGAGTACGCCGGCATGCGGACGCCGGCGGAATCCTTCGGCAGCGGCCGCGGCATGGCCCATGTGCCCCGCGAAGGGGGCCAGGCCCGACGCGTCCCGCAGACGGTCGGCGGTCGGACCGCCCACCCACCGAAGGCCGAGAAGGATCGGTCCGAGTCGATCAACGACAAGGAGCGCAAGGCGGCCGTACAGGGCGCCATCGCGGCGACGGCCGACGCAGATTTCGTCGCCGAGCGCGGTCACACCTTCGACGACAACGTCGATCTGCCGCTCGTCGTCTCGGACGCCTTCGAGGACCTCCAGAAGACCCAGGCGGTCGTGGACGTCATCGAAGCGCTCGGCATCGACGCCGACGTCGAGCGTGCCGAGGACGCGACGGTTCGCGCCGGCCGTGGAACGACCCGCGGCCGTAAACGCCGCCGTCCGGCGTCGATCCTCTTCGTGACGAGCGAGGAGCCCAGCCGGGCCGCCCGCAACCTCGCGGGCGCGGACGTCACGACCGGCCGGGAAGTCAACGCCGAGGACCTCGCGCCCGGCGGAATCCCTGGCCGGCTGACAGTCTGGACCGAGGGGGCCCTCGCGGAGGTGGCCGAGCGATGAGCCGCCTCATCAAGCATCCCCACGTGACCGAAAAGTCCATGGACGAGATGGACTTCCAGAACAAACTCATCTTCGTCGTGGACGACGCGGCGACGAAGCCGGAGATCGTCGAGGCTGTGGAGGACCGCTACGACGTCACCGTCGAAGGTATCAATACCCAGATCACACCGGACGCAGACAAGAAGGCGACACTCTCGCTGTCCGACGACGACGACGCGCAGGAAGTCGCCTCACGAATCGGGGTGTTCTGAGATGGGACGACGCATCCAGGGCCAACGGCGCGGCCGCGGCACGCCCACGTTCCGGGCACCGTCGCACCGCTACAAGGCCGAACTCTCCCACCGCACTGTCGAGGACGGCGACCTCATCACCGGCGAGGTAGTCGGCATCGAGCACGACCCCGCCCGCAGCGCGCCGGTCGCGGACATCCAGTTCGACGACGGCGACCGACGGCTCGTCCTGGCGCCGGAAGGCGTCGGCGTCGGCGACGAGATCCAGGTTGGCGTTTCGGCCGCGATCGAGCCCGGGAACACGCTGCCGCTGGCGGAGATCCCCGAGGGAGTCCCGGTGTGCAACGTCGAAGCCAATCCCGGCGATGGCGGCAAATTCGCCCGCGCATCGGGCGTCACCGCCCAGTTGCTCGCCCACGACCGCAACGTCGCGGTCGTGGTGCTACCGAGCGACGAGACGAAGCGACTCGACCCCCAGTGCCGGGCCACGATCGGCGTGGTTGCCGGCGGTGGGCGGACCGAGAAGCCCTTCGTGAAAGCCGGCAACAAGCACCACAAGATGAAAGCCCGCGGGACAAAGTGGCCGAACGTTCGCGGCGTCGCGATGAACGCAGTCGACCACCCCTTCGGTGGGGGCGGCAGGCAGCACCCCGGACGCCCGAAGAGCGTCTCGCGGAACGCCCCGCCCGGCCGGAAGGTCGGCGACATCTCCTCGCGACGCACCGGTCGCGGTGGTAACGAATGAGTTCGGACTACCAGATCGGCCACGAGGGCGAGTTCACCTACCGTGGTCACACGCTAGACGAGTTGCAGGAGATGAGCGTCGACGAGGTCGCGGCACTGCTCCCCGCACGTACGCGGCGAAGTATCGAGCGCGGTCTATCCGCCGACAAGGAAAAACTGCTCGAGGCGGCCCGGGAGGCCGACGCCGAGCACACGGCCGACAACCCGATCCGCACGCACCTCCGGGACATGCCGATTCTCCCGGAGATGGTCGGACTGACCTTTGCGGTCCACACCGGCCAGAGCTTCGAGCGGGTCCGGGTCCAGCCAGAGATGATCGGACACTACCTGGGCGAGTTCCAGCTCACCCGGAATGAAGTCGAACACGGCCAGGCCGGTATTGGCGCGACCCGCTCCAGCAAGTTCGTCCCCCTCAAGTGATCGCCAATGGGAATTAGCTACTCAGTAGACGCCGACCCGGACGCCACCGCGAAAGCGATGCTCCGGGAGGAACACATCAGTTTGAAGCACAGCAAGGCGATCTCGAGGGAGATCAAGGGTACGACCGCCGCCGAGGCCATCGAGTACCTCGAAGCCGTCCGCGAGGGCGACCAATCGGTGCCCTTCCGCCAGCACAACTCCGGCGTGGGCCACCGCTCGGACATCGATGGCTGGGACGCCGGCCGGTACCCCGAGAAGGCCGCGGAGGCCTTCATCGGCCTGCTCGAGAACGCCATCGGCAACGCCGAACACCAGGGCTTCGACGGCGAAGCAATGGAGATCATGCACGTCGCCCCACACAAAGTGGGCGAGGCCCAGGGCCGCAAGCCCCGCGCGATGGGGCGAGCGTCGCCCTGGAACACGCCAGAGGTCGACGTCGAACTGATCCTGGAGGAGGTGGAGGCGTAGATGGCGGACGAACAACAGTTCATCGACGACGGCCTCCAGCGCACGCAGATTGACGAGTTCTTCAAGGACGAACTCGGTCGAGCGGGCTACGGCGGCATGGAGGTCGCCAAGACACCGATGGGCACACAGATCGTCCTCACCGCCGAGAAACCCGGCATGGTCATCGGGAAGGGCGGGAAGAACATCCGGAAGATCACCGAGACCCTCGAGACGGAGTTCGGCCTCGAGGATCCCCAGGTGGACGTCCAGGAGGTGGACGAGCCGGACCTCAACGCCCAGATCGTCGCTGACCGGCTGGCCAACGCCCTCGAGCGTGGCTGGTACTTCCGGAAGGCCGGCCACACGACGATCGATCGGATCATGGACGCAGGTGCACTCGGCGCCGAGATCGTCCTCTCAGGGAAAGTCACGGGCGCGCGGTCCCGCGTCGAGAAGTTCAACCGCGGGTACATCAAGCACAACGGCGAGCCCGCCGAGGAGATCGTCGACTCAGCGGTCGGAACCGCCGTGATGAAGCTCGGGACGATCGGTGTTCAGGTTCGGATCATTCCGCCAGGTGCAGACCTCCCGGACGACTTCCAGATCTACGAGGACGTCGAGATCTCCGATCACGTCAAGGAGGCCGAAGACGTCGACGAACTGCTGGCGGGCGAGCCCGAGGACAGTGACGAGCCGGAATCGGCCGCCCAGCCGGAATCGGAGGGCGACGAGCCCGACGAAGAGGTAGTCGAGGAAGCCCCCGAGGTCGACGAACCCGCGGAGGCTGACGAAGACGACGTCACAGAGGACATCGAGGAACTCGACGAGGCGGTCGAGGCAGAACTCGACGACGACGCCGAGGCCGAGGCCGAAGAGCTCATGGACGAGATGGAGGACGCGGAGGAGGACGAGGAAGAATGACGATCCTCTACCCCGCAGAGATCCGCGACATGACGCCAGCAGAGCGCGAGGCCGAACTCGAAGACCTCGAGACCGAGTTGCTCAACGCCGAGGCGGTCAAGGCGACCGGCGGCATGCCGGACAACCCCGGCCGGATCGGCGAATTGCGCCGGACCATCGCGCGAATCAAGACGATCCAGCGCGAGGAAGGCGACCACGAGACCGAGTACCAGACCGAATCGTCGCCGGCACCGATCGCCGGCGGGGAGGAGGAATGATGGCGGTCACGCCCGAAACCGTCACCCGGCACGAACTCGTTGGGCTGGAGGCCCACGTGGCTGCGAGCCCGAACGCGGACCTGAAGAGCGCGCGTGGCACCGTCGTCTCCGAGACGACGAACACGCTCGAACTCGAGGGGTCGGACCGGACCCGCCGCGTCCCGAAAGACGCCGCGCGGTTCGAGTTCACCCTGCCGTCGGGCGCGGTCGTGACGGTCGACGGCGACCGCCTGGTGGCCGACCCGGCGCGGCGAACGGAGCAGCGAGGTGACTCACCATGGCGTTAGGACTCAACGTAGCCGAACCGGAGACGACCTGCACCGACGAGAACTGCCCCTTCCACGGCACGCTGTCCGTGCGGGGACAGACCATCGAGGGCACGGTCGCCTCGACAGAGATGGACAAAAGCGTCGTCGTCGAGCGCGAATACGACGTGACTGTTCCGAAGTACGACCGACTGATGAAGCGACGCAGCCGGGTGCCCGCGCACGCACCGCCGTGTCTCGACCTCTCGGAGGGTGACACGGTGACGATCGCCGAAACGCGGCCGCTCTCGAAGACCAAGAGCCACGTCGTCGTCAGCATCGAGGGAGGTGACGCGTGATGGAGGCGATGAAGGCCGACGTCACGCAGGGCCTGGAGAAGGGCTCGCTGGTCACCTGTGCCGACAACACCGGCGCCCGCGAGCTGAAGGTCATCTCGACCGCCGGCTACTCCGGTACGGTCAACCGCCACCCCAAGGCGGGGCTCGGTGACAAAGTGACTGTATCCGTCACGAAGGGCACGCCAGAGATGCGCCGCCAGGTCCTCGAGGCAGTGATCGTCCGCCAGCGGAAGCCGATCCGCCGGCCGGACGGCACGCGCGTCAAGTTCGAGGACAACGCGGCCGTGATCGTCGACGAGAACGAAGACCCCCGAGGCACGGAGATAAAGGGGCCCATCGCCCGCGAGGTCGCGGAGCGGTTCGGGTCGATCGCCTCGACTGCAACGATGATCGTATGACACGACAACCACGCAAACAACGGAAACAGCAGGCCAACGCCCCGCTCCACGAGCGCCACTCGCAGGTGCGGGCCACGCTGTCCGACGACCTCCGCGAGGAGTTCGGCCAGCGCTCGGTCCGCGTCAACGAGGGCGACACCGTGGAGGTCCTCCGCGGCGACTTCGCCGGCGACGAAGCCGACGTCATCGCGGTGGACCTCCGGGACGCGGTGGTCCACGTCGAGGACGTCACGCTGGAGACGGCCGACGGTGAGGAGGTGCCGCGTCCGCTCGACGCGAGCAACCTCCGCGTCACGGCGGTGGACCGCTCGGACGAGCGGCGGGTCGAACGCCTGGAATCGGAGGAATTGAGCGCATGAGCAACCACCAGAAACGCCTGTCGGTGCCGAAGAGCTGGCCCGTCGAGCGGAAGACGGAGAAGTTCACAGTCAAGGCCGACGCCGGCCCGCACGGTGAGGCGGGGGTTCCCCTGCTCATCGTCCTACGGGACGTCCTCGGCTACGTGGACTCCCGAAAGGAGGCGCGGTTCGCGCTGAACGAGGGCTCGGTTCGCATCAACGGCGATCGCGTGGCAGACGAGGAGCGGCCCGTCGGCATGTTCGACATCCTCGCCTTCGAGGAACGGGAGGAGTTCTACCGGGTCTTCCCCGGCGAGGGTGGTCGGCTGGCACTGACGCCGATCGACGCGGACAGCGCGGGCAGCAAGCTCGGCAAGATCGTCGGGAAGCAGCACGTCCCCGGCGGCACGCTCCAGCTGACCCTGCACGACGGCGAGACCCTGCGCGTCGACGACGAGGACCCCTACGACACGGGCGACTCGCTGATCGTCGACAACGAGACCGGCGAGATCGTCGCCCACTTCGTCTACGAGGCGGGCGCGCTCGTGACGGCCGTCAACGGTGCCCACTCGGGCGAGATCGGGACGGTCGACGAGATCCAGGTCACGCCCGGCAGCGCCTCGAACAACGTCCTGGTCGACCAGGACGGCAGCGGCGGCTTCGAGACCGTCGAGGAGTACGTCGTCGTCATCGACGAGAACTTCACCGAGGACGACGGGACCACCGAAGATG
>CAYUFG010000114.1:0-6728 GCA_964443815.1 uncultured Halobacteriales archaeon | reverse complement strand
CTGGTCCAAGTCAGTAGGGTCCGACGCCTCACTGTCACAGTCTGTGGTTGGAGCAGGGCTGACTTCCGGTTTCCGGATCATGGGATCCAGAATGTCAAAGGGTAATTTTCATGGGCAGTTTCTCCTGGGAGCGAGGGATTGGTAACGTCTCTCGACCGGTTCGCCTAGATCGACAGTTGAACGGTCGGGGTTCTCCGAGCACAATCGATGGGTATCTGAATTCTGGACTCAGAGGAGCTATGAACTGCCGATAGACGGTTGCTCCCCTTCGCTTGAACACGGCTCCCAGGTGTGTCTCTCGGCCGTTTCGAGACTTTCGTTGCGCTTGAATCTCGCCGGCGGTGACTGAGGGCGTCAAATCCTCTTTGTCGCCTGAGTAACGCCTTCTGGGTGCACTCGCCGGCAGATGTATGGGCTCGGAGGGATTTGAACCCCCGATCGGCTGATATCTCCGGCACACCTCGGAACTCCAGAGGGTCATCATCGCGGCCGGTGATCAGCCGGCCGCTCAGCATATCAACCTGGAGTGTCGTCCCGGGTGCGTAGCCTCTGGAGTCAGCCGCCTTCCCGGACTAGGCCACGAGCCCGCACGCCTCGCTTGGACGAAACCGCCTAAAGGAATTTCGGTTAGTCGCGGTCCGTCGCGGACCAGTCGCAATCCTGGCACTTCCAACCCGTTACGAACGCCGTCGCCGAGGGCATGTACCCGACCTCCAGGACGGTGCCGCCACAGTCTGGACACGACCGATCGGCGTCCGCGATCGGTTCGGCATCCATCACGTCGTCCTCTTCGATCAGCTCGGCCAGCCGGCGGGGGGTCACCATCCTGCCCTGCACGACCCGGTTCTCGGCCATAGGTTTGCTCGGGGAGCCGTCGTCCTAAGCCTGTTCCTCTCGGCGACTCGATCTCAGGGGAGGCGCTTAACCTCAGCGTCATCCGGGTGGACGTTGGTGCTATCGCTGTCGGTGCGCCCACCGTCGGCCATTGCGGCAGTGACGTCTATCCGATCCGGGCGGTACGCCCGCTCGGGCTCAGTTGCCCGCGAGGGGTCGTAGGCAAACAGCGCAGTGACACCCAAGACCGCGAGGGCGAGCGGGGCCTCGCCGGGAATGATGCCAAAGATACCCAGGGGAACGACCCCCAGCGCGACGGCGCTGCCGAAGCGAAAGCGGTCCAGGTCGACCGCGTTCCGCAGCCAGGGGCCGAGGGCCGCGGCGACGAGTGCGAATATCACGCCCACGGACGCCGCAGCCGCGGCACCGGCCATCAGACCTGAATCCAACTGAAGGGTGAGCGAGGCGCCCCAGGGATCCAGGCTGGCGATGAGGCCGAGGCTGACGATGACTCCGGGTCGGGGGATGTACTCACCGATGCGTGCGCTGGCAGTGCGGGCGGCCACCGCGAGGATGACCACGGCGGCGAATCGCTCGAAGATCACGAGATCGAGGACTTCGGCCAGCGTCGGCGCCAGCGCGGCCTCGATCGAGGCCAGCGCGATCAGCGGGAGACCCACGAGCAGGACCGAACGGACCTGACTCCGGACGGTGCCGTCCATCTCGGCGAGGATGACGGCGAGCGTTGCACTTCCGCCGAAGATGAGCAGCCCGACCGTCAGGATACCCCCGAGGTCGTCGAGCCCCCCGGCGAGAACGATCGCCGGGAAGAGCCCGTCTATTAGCGGGAGTGCCATCACCAAGGCGAGTAGGCCAGTCGGCCCACGAGCGACACGCTCGACGGAGAGAGCTGCCGGGTGCTGGGAAAGACTCATGTCCCGTTACGGCTGGCCATCTCCCGAGGCCGACGGGTGCTGTGGGCGCCGATCCGGAGGCCGTGCGTCGAATCCGGTGTCGGTGCCGAACTCCGCCTCGCCGAATTTCCCCGTGACTGTTTTTGTGCAGGCGACGTCGCTGACCGTCAGCTCACGCGCATTGCAACAGCCGCCGGGGTGGGCGGAGTGCATACACGATGATCACCCTTATAGACCGATAAGATTTGCGTGAGACCTGCGCACACACCACGAAAGATTGTCCGACGAGTAAAAATCAGCATTGTCGTGATAGATATTCCATGTTACTGGGGAATATGTGGCCGAACGAACGAAGATGTCTAGGTGGGTGTTCAAGCGCGGTCGACAGGCCTCAAACCGGCTTCTCCGACGTCTCGCAACGCTTTTGCCCGCGGCCCGAGCACGGTTTACATGGCGAACGATTTCTCGGACAAACTCCGCGAACCGGAGGCTCTCACCTTCGACGACGTCCTTCTGCGACCCAAAGAGAGCCACATCGAACCCGACGAGGCCGACATGACGACGCGCGTCTCCCGGAACGTCACGCTCTCGGTGCCTGTTCTGACTGCGGCGATGGACACCGTTACGGAATCGGGGATGGCGATCGCGATGGCTCGTCACGGCGGGCTGGGGGTCCTCCATCGAAACATGCCCATCGAGTCGACGGTCGAGCAGATTGAGGCCGTCAAGCGTGCAGACGAACTTATCATCCGCGATGTGGTCACTGCCCGCCCCGGCCAGACCGTCCGCGAAGTAGACGAGATGATGGAACGAGAGGGGGTGTCCGGTGCCCCCGTCGTCGACGATTCGGACACGGTCCTCGGAATCATCTCGGGTACTGATATCCGACCGTACCTGGAGGTCGGCAAACACGACGAGGTCCGGGAGGCGATGACGGACGAGGTCATCACCGCACCCGAGGACGTCACGCCCCGGGAGGCGCTCGAGTTGATGTACGAGCACAAGATCGAGCGGGTCCCAATCGTGGACGACGAGGACCGACTCGTCGGCCTGGTCACGATGGCCGGCATCCTGCAGCGCCGCGAGTACGACACCGCCGCCCGTGACGAGGACGGTCACCTTCGAGTGGGGGCCGCGGTTGGCCCGTTCGAGGCCGACCGTGCGCTCGCCGCGGCCGACGCCGGGGTGGACGTGCTCTTCATCGACTGCGCCCACGCCCACAACCGAAACGTTGTCGACAGCGCCCGGGAGATCGCTGACGAGGTTGATGCCGACGTCGTCGTCGGGAATATCGGCACGCGAGAGGCGGCCGAGGACGTCGTCGATTTCGCGGATGGCGTCAAGGTAGGGATCGGTCCCGGGTCCATCTGCACCACGAGGGTCGTCACCGGGGCGGGGATGCCCCAGATTACTGCCATCGCGCAAGTCGCCGACGTCGCCACCGAGTACGATGTACCGGTTATCGCCGACGGGGGGATTCGCTACTCGGGGGACGCCATCAAGGCGATCGCCGCCGGTGCCGACGCGGTCATGCTTGGGTCCTACTTCGCGGGGACGGACGAGGCGCCCGGCCGAGTCATTACGATGAACGGCAAGAAGTACAAGCAGTACCGCGGCATGGGATCGGTCGGTGCGATGCAATCCGGTGGTGGGGACCGATACCTAAAGGACGACGGCGACGAGGAGTACGTCCCGGAGGGTGTCGAGGCGGCGACCCCCTACAAGGGAACGCTCGAGTCGGAACTTCACCAACTGGTCGGCGGCATGCAGTCGGGCATGGGCTACGTCGGCGCCGAGACGCTGCCGGATTTCAAACACCGGTCCGAGTTCGTGCGCGTCTCCGCGGCGGGCCAACAGGAGAGTCACCCCCACGACGTCGTCATCACCGACGAAGCACCCAACTACAGTCCCCGGACGGACTAAGTCAGTCCCTCGCCGGCACTGTGGCATGCAGGACTACAGTACGCTGTCTCTGCGGCCTTTGAGCTCTCGTGTGCTTTGAATTCATCGCCACAGCTCGCACACTCGACGGATCGATAGTCCGTCATGCGAAGGCATTGGTCTGCAGCCCACAAATCGCTTGGGCCCGCGCGGCGACCACAACCCTGACGAACGTCCCACGGATAGGACGGTCGATGCCGAAGCCAGACATCCGCCGCCTGGATGATGGTGCCACACTCGCCGACGCCCATGCCGTCCGCCGGACGGTTTTCATCGAGGGCCAGGGTGTCCCGGAAGCCGAGGAGATGGACGGGAAGGACGACGCCGCCCAGCACCTCGTGGCCTATGAGGGTGATCGACCCATCGGAACGGCGAGGCTTCGCGAGCCGACCGAGGGAGTGGCCAAGATCGAACGTGTCGCTGTCAGACCATCCCACCGCGGGAGGGGCCTGGGCAGGCGGCTGATGCGAGAGGTCGAGAACCTCGCACGGGAGGGCGGGATGGACGAGGCGGTTCTCTACGCGCAGACGCGTGTGGCCGACTTCTACGCCAACCTCGGTTATACGCGAACTGGCGACGAATTCGAGGAGGCAGGCATACCTCACGTCGAGATGCGGAAAGCTCTGGTACGGGACAGCTGGACTTGCTGATGGGCGGCTACCCGTCGACCCACCGAATTAGGGCGGGCCGATCTGGGCCGTGTGACGGAAATACTATGGAGATCAGCGTCTCAGTGCGCCCATGGCCAGCGGTGACGTCGGCGGTAGTCCGCAACTTCTCACCTGTGACGCGTGTGGCACGGAGTTCGATCACGATGCCGCGGCCTGTCCGGCCTGTGGCGCCGAGCCGTCCGGGGGCATCGACGAGGAACGAGAGGCGAAAACCTGGCTCATCGCGGGGGGTATCCTCGCCGTCGTCGGACTCTTCATTTTCGGCTTCGTCCTCGGCCCGCTCGCGTTCCTCGCCGGATACAAGGCCTACGATCTCGCGGGGAGTCGGTTGGCGCTGTCAATAATGGGCTTTGGCTTTCTCGATCTCACTATCTCGGTCGCAATCCTGATCGCCTTCTGAGCGGGTCGGTTCCTCGGTTCGCGGTGGGTGATGGGACCGTTTCGGACTGTCAGCCGTCTGGGGAGGCTCGAGGGACTCGGGCCTGGTCTCCGACACTCTGCGGGCCGAATTCACGCATCGAGTATGTGGTTACAACCGCGGCGGTGATTTGTCCGAGAAGCCCACCAGGATCCGAGACCACAGACAGGCCGGCTTCTCTTGTTGTGCTTGCCGGTGGAGGGGTTGTAGTAACAACCATCACCTCCCCCGCTACCGGGACTGAGTGGAAAATCCACCGGACTTTTGAACCGGGTATGGTAGCGGGCCGGAAGGGATTTGAACCCCTGACCGACGGATTAAGAGTCCGTCGCTCTGCCGGACTGAGCTACCGGCCCTCGCACCGCGGCTTGCCGTGGACCGCCCAAATACGTTTCCTTTCCCCGAAGAAAGCGGTCATATCAACCTCCTATTGGCGAGCTAGACGCCCGGCTATCGGTCGTGACCTTCCCGGTCCCATCATGCTGGGCTGGACGCTCTAGTCCAAAGGGAACGATCGCCGTGCTGCTCCCATCAACCGATGCTCTCGCCACTCACGGCCGTGGATTGGTGGCCGCATGATCGCCTTCCTCTAGACGGCCCTCCCAATCACCCCCTGATCCCTCGGTGCGTCAACTAGCATGCCGTTCGGCCCAGTAGGATGCCTACTCGGGCTGGTCGAACGGTGGGGCCGATGTCCTGGCCGGTTGGAGAGTACCTGTCGTCAGAGCGAAGATCTGGGAATTATAAGGTACGCGGTGCGAAGATGCTGGTAATGAGCACCGCCACCGGCATCTCGATGACGTCGATGTCGACCTACGCGATTCTCGGGTGTGGGAGCGTGGGACACGCAGTCGCGGAGGCCCTCGTGGACGAGGGCAAGGACGTCCTCATTATCGATGCGGACGAGGGGCGCGTCGAAGCCCTACGCGATCAGGACCTCGACGCGCGCCAGGCGGACATCAGCGAGGAGTCGGTCGCCGGGGACGTAGCCGACCGGGACGTCCTTCTGATCATGTCCTCGGACGTCGAGGCCAACGCCGCGGCCGTCGAGCACATCCGTGACCGCGCTGAAGATCAGTTTATCGTCGCCCGCGCCTCGGATCCCGTTTCGGCGGACAACCTCTCTGCCCTGGGCGCGGACGTGGTCATCAACCCCTCCGCAGTGATCGCTGACTCCGCACTGCGAGCCCTCGAGACTGGCGAGCTCGAGTACAAGGCCAGACAGCTGACGGAAGTGCTCGACCAGACCGACGGCGAGATGGCCATCCTGATCCACCGCAGCCCCGATCCCGACTCGATCGCGAGTGCGGCCGCGCTCCGAGCGATCGCCGAGAGCCGCGATGTCGAAGCGGACATCGTCTACGAAGGTGAGATCGGTCACCAGGAGAACCGCGCGTTCGTCAACTTGCTCGGGATCGAACTTGTCTCCGCCGACGACGTCTCGATCGACGATTACGACACCGTCGCCCTCGTCGACCACGCCAAAGCTGGCGAGCCGCTCCCGGACATCCACGCCGACGTCGTCATCGACCACTACGACCACGAACTCGACCACGACGCAGCCTTCTCCGACATCCGGCCCAACGTCTCCGCGACCTCCACCATCCTCACGAAGTACATCCAGGAGCTCGACATCAATCTCGACCAGGAAGTCGCCACCGCGTTGCTATACGGCATCCGCGCGGAGACGCTGGACTTCAAGCGAGACACGACGCCCGCGGACCTGACCGCCGCGGCCTACCTCTATCCGTTTGCCGACCACGACACCCTTGAACAAGTCGAATCACCGTCGATGTCACCTGAGACGCTCGACGTGCTCGCGGAAGCCATCCGTAACCGCGAGGTACAGGGCAGTCACCTCGTCTCCAATGCTGGTTTCATCCGGGATCGGGACGCCCTCGCTCAGGCTGCACAGCACCTCCTCAACCTCGAGGGGATCACCACGACCGC
>CAYUFG010000113.1:0-6796 GCA_964443815.1 uncultured Halobacteriales archaeon | reverse complement strand
ACGACGGCTTCGCCCACGTCGACTTCCTCACCCAGTGTCCCACCTGGAACAAGGATGCCAAGGAATACGTCCCATACACCGACGTCCAGGAGGACGACGAATTCGACTTCGACATCACCGACCGGCGCGAGGCCGGCGACATGATGCACGAGGTCGAGGAACGGCTGTGGGAGGGCGAGGTCCTCACCGGCCGGTTCTACCAGGAGACCGACCGGCCGTCCTACGGCGAGGAGAAACGGATGGTCGGGGAGATGCCCGACCAGGATCTCGCCGAGCGGTACCACGACGACTCCGTCGAATGGGAGCGCACGGCCGACAGCCTCATCGAGCACCACACGTAGATCCCGGCTGCTTTTTGTAGCGCCGGCCCGTCGGGGTGTCCCATGGACCTGCACCTGGATGATACTGCAGCACTGACGCTGGCGTCGAGCGGCGGTCTCGGGAAAGCTTCCGCGATGGCACTCGCCCGCGAAGGCGCGAACGTAGTCATCAACGGCCGGGACGAGGCGAAGCTCGAGGAGACCCGCGAGGAGATCGCCGACGTCGCAACGGGCGAGGTAGTCGGCCACGCCGCGGATATCACCGAGCCGGGCGCCGCCGAGGCGCTCGTCGAGGCGACCGTCGACGAGTTCGGCGGGCTCGATCACCTCGTCACCTCCGGTGGCGGCCCGCCTCGACTCGATTTTCAGGACACGAGCGACGACGACTGGTACGACGCGTACGACATGCTCGTGATGCCGGTCGTCCGCTCGACGCAGGCGGCCGGCCCCCATCTCCAGGCCGGAGATGGTGGCTCCATCGTCGCCATCACCTCGAAGATTATCAAGGAGGCGACCACGGCGAACGTCCTCTCCAGTTCCGTCCGGATGACCGTCGCGGGCATCATGAAGGTGCTCTCCGAGGACCTCGCGCCCGAGGTCCGCGCGAACACCGTCATGCCGGCCGGGTACGAGAGCCCGCGGGTGTACCGGTCGTTCGACTCGATGATCGAAGCCGGCGAGATCGAGGACTACGACGAGGGCCGAGCGATGCGTGCCGAGGACATCCCCGTCGACCGGCTTGGCGACACGATGGAACTCGGCGACACGGTCGCGTACCTGTGTTCCGACCGGGCGGGTTACGTCAACGGTGACGCCATCTTCATCGACGGCGGCGCGCACGCGTCGACGCTCTGAGTCGGGGGTAGGCTTTTGCTCCGGGGTGTGCATCCCGGACTATGACACCGACTGTCTCGATGGACGGCGCGGTCGACATGCACGCCCACTGTGGCCCCTCGGTCATCGAGCGCCGCGGCGACGGGTTCGAACTCGCGCTCGACGCCGCCGAGTCGGGCTTCGACGCCATCGTCCTCAAGGAACACTTCCTGCCGACGGCCTACGCCGTTCCCTACATCGAGCGGTCGCTCGACGCCCACGACGCGGATATCGACGTCGTCGGTAGCGTCGTGTTGAATTACTGCAACGGCGGGTTCAACCCGTTCATGGTCGAGTACGCCTGCCTGTACGACGCTGGCGTGATCTGGGCGCCGACGATCGATGCCCAGCGGGACGCGGAGGTCAGCGGCGGCCTTGGAAACAAGCTGGGCGTCGACTTCGGCGACAACCCCGAATATCAGGACAAGACAGGCCTGAACGCGCTCGACGACGGGGGCGAACTGAAGGACGACGTCCGGCTGTGCATCGAAAAGATCGCCGACCACGACGTCGTCCTGGCGATCGGCCACCTCAGTTACGAGGAGACGCTCGCGATGACCGAGTACTGCGCCGACCTCGGCCACGAGCGAGTCATGATCGACCACCCTAGTTACCCAATCACCGACTTCGACATCGACCAGCAGGCGGAACTCGTCTCGCTCGGTGCGACGATGAACCACGTCTTCGGTGGAATCAGTCCGCGCAGCGCATGGGAGACGGCCGACGAGTTCTACGAGAACGTCCGTGCGATCGGCGTCGACAACTGCATCGTCAGCAGCGACCAGGGCCAGCTGGGGAACCCCACACCGGCCAAGGGGCTGTCGTATCTCGGCGAGATTCTCACCGGCAAAGGCCTCTCCGTGGCCGAGTTCCACGATCTCGTCGAACACAATCCGAAGGAACTGCTCTACTGACTACATCGACGTCTGGACGTCCCGGTCGACGACGCACTCGACGACGACCGGCCCGTCGGGTTTTTCGTCGAGGCGGTCAGCGACGGACGCTAGTTCGTCCATCGTCCGCACCCGGTGGGACTCACAGCCCAGCCCGGCCGCGGCCTCCGCGATGTTCGGCGCCTCGGTCCGGGCGATCGGCTGGTCCTCCGGGGCCATCCGGTGGTACTCCGCCGCGAGGGCGTCGTCGTTGAGGCATACGATGATAAGCGGAACGTCGAAGCGGGCGGCCGACGAGAGCTCCTGGAAGTGCATAAGCAGGCCCCCGTCGCCACAGAACAACACCGGAGTGGTCGTGGCGTCCGTACCGACCGCCGCGCCCATACTCATCGGAAGGCCGAGGCCGATCGACGAGAAGTCACCCCTGCAGATCAAGTGGTCGGGCGAGTGCACGTCGACGCGCTGGTAGACCCAGCGGGCCATGTGGCCGCCGTCGACGACGACAACGCGGTCGTGTGGCAGTACGTCGTCCATCGAGGCGACGACCTGTCGTGGGTCTAGCACGTCCGCCTTGTCGGTGAACTCGACGTGCTCGTAGGGGTCGTGCTCGGCGATGCGGGCCTGGATGTTGTCGGTCCACATCTCGTCGGCGCGATCGATGCCCGCGTCGGCGAGTTCGGTCTCGAGCCGCCTTGCGGTCGCGCCCGCGTCGCCGTGGATGCCCAGGTCGATTTTGCCGTACCGGCCGAGCGCCCCGGGATCGACGTCTGCGTGGATGACTGTTGCCTCCTCACGAAAAATGCGGCCGGCGTCCCATGTCCGGGCGTTGAGGCTGGCGCCGAGCGTTAGCACGAAGTCCGTCTCGGCGGCGTAGTCGATAGCGAGTTGTTCGCCCGTCTCGCCGATCGTCCCGACGTAGAACGGATGGTCCGGAAAGAAACCTTTTCCGCGGAACGACGTCCCGAGTACCGCGCCCATCCGCTCCGCGAGGTCCTCGATGGCCGGGCGGAACCGCTCGCTGGCGGCGCCCCGGCCGATGACGATCATCGGGTGGCGCGTCGCGTCGGAGTCGAGAAACGCCTCGACTGCCCGATCGATCCGCTCGTCGCCCGGATCAACGACCGCCTCGGCGTCGGTGTGGAGTTCGGTCCGTGATTCGAGGCTCTCCTGGAGATCCGACGGGACCGTCATCGATCCGTTGAGGACGTCCGTGGAGATGGTGACGGCCATCGGCCCCCCGCCCAGGCGGATCTTCCGGATGACCTCCTTGAAAATGGGGATGAGGACCTCCGGTGTCCGAACCGAGCGGACTTGCTCGATGGTATCCCGGAGATACCCGGTCTGGTCAAAATCCTTCGCGGCGATTCCGGGTGACGGCGCGCTGTAGGGCGTGGGATTGTCCACCGACGTCGTCCGGGCGGATTCGGGCGCCACGACCAGCAGGTTCGAGCCGCGCTTGCGGGCAGTCACGAGCGACGAACCGGTCTGCCCGATGGCGCCACCCTGACCGACGATCGCGAGCCCGATGTCCTTGGTGTGGCGGGCGTAGCCGTCGGCCATCGTCACCGCGTCCTGCTCGTGTCGGCTCTGGACGATTTCCGAGTCCTCGTAGTCGTCCATCCGGGCCGCGAGGTTCATCATGTCCTCCGAGAGGTACATGAACGAGTTGTGGATGCCCTCGTTGTGGAACAGTTCTGCGAGGACCGAGTTCACCGAGCGGTCGCCTGCCGAGGTCGCGTCCGACATGATGGCCCGGACAACGTGAGGCCCCCGTATGAATGTACTCCCTGCTCAGCCGAGCACCGCATACAGCCGCTCGACGTCGTCGCGATGGGAGAGGGCCATCGGGTGTAACGGCGGGCGGAGATCGTCGAACGCCACCTCTTCGACCGCTCTGTCGAGCGTCATCTCGTCGACAACGCTCGCCACTCGGTCCATCGCCGTCTCGAGGAACGAGGCGAACTCCGGGATAGCCTCCGGACCGGCGACCGATCCGTGACCCGGGACCACGTGATCGACGTCGAGGTCGGCCAGTCGGGACAGCGAGTCGAGCCACGCATGAGGAACGGACCCCGCCATACTCGGGTAGCATTGAGTCGTGACGTTGTCACCAGCGAACAGTAGCGACTTCTCGGGGACGTGAACGGCGACGTGGCTCTCGACGTGACCGGGGACGTGCAAGAGTTCGAACGTACAGTCACCGACATGGAGCGTCGCCTCCTCGCTGAACGTGAGCTGTGGTGGTGCCATCGTGTAGCCGTCCAGATAGTCCAGGCTTTGGGGATCCATGTCCTCGAAAAGTAGCCGCATGACGTCAGCCCAGTCGAAGGCCTGCTCGCCCCACTCCTCGAGGGTAGCCACCTTCTCCTTGGCCACGTCGCCGGGGAAGAGGTGGGTGAGTAGGTGCTTGGTCCGATCGTACTCCGGCGGGATCGAGATCGCCTCGCGGACCAGTTCGTGGGAGATACGACGACCGGGGACGAAGTAGTTGCCCGCGACGTGGTCGATGTGCTCGTGAGTGTTAATCAGGTACCGGACGTCGCCCAGTTTCGCGAGTTTGTCGCGGTAGGCGACTGCGTCGGATGGCCACTCCGGCGTGTCGACGGCGACGATCCCATCGCCGGTTTCGACGAATCCGTAGTTACACCCGTGGTAGTTCCCGTAGGTGCTGTAGCGATCCTCGACGTGGACGCCGTCAGTGACCTCGTGCATGACCGTCAGTGGCGGTACCGACCCCCATAGTACCCACTGCTCAGTCGACGAGACCGACCGCGCGCTCCCGAAGAACGGTCTTCTGGATCTTCACGCCGTTGGGGCCCTCCGTGGTCGGGAAGTCGTCGACGATTTCGACTGCGGCGGGTACTTTATAGTCAGCCAGTCGCTCCTCGAGAGCGGACTTCACCTCGGCCGGATCCAAACTTTCATCGCCCATCAGAAACGCGACGGGAACCTCTCCGTGGCGGTCGTGAGGAGTGCCCACGACCTGCGAGCGGCACACGCCGTCGAGCGAATCGACAGCCCGCTCGATCTCCTCCGGTGCGACCAGGAAGCCACGGGTTCGAAGCGCGTCGTCGAGCCTGGCGTGGAACTCGTGGTTCCCTTCGGCGTCGATCGTACAGAGGTCGCCCGTGTAGAACCAGCCAGCGTCGTCGAACGCGGCCTCAGTCTGCTCCGGCTTGTCGAGGTACTCGCGAAAGACGTTGTATCCGCGGATCGCCAGTTCGCCTTGCTCGCCAGCCGGTAGCTGCTCGCGGGTCTCCGGGTCGACGATCTTCGTCTCTATATCCTCTGATACGAGCGGTCCGCCGACCCGCCGACGCTCGGCGGGGGGAGCAGTGGGGTCGCCGACGAACACCATGCTGTTGGTCTCCGAAGCGCCGTAGGGCTGGACGAAGGGGCAGTCGAACGCTCGCTCGAAGCGCTCGAAGTCGTCGGCATCGAAGCCGCCGCCGAGGAAGGCGACCACCGCCCTGGAGACCGAGCCGACCCGTCCCGGGTTGAAGGCTTCGTGGTCGATCAGCCGTCGGTACATCGCCGCGGTTCCCCCCATGTACGTCACGCCGTTGGTCTCGATCGCGTCGAGCACGCTCGCCGGGTCGAAATGTGTCGTAACGGCCACGGTCGCCCCCCGAGTGAGTGCGGAGAACAGCAAATTGTAGCCCCAGACGCCGCAGAACGGCAGCGTGGAGACGGTCGCCTCGTCATCGGTAACGTCCAGATACCCCCCGTCGTTGTACGAGTGGTTGAGCAGGGATCGACTCGACTGGAGACAACCCTTGGGGTCGCTGGTGGTCCCGCTCGTGTAGAAGACGGTCACCGGTGCATCGGCGTCCGTCGCCGGGTCGACACTCCCATCGCCATCGTCTATCGCCTCGAAGCCCCGTAGCGCCGGATATGCTGGTTCGGGTTCGAGGCTGACGACCGCCTCGAGCGCGGGCAGTTCCACGGGGTCGAACGCCCCAGGCGACTCGGTCCGGAGTTGAGGTGCCACGTCGGCGATCATCCCGTGGAAATCCGTTCCGAGAAACGATCGCTCGGTCACGAGCACGCGCGCACCCGAGTCCCGAAGCATGTATTCGAGTTCGTGGGTCCTGTACCGTGTGTTGACCGCGACCATGGCGGCGCCGACGCGCGAGAGCGCCAGCTGGCAGACCACCCACGCGGGCCGGTTACACAGCCACGTTGCGACCACGTCCCCCTCGCCCACGCCCAGTTCGGCGAGGCCTCGGGAAACTCGCCGGCTCCGGTCGAGGAGGGTCGCGTAAGTCAGCCGGTCGTCGCCGAAGACGAGCGCGGTTCGGTCAGGCTGGACCGCCGCGACGTCGGCGAAGCCCTGGAAAAGCGTGCTGTCGGGCCACTCGAGCATGGCCGTGCGGTCGTCCCGAGGCGCCATAGCCGTTGGGCCGGCGGAAGGTCTTTGGCCCGACCGGTCCACCGGGATAGCAATGGCGACAGCCGGCTTCAGCTGGGACCGCGAGGACTGGCCCGTACGTGTCCTCGATGCGGACGGCCGGGTCGTCGACGGCGCGACCGTTCCGGACGTCTCGGATGAGGAACTCGTCGCCATCTACGAGGAGATGCGTTACGCGCGGGTCCTCGACGAGCGCGCCACGTCGCTCCACCGCCAAGGCCGGATGGGCACGTATCCGCCACTGCAGGGCCAGGAGGCCGCCCAGGTCGCGTCGACACACGCGCTCTCGGACGCGGACT
>CAYUFG010000112.1:0-6870 GCA_964443815.1 uncultured Halobacteriales archaeon | reverse complement strand
GCCACCACATGCTCCACACGATGTACGAGCAGGTGGTCAAGCGCGGCATCGAGGTGTACGAGGAGTGGTACGTCACCCGGCTCGCGGTGACCGACGAGCCGGATCCCACGGACCGAACCTGCCAGGGCTGCGTGGCCTACGACATCAAGTCCGGCGAGATCGAGGGGTTCCGGGCGACCGACGGGGTCGTCCTCGCGACGGGTGGCCCCGGGCAGACGTACGACCACACCACGAACGCCATCGCGAATACCGGCGACGGACAGGCGATGGCCTACCGTGCTGGCGCGCCGCTCGAGGACATGGAGTTCGTTCAGTTCCACCCAACGACGCTCCCGTCGACAGGCGTGCTTATTTCCGAGGGTGTCCGCGGTGAGGGCGGCATCCTTTACAACGGCGATGGGGAGCGGTTCATGTTCGAGGGCGGGTACGCGAATAATGAAGGAGAACTCGCGTCGCGTGACGTCGTGTCTCGGGCCGAGCTTACGGAGGTCAATGAGGGTCGGGGCATCGAGGAGGAGTACGTCCAACTCGACATGCGGCACCTGGGTGAGGAGCGCATCCTCGACCGGCTCGAGAACATCCTCCACCTCGCGGAGGACTTCGAGGGTGTCGACGGCCTCGAGGAACCGATGCCGGTCAAGCCGGGCCAGCACTACCAAATGGGCGGGATCGAGGTGAACGAGAACGGCGGAACCTGCATCGACGGGCTGTACGCGGCCGGCGAGTGTGCCTGCGTCTCGCTGCACGGGGCGAACCGTCTCGGCGGCAACGCACTGCCTGAACTGCTCGTGTTCGGCGCCCGCGCCGGAGTCGCTGCGGCCGGCGGCGACATCAGCGATCCGGTCATCCAGACCGGCTACGCAGCCAAGTCCGAGGAGGGTAACCTCGAGGCGGCCACCGAGATCGGCGCAGTCGGCGACGACGCCGTCGCGGACGGTGGTGCAGTGGCGGCCACCGGCGACGTGCTCGACCGGGCGGTCGATCACGAGGAAGAACGTATCGAGGCACTGCTCGAGCGCGATGGGATCAACCACGCCGAGGTCCGCGCGGACGTCCAGGAGACGATGACGGACTACGTCAATGTCTTCCGAGAAGCCGAGGGCATCGAGCAGGCCCTGGCCGAACTTCGCGAGGCTCGTCGGCGCTACCAGGAGGTCGCCGTGGACGACCCCTCGCGCACCTATAATACCGACTTGATCCACACCATCGAGACGCGAAACATCCTCGACTGCGCCGAAGCGATCGCCGTTGGCGCGCTCGCACGCGAGGAGTTCCGCGGCGCCCACTGGCGCCGGGAGTTCCAGGAGCGCCGGGACCAAGACTGGCTCAAGCACACGCTGCTGGCCTGGAACGATGGCGAGCCGGATCTCTACTTCAAGCCCGTCATCCTCGAAGGCGAGTCTGAGACCTACGAGCCGAAGGAACGTAGTTACTGAGCCACGGTCCGAAACCGCTTTTCGCGTCCGTCGCTGACCGCCATCCGATAGCCACCTCTCATGCGTCGCCTCACCGCCATAGCGGTCGCCGGCGTCCCTGCATTCGCCGCCGCGACCGGATCCGTCACCGCCCATGCCGGATCCATCGAGGCCGCAACCGCGACACCGCCGGTGCCAACCTGGTTCATCGCATTGACCGCCGGCGTGGTCGTCGGGACGTCCTTCCTGTTCACGAGTCTCATGGCCGACCACGAGACGCTGGAACTGATCAACGGCGCCGGACTCCGCGGGCGGCTCCCGACAACACTGACCGGTGCCCTCGAGCTTTTGCTCCGCTGGCTCTCCGTGCTCGGGCTGGTGGCTGTCGTCGGTGTCGGCTTGCTCGGGCCGACTGATCCGCAGGCCAACGCGGCGACGCTCGCCGTCTGGGTCGGTTGGTGGGGCGCCTTCACCATGAGCACGTACCTGCTCGGGAACGTCTGGCCGGCGGTCGATCCGTTCCGGGTACTCGCGAGACCGGTTTCCAGAATTGGCCGTGGTCTTGACGTCGACCGGCTCGGCGCCTGGCCGGCCGTCGTCGGTGTCCTCGCAATCGTGTGGCTCGAGATCGCCACGGCCGTGTCCGCCAATCCCCGGTGGCTGTCGATCGTCGTGCTCGGATACGCCGCGGCCGTGGTCGTGGGAAGCCTGTTGGCCGGCCCCGACCAGTGGTTCGAGATCGACCCGCTCACGTGGATCTTCCGGATCTACGGACGGTTCGCACCGTTCCAGCGGACAAAGAAGGGGCTCGAACTACGACTCCCAGGAGCCACGCTGACCGACGGCGAACTCGCGGACGTTCCCGGTGTCCCGGCCTTCGTGGTTGCACTCCTCTGGGCGACCACCTTCGACGGACTCGTCTCCACGCCGCCCGTCCAGGATGTCGCTGGCATGCTAATTCGGACCGGCATGCCCGCCCCGATCCTCTACCTTGCCGTTCTACTCACCGGATTCGGGCTGTTCTATTGGGTATACAGGGCCGCCTGTCGACGGAGTCGCGACGCCGCCGGAACCTTGGTGACCGGCGCCACCATCGAACGCTGGTTCGCACCATCGCTCGTGCCGATCGCCGTCGGCTACCACCTCGCTCACTTCCTGGGCTACGTCGTGTCGCTCGCGCCGACGTTCCTCTCGGCTGTCCAGTCGCCGTTTTCCTCGCCGGCCACACTCCCTATCCTCGTCCTGCCGGATTGGTTCGGCCTCGTTCAACTGTCGTTCGTGCTCGTAGGCCATCTGTTCGCCATCTGGGTGGCCCACTCCATCGCCTTCGATAACTTTCCCGGCGTCATCCAGCCGATCCGCAGCCAGTACCCCATGATATTGGTGATGATCGGCTACACCATGGTCAGCGCGTGGGTGATCGTCTCGCCGTCGACGGCGGTGATGCTCTGATGGCCCCCGAGACCCGGGTCCCGCCCGGCACCGACCCCCCGGCACAGTGTCCACACTGTGGTCGGCCGTTCTCGACCCGCCACCTGAAACGGCTCCACATCGGGGAAGTCCACGCCGAGGAGGCCTCCGAACTCGAAAGCGAGGAGTACGAGGCCGCCCTCGAGGAGGAGCGCGACCGGCTCTTCGGGTACCAGCTCCGGGTGACGGTCGTGCTCGGCGTAACCTACGCGATCATGGTGATTGTCCTAATGGTCGTGCTGGGTGGGGGGCCATGATCCGCTCGGGCCGCATCCAGGAATGCGATGACGCTGCAATCGACCCCGAGAGAGGGCGAATCGCCGTTGACGTCCTCCCACGACTGGTATCGAGGGCATTCTCCTCGCAGCCCCGGGAAACGGCTCGATCAGCAAAGGTTTAGGCATGCGTTAGCCCTTTGGCGGCCGTGAACATCCGCGCGATCGTGGCTGTCCTCGTCGTCGTCGGGGCGCTCGGAGCGATTGGGCTGTCCCTGATCGATGACGGGGCTGAACCAGCGACGCCCTCCGCGTGTACCGACGTGCCACGCCCGTCCGTCGAATTCGGAAACTCATCGCTCAACCAGGTCGAGGTATGGCTCTCGGCGCCCAACGGCACGGTGCTGGCGCGCGTCGACGCGTTTATCGCGGCCTCACCGGTGAGCCGGCGTATCGGGCTTCGGGAGACGGAGTCTCTCGCCGACGGAGAGGGCATGATCTTCGTCCACGGGAGTGAGGCGAACTGGAGCTACTCGGTGGCGGGGGTCGGCTACCCGCTGGACATTCTCTTCGCGAGGACCGGGGGAGAGATTACGACCATCCACCACACACCGACAACAGTCGAGGCCGATGGCGACCGGAGATTCGCCGGGCGTGGGCAGTACGTCCTGCAGGTGCCCCACGGATACGTCAACCGCACCGGCGTTACCGTCGGCGACTGTCTCGCAATTCCGGCTGGACTGCGGAATGCTGCCTGAGCGCCCGTGATCGACACAGGTTGGCCCGAGAGCTGCTGGTTCGAACCGATCCCAGGAATTCCTGCTCGGCGGTCTTGCACGCTGCCACGGTCCGAGTCTGGGGGGCCCAGAATCCGGTCGCGAACCGCAGACTGTTCGTCCACTCACAGTCGGAAGCTATGCGTGGGACCGGATTCGAACCGGCGGACCCCTACGGGACAGCGCCCTCAACGCTGCGCCGTTGGCCTGGCTTGGCTACCCACGCGCGCGATTCGATACGCACCCAGATGTACCCCACGACTCGGTAAAAGCGCTTTCGTTTGCGGGCCCGAAGCGGTTGGTTCAAGGCTGTCAGCACGCAATCACGCGTATGGCGAAGTACTCCACTGGCGAGGGTGGCGGGGGCGCCGGCGGCAGCTGCGAGCTCTGCGGGGCCGAAGGCGTCACCCTGGAGACGGCCGACGTCGCGGGAGCGAGACTCCAGGTCTGTGGCGACTGTGCGGGCACCCACGGCGAACGAACCCAACAGTCGACCGATAGCGATCGAGAACGGGACGGCGAGAGCCGCGCGAAGCGAGCCGCCCAGAACACTGCCCGGATGCACGATGCCGCGTCCAACGATCCGGGCCACTGGGAAGACGGTGCGGACTACGACGACGACCAGCTCCCGTACCTTGTCAAGGACTACGGCGAGAAGGTGACCGACGCCCGGCAGAACGCCGGCTACCAGATCGAGGAACTCGCAGCCGAGCTGGGACTCGACGCCGACGCCATTCTCGCCGTCGAACAGGGCCGTGCAACCAAGGCCGGCGTCGGGGGCTCAACCATCGGTGCCCTCGAGGAGTTCCTCAACGTCGAACTCGCGGAGACAGCCTGACGACCGACGAGCCTTTTTGGACTTGGCGCCTCGTCCCGGCAGTGACGACCGAATACGAGGCGATCGTATACGACCTCGACGGGACGCTCGTCCGGCTCCCGGTCGATTGGGCGGTCGCCCGCGAGGACGCAGCCGCGGTCCTACGCGCCCAGGGCGTCGACACGACCGACATGGGGCTGTGGGACATCCTCGAGGCCGCCCGCCCCAACGGCGTCCTCGCCGAGATCAGCGACGCAATCGCGACCCACGAGCG
Organism: uncultured Halobacteriales archaeon; assembly: GCA_964443815.1. GTDB lineage: Archaea > Halobacteriota > Halobacteria > Halobacteriales > Haloarculaceae > CAYLJD01. Next base: position 1,903 of record CAYUFG010000112.1, on the reverse strand, counting down.
TCGGGGGGCCGAGTCAGCGACGCGGCTTCCGTTGGCAGACGAACTCCCACTTTCTGTCCCCGTCGCGGTCTGCTCGCTCAACTGCGAGGCCGCCTGTCACATCGCTCTCGAACGCCACGATCTCGAACGCTACGTGGGCGCCGTCGTCGGCCGTGACTCCGTCGACACCTACAAACCGGATCCGGCTCCGCTGTTGGCTGCCGTCTCCAGAGTCCAAGCCGAACCCGAGCGGAGCCTGTTCGTCGGCGACTCCGACCGCGACCGGGAGGCCGCCGAGCGGGCCGGCCTGGACTTTCAGTGGGTCGAGGACCGCCTCCCCGACCGGTCTACCTGAGATCCGCGCGGTAGCGTTTCGCGTAGCCGTAGGTCCCGATCGCCGTGACGAGCCAGACCACCGCGCCGACGCGGATCGCGAAGGCAGCACGGGATCCCCACGTGGGGAGTTCGGCGACCAGCGAGAGCCCGGCCACAAGGGGAACGCCGAGAACGATCGTGACCACGAAGGTGACCTGCATAACCCACCCGAAGTCGACGCCCTCCGGGTCCGTCCGCTCGACGCTGGGTGACACAGTCGGCGCTTGGCTGGCGAGTCCCAAGCCGCTACCGGTTTCGGCCCGGAACTGGTAAGGCGCCGGCAGTGCGAGGCTTCCCCCATGCCCAGCGTTCGTGACGTCCGGGCCGCAACGGGCGAGGACCCAATCACGATGCTGACCGCCTACGACGCGCTGACAGCGTCGCTCGCCGAGGAAGCCGGGATCGACGTCCTACTGGTCGGCGACAGCATGGGCAACGCGGTACTTGGGCATACGTCGACATTGCCCGTGACTCTCGCGGAGACCCGCTCCCGGACGGCCGCAGTCGCTCGCGGCACGGAGGAGGCCCTGGTGGTGGCCGACATGCCCTTTCTCTCGTTCGGTCACGACCTCGCGGAGGGCGTGGAAAACTGCGGCCGGATGCTCAAGGAGGCCGACGCGAACGCCGTTAAAATCGAGAGCGGGCCCCACACGCTGGAACTTACCGAGCGCCTCACCGACATGGGCATTCCCGTCATGGCCCACGTGGGCTTGACCCCCCAGAGCGTCAATCAGGCTGGATACGTTCGCCAGGGCCAAGATCCGGAATCGGCCCGCGAGATCGCCGATCTTGCCGTAGCCCACGAGGACGCGGGCGCCTTCGCGTGCGTGCTCGAGCATATGCCGGCGAATCTCGCGGAACTGATCACCGACGACCTCGAGATACCCACTATCGGGATCGGCGCCGGCCCACACTGCGACGGCCAGGTCCTCGTTTACACTGACGCCGTCGGTCTCGAGAAGCGCACCCCACCGTTCGCAAAGGCATTCGGGGACGTCCGGACGGCCATGGTCGACGCCGTGTCCGACTACGTCGCGGCCGTAGAATCCGGCGATTTCCCGGGAGAAGCACACAGCACCGTCGTCGAAGAACTCGAAGATCTCTACTGATTTCCGGCGGATTCGGTGCCTGAACCGCATTCAATCACTTTCGAGTATCCGGGTTAATGACTTATAACTAGAGGAAAACTATAAATACTGTCCACGATTACTTGATGTTAGTATGACTCTCAGTGATCAATCGGTCGAACCCGACGTCGAGGTCGCTCGGCGCGAGTTCGACGACCGCAGCGAGTTCGTCGCGGACTTCGGTCCGGAGCGCGAGGCGTCCGTGGACGTCCTCGACGATACGGTCATCGTCGTCACCGACGAAGACCAGTACGAACTCGAGGTCGACAGCGACGCGCAAGCGTTTATCCGGAACGGGATCCTCACCATCGAGGTGGACGAATGAAGCTCACCGTCAAACCGCTCAAACAGAAGGACGCCGGTCGGGGCCTCGCGGCCGTCGACCGCGCCGCGATGGCCGAACTCGGCCTCGAGAACGGCGA
>CAYUFG010000111.1:0-6881 GCA_964443815.1 uncultured Halobacteriales archaeon | reverse complement strand
CTGGGTCGAAGCCCCCAGAAGGCTTCAGGATTGGCCGCTACCCCATGGGACTGCGGCCGAAGTTACCCCGTCGGCGTTTGTAAGCGTTGCGCGTCGACCCGGGTCGGAGGCTACATGTCGCCGCCGTCCCCAATTCCGTCCATGTACGTCGGACGATTCGTCGTCGTCGGCCCGACAGTCGGTGCCTACCGGGTCTCCTCGCGGTCGTTCCCCAACCGCCAGGCGGTCGATCGCGGCGACCGGCTCACCGTCGAACCGACGCCCGACGCCCCGGCGTCTGACAATCCGTACATCTCGTACAACTGCGTCCGGGTGACCGACCGCGGCGTCGTCCTGGGCAACGGCTCCCACGTCGACCCGATCGCGGAGAAACTCGCCCTCGGAACGCCGGCCCGCGACGCACTCGCTGGCCCGCTTTCCGCACTCGACTTCGAGAAGGACGAATACGACACGCCGCGGATCGCCGGGATCGTCGGCGTGGACGGCGACGATCCCACGGCGGGTGCGGCCGGCGGCCTCGTCGGCACGGTTCGTCGGGACGCACTTCTGGTCAAGGCGGTCACGGAGCCGACGCTCGTCGCGACCTACGAGCGCGACAGTCCGGAACCGTTCGACCTCGCCGCGACGGACGCGGCCGGTGCGGCGTCGGAAGTGTACGAACACGAATTCGAACACCGCGTCTGTGCGGCCGGCGTCGCCATCCATGACGGCGAAGTACTAACGGCGATCGAGAACGGCCGGTGAGCCCGGGGCCTCAAGTGGCTCGACTGTCTCGGTTGAAGCGATGAAGGTCGGGGTGCTTGCGGACATCCACGCGAACCGGGTGGCGCTCGACGCCGTCCTCACGGACATGCCGGCCGTCGACACGATGGTCTGTGCAGGGGACGTCGTCGGCTACAACCCGTGGCCCGCAGAGTGCGTCGAGACGATTCGCGACCGGGACATCCCGACGGTCATGGGCAACCACGACCGCGCGGTCGTCGGTGGCGGCGATTTCCGGTTCAACAGTATGGCCGGCGCGGGCGTGGAATACGCCCGGCGAGAGCTCTCCGCCTCTCAGCGAGAGTGGCTGTCGGAACTACCTGACGAACGACACGAGATCCACGGCCAGTTGAAACTGGTCCACGGCCATCCAGAGGACCCCGACCGGTACACCTATCCCGGGGAGTTCGGGCCAGGATTACTCGCCGACGAGGACGTCCTGATCATGGGGCACACGCACGTCCAGCACGCCGAGCAGTTCGAGGCCGGGATCGTGCTGAACCCCGGCAGCGTCGGCCAACCCCGGGACGGCGACCCGCAGGCGGCGTACGCGATCCTCGACCTCGATGGGCTGTCGGTCGAAACCCATCGGGTCGAGTACGACGTCGAAGAGGTGGTTGACGCGGTTGCGGCGGCCGGGTTGCCAGAACGGACCGGTGCGCGGTTACGCCGGGGGGAGTGACGCGTTACGAGCGACATCCCGCGACTGCAGGCGTGTGGCGGATGTCGATCAGACCGCTGCCTGGATGACCTCGAGCGCTAGCTCACGATCGTCCCACGGCACGAATACCGCCAGCGAGGTGGCGCTCGTGATGACGTCGTGGAGGTAGATCCGCTCCTCGGCGAGGGGGTCGAGAATCTCGCGGACGGCATCGATCTGCTTCTGGAGGTCGCCGCCGGTGACCCGAACGACCGCGATTTCCTTCTCGACGGTCACCGACGACAGCACGTCGTCTTCGACGACCTGGTCGTGCAGCAGCGCCTCGGCCTCCTGGGCGTACTCGGCATCCAGGTAGAAGGAGATGGAGTCCATGCCGCTCGAGACGGTCTGGATGTTGATATCCGCGGCCGCGAGCGCAGAGGAGAGCTCGGCGAGGATGCCCGGCCGGTTGCGGATGGCCCGGCCGGCGACGGTGACACAGACCAGTTCGTCCTCGTGGAGGTCGATCAGCCGGTGGAACTCCCCCTCGATGGTGGTCCCACCCTCGAGGAGGTCGCCGTGCTGGTAGTGGACGACCCGCACCGAGAGGTCGCCTGTCTTGTACGATAGCGCCGACGGCGCGACCACCTCGGCGCCGCGGAAGGTGAGGTTGCGGAGCTCGTCGACGGTGATCTGGCCGACGTTGCGGGCGCCCTCGACGACGTTCGGATCGCCCGTCATGACCCCCTCGACGTCGGTGACGATGACTACCTCGTCGGCGTCCATGTAGTTGCCGAGCATCACGGCGGTCGTGTCGCTGCCGCCGCGGCCGAGCGTCGTGATCGTGCCGTCGTGGTCCTGTGCCAGAAACCCCGTGATGACGGGCACGACACCCCCCTCCATCTGCTCGGCGCACCGCTTTGCCCGTTCACGTGTCTCCTCGACGTCGACCTCGCCGTACTCGTCGGTGATAATGGGCCAGTCCGGCCGGCCCGGTTCGAGGAACGTGGCGTCGATCCCGCGGCTCTCGAGGGCGCCCTTGAGCATCCGAACGGAGGTCCGCTCCCCCATGCTAACGATCTCCGCGCGGTCCTGTTCGCTGGCGTCGAACTTCATCTCGCCGAGCAGGTGGTCGGTCGTGCCGCCCATCGCCGAGACGACGACCGCGACCTGGTGGCCGGCCTCAACGGCGGCGGCGACGGAGTCTGCGGCCCGGCTGACGCGGTCGCCGTCCCCAAGGCTCGTCCCGCCGAACTTGACGACTACCCGCATCCCATCACCCACGTGAGGGCGCTCCGTGGCCGAATCATGCGGGCAGTTCCACGTGGCCGTGGTTAACTGTGTCCATCTCGCAAGGGACCGGCTCCACGGGCGTGGGTTTAATTGCGCGGCGGTCCTGGCTGGCCGCATGGAGGTCCGGGACGCCCTGGAGGCCGACGCCGAGGCGCTGGCCGGCCTGGCGGACGCCCCCCGGGACGTAATGCGGAACCTCGTCCACGATCGGACCGTCCGGGTCGCCGTCGTCGACGACGAGATTCGGGGATTCGTTAGCTTCGACGCGCGCGAGAGCACCGTCCACGTCACGCAGCTGGCGGGCGAGACCGACGTGGTCGACCGATTGCTCTCGGAACCGGTCGCGTTCGCCCGTGCCGAGCGGATGGCCGTGGAACTACTCGTCCCCGAAAGCGAGTCTACACTTCCGGACGCCGCGGTCGCCGCCGGGTTCGAACGCCAGGGGGACGGGCCGCGATTCGACGGCGAGGCCACCGAGCGTTACCGGCTGGATCCCGGGGCCGAGGCGCACTGAGCCGGAGGCAACGGCTACTTCTCTCGGTTAAGGGCGGAGGTCATTCCGGGACCGGACTTGCCGTCGGTCAATTCGGACCGCTGGCGGTGGCGTTGTTGGTGGGCGGTGTCGGCGGTGTCGTCTGCGTCTGCTGCTCTCATCGGGGCCTCCGCCGACGCGCCCGCCGTCGGCAGTCCGCCGTTGGCCCCTGTCCCGACGCAGTCTTCGAGCCTGAGACGAGGGGGATGGACGGCCGTACCGACCCGGTCAGTGCCGACCCAGCCAGTCCATCGTCTGGTCCGCAGACGGCGCCGGCGGGCGGTCGGTCGACCCTCGGCTGATCGCCGCGCGGCTGCCCCGCCCCACGAACAGAAAGCCGAGTAGGTAACTGGCGACGGCGAGCGCGACCATGGCAGCGCCAGGTGTCGGGGCGTCGAACAGCGGCGACAGCAGGATCCAGGTCGAGATTCCGATCAGCGTGAAGCCGGCGAGGATCTGGCTGGCCGTCCTTGTGGTACCCATGTTTCGCCCACCAAACCGTTACCGTATATAATAATCGGACCGTTTATGTCTTGAATTAAGCCCGGTAAACAGTTATAAAAAATTGAGTCAGTGGTGGGAGGCTCGGCCCGCTCACATGAAGTCCGCGATGCCGCTTTGCTTGTTGCGGTCGTTCTCGAAGATACGGTCGATGCTCCGTTCGAGGATATCGAGGCGTTGGGTCGTGTAATCTCGCGAACCGTACTCCTCGGCCACGCGCTTGGCGGTCTCGAGATACTTCGTGACCGATCCCTCGTGGACGGTCAGGTGGACATCCCCGCCGCAGTTGCGACACTGGTAAGAAAGCGGCATCCGCCGGTAGGAGGTCCCACAGTCGTGACATCGGGTCTCCTGGCGGCTGAACGCCCTGAGGTTGCCGATCAGGTCGGGTAGGAAGTGGTACTCGATGACCCGTTCGGCGACGTCGGCTTCGTCGACGGCCCGGAGGATACGCGCGAGTTCGAGTTGAGCCTCCATCTTCTCCTCCATCGACCCCAGCGTCTTGTAGGCCGATAGCGACGGTCCGGCGGCGATGTTCTCGGTGTCGTGGGTGTGGGCGAAGCCGCGGTACTGGGTGTCGGTACCGATCGAGTCGCCCGCGAGCGTCACGTCGACATCGCCGGGGTCCGCCATGCGACGTGTCGCCTCGTACAGTTCGAGCGGATACCGGTCGACGACGTCCATATTGTGGGCCTCGTCGTCGATTTCAGTCGGGTCGATTCGCGAGGACATCACCAACGGTGCATCCATTCTCCCGCCGCGCCGGTTCGGCAAATACTTGCGGCTGAAGTTGAGCAGACCGTCGAGCAATAGCATGACGCAGTCCTCGTCCCCGTCGCACTGACCGGTGTAGAGGTCGTTCGCCACGAGCGTGTGCGTCTCCGAGACGGTGAGGCAGTACGTGTGCTCGACGTCCGAACGAACGTACTCGATATCGGTAACCGCGTCAAGCCAGACGTCACCCCCGTCGACGACGGCATCCGTGGCGGTCATCGTCGCCTCTGGGGACTCTGATTCCAGTGGAGTTGTCGGACTGTTTCCCGGCTTGAGTCTCGGTAGCAGTTCGCCGGGCGCTAATTCGGTAGCCGTGCACTCCTGGATCGACCCATCGACCCACCGGCGCATGGCGTGATCCGGCGTCACAGTGAGTGAACGACCGCTCCGCGTTTCGACCCGAACCAGGTGGTCCGGGCTCGGATGTTTGGAGACACACGCAACGTCGGCTCGGCAGGATTCGCCGTCGGCCGACAGGGAGGGAACCCGCAGTTCCGAATCTATCTCGTCGACGAGTACCCCATGGTCGTCACACCGTGGAACGTCGAGGTGGGCCTCGACCAATTCGGCGATCTTACGGTATTGCCACTCGCCGCTTTCGTCCTCGATCCAGACCTTCGTCTCGGGATGGAAGCAGTTTCTTCGTTTCGAGGCGTGGAAGTAGGGGTGGGCGTACCCGACGGCGGCGGACGTGAAGCCGACGACCCGCCCGATCACGGCCGCGCTGGTGTGGGGTGCCATGCCGAAGACGAGTTCGCCGACGAGGTCGTCCCGCTCGTCGAGGTCGTAGTACGTATCGAGGCCGTAGTAGGAGTCGAGTAAGTCGTCGACGAAATCGGCGGTCCGCTGCAGGTGCTCGGCTGCGCCCTCGGAGAGCACGACGTCCTGGACCCTGAGTTCGACGAGCTGGTCATCGTGTTCGAGCGGCTCGCCGTCGACATCGGCGTGGTAGCCGAGTTCCCGAAACTGTTCGACGGAGACATCGAGTTCCGCCGGCCGGACCGCCGTCACCGGCAGGTCCGTCATGTCGTACCGGACCGTGCCGTCCTTGAACGAGCTGACGCCGTGTTTGGCCCGGAGGATGCCCTTTTCGATCGGTTCAGGCACCTTCTCCGCCGACATCAGCCCCTTGACACCTTTGAGTGTCTCGAAGCTGGATTCGCGCTCGCCGATGGCCGCCAGGCTCGCCTCGAGTTCCGCGCCGACGTCGATCCGTTCGTCGTGGGTAGGCCGGAGCGACTGCTCACACCGCGGACAGACCGCCTCGCCAGCCGGGTCCGGCCCCACCGTCACGTCGCAATCGGGACACTCGTACCTGGCCTCGGTCGTCCCGCCACAGTCCGGACACCGCGCTCTGAAGGTCCGGGTACCACACTCGACACAGGCTCGCCGGCCCACTTCGACGGTGACCGCCCCCTTCGTCCCGTCGACCGTGTCGCCCTGCGTGGCGGCGTCGGTCACGGACCGCTGGTCTCCGCCGGCCTCGCCGATGGGGAAGAGAGTGTGCACCGCTGGCGAGAGCTCTCGGGTTTCGGACTTCTCCGGGCGGCCCATCCGGTTGCCGATCCGTGTGGGCGCCCGCTCCCGGACGGCAAACGGCGCGATCTCGTCGACCGCCTCGATGGCATTCTCGCCATCGGCGTATTCCCTGGCCTTCGTTGATATGTCGGCAGGGGTCCAGTCCCGAGCTAGAGTTCCATCGTCGGCCATCTCGAAGCCGAGCGTCCACACGAAGGGGCGCCAGTCGGAGACAGTGAGGGTCTCACCACCCTGGGTATGCTCGACGAGGAGCGCCTCGAACGTGTCGCGGATGCCCTCACGCCGAGGGACCGACAAGGTCGCCGCGTCCGGTCGCTCAGCGGCTGTCGCGCCGTCCGCGGCGATGACCTCCGCGTCGTCGACGGCGGCTGCGAGGTCGAGAAGTGCGTCGACCGAGATGTCGTGCCAGAGGTACGTATAGGTGGGATGTAGTGGCGCGTCGTACTCGGTCGCCCACGCGAGGGCGCGGTCCGGACTCGGCGCTTCGAGATCGACGTCGGCACGGTCCCGGAGTGCCCGAACCGGCCCGTCGGCGGCCTCGAACTCTTGGATCCACCACTCTACCGTGTACGAGGCCGGTGCCAGCGGGTGATTATTCTCGACGAACTCGCCGTAGTTGACGAGGTACTCACCCAGGTCGAGGACCGCCTCGACGCCGTTGCGGATCTCCAGCGCCTCCGCGGGGTCGTCGATTCGGCGGACCTCCCCGTTGGCGAGGCGGACCGTCGGGCCCTCGATGGAGTCGACGGGGACGACGCCGGCGGCCTTGCCGGGCCGTTCGGTTTTGATCTGCGTGCCCGTCGCGAGGAAGTCGTCCACGAGGTGCATCGTCGCCGGGTG
>CAYUFG010000110.1:0-6936 GCA_964443815.1 uncultured Halobacteriales archaeon | reverse complement strand
CCGGCCTCGTCTGGCGGACCATCGCCGTTCCCGGGACCGTCATCGGGTGGCCCTCGATCCGTCGGGGGACCTTGACCACTCGATTGATCACTCCGCCCTGGGGCCCCAGGGGGCGGGCCACGGCCGCCGCTTGCGATGTCCCTGGCTACGGCACTGACCTCGGGTCCCACGGCGGTTTCGGCTGACTCGCGGAGTTCATCGAGTCCGGCCGGACTGACGCCGCGGCGTTGGGCTCGCTCGGTCGTCCGATCGATAGCCGATCGCAGACTCGCGATCTGAGCATGCACGGCACTCGCCCTGGCCGTGTAGGCAACGCCTGTAACCGTCCCATCTTGCTTGGCCGCCTCCAATTCCTTGCCCCGTTCCTGCAGCGCAGTCAGCTGCTCACGGAGCGATTGGGCACGACGGTCGACGGCTCGCTCCGGTTCGGTCGCACTCTCGAACTGGCGCTCCCACATGCCCGAGTCCACCGACTCGTCAGCGTCGGCTGCCGTGGACTGCATGAACCCCGATATTCCGGCACCCAGGCCGGACTCGACATCGCTCTGGCCCTGTGCGAGGACGCCCGGTGCGAATGCCAGCAGACCAGCAAAGAGGAGCAGAATGACGATACCCATCCCACACCTCGTCAGCCGCGGCGTCTCCATTGACGAAGACTCCGCCCGAGACGGGCTTAAAGAGGTCCATTCGTTCGTGTCGTTCAGCCGCCACCGTGACTTGTTCAAACGGCTCGAGGACGTTTATAATCCTTTTTGGACCCGTTATGCCGGCGATTCAACCCCGACCGGACGTACGGGGTGGATACCGGTGACCCCCGCCGGTGGGATTGCGGGACGTGATATAGCTGTCGGCGAGTGTTTAAGGGGAACGATACGGTACACGTTCACGTCCCCCATGTTCGAGCAGTTCTCCCGCGGCTACTACCTGGGGCGGCTCTACGTCGAACCACGCGACGACGAGCCGGCCGCGATGTGTCAGCGACAACACGAGTGCGTCAACGAACAACTCTACGCCGACGGTGAAGGCGTCGAGCGGACCGACCGGCCGCTGGTCATGAAGCTCGGCTCGCGGCACTTCCCGGTCCTCGGTGCCGACGACGTCCCTGCGGGCCGGTTGGCGGTGCCGCGGTCGGTCCTCGAGGCCGAGTCCATCCGCAACCCACCGACACTGACCGAGGTACTTCTGGCGAGCGCCGACCGCGCCGCCGAACTCCTCCGAGTGACCAACGGCGAACCCCGAGACGACCTCGACGGGTCGGCAGGGATTTAAGCCACTCGCGCTCCCGGAGGCGGACAGATGCTCGACGAGCTGTTGGGCCGGGCGGATCTGAAGGCCCGGATCGCCGACCTCGAGGAGGAGAAGGCGTCCCTCGAGCGCGAACTTGAGGCCGAGCGGGGCCGCCGCGCCGACGCACAGACCGCCCGGCAGGAAGCCGAGCGACGGATCAACCGGCTAGAGGATCGCATCGAACAGCTCGAGGGCGACTTGGAGCGGCTCCGCGGTGACGAGCCTGCGCCCGAGCCGCGAGCTGTCGAAAACCTCTCCGGCGGGCGACTCTCGTCGGTGCTCGACCGACTTACGACCGTCGAGAGCGATCCCGAGACGGTCATGACGGCTTACGTCGAGGACGGATCGTCGCTGCCCGATCCCGTCCGTGACGCCTTTGGTGACCGGACAGGGATCGTCGCTGGCGCCGCGCCCTGTCTCGCGATAACCGACGATGCGGGTATCGTTGGGGCCTGTCTCTCGACGCCGGTACCGCCCGCGCCGTTCGTCACCTGGGACGATCGAGTCACCCTGGACAGGGCCTGGTTCGAACCCACCGGGACCTACACGCTGGCACTCGCTCGCTCGGATCTGTTCGCGATGGGGAGCTACGATGGTCGCGACCGAACCGCGTTCCACGGGTTCACCTCCGACCTGAAGGAACAACACTCCAAGGGCGGGTTCTCCCAGGGCCGCTTCGAGCGGCTTCGGGACGCCCAGATCGACGACCACGTCGAGCGCTGCCGGGCGGCGCTTTCCGAGCGCGACGCCGACCCGCTCTACCTTGTCGGTGAGCGGGCAATCCTCGCTGATCTCGCGGAGTTAGCCGCCGTCACCGATCCCGTCGACGCGACGGGGGATCCGGAGACGGCCCTCGCGACGGCCCACCGGGACTTCTGGACGGTGCAGCTCAGGGCCGTCTGATGGGTGCACTTTTGAGGTCGCCGGCGAAAGACCTCCGTCAATGTCCGTCGTCATCCTCGCCCACGAGCAGTTTCCGGATCGCGCGAAGACTGCCGTGGGCATCCTCCGGTTTGGCGATCGTGAGGTCGCAGCAGTCGTTGACCGAGACTTGGCTGGGGACCGTGTACACGATCACGTCGCAGACGTCCAGGACGCCCCGATCGTCGACTCGATGGCCGACGCCCCCGAGTGCGACGAGCTGATTATCGGTATCGCGCCGATCGGCGGTGGCTTCGAGCCGTCCTGGCGGCCGGACGTCCGGACCGCGCTTGAACGGGGCTGTGACGTCACGGCGGGCCTGCACTACTTCCTCCGGGACGACGAGGAGTTCGCCGAACTCGCCGCCGAGCACGACTGCGAACTCACCGACGTTCGCCGTCCGCCTGAGGACCTCACCGTCGCCGAGGGGATCGCCCACGAGGTCGACGCGCAGGTCATCGGCACCGTCGGTACCGACTGTTCGACCGGCAAGATGACGACGAGCTACGCGCTCCGAGACGCCGCCCGCGAACGCGGTGTCGATGCAGAAGTCGTACCGACTGGCCAGACCGGTATCCTCATCGATGGCGAAGGCATCGCGGTCGACCGCGTCATCAGCGACTTCGCCGCGGGGGCGGTCGAACGGATGGTCCGCGAGCGAGGCGACCACGACCTCCTGATCGTTGAGGGCCAGGGAGCGCTCGGGCATCCCGCGTACTCCGGCGTGACGCTCTCGCTTCTCCACGGTGCCCAGCCTGACGGGCTGGTGCTTTGTCACGAGGCCGGCCGCGACCGGGTCCACAGCTACGAGTCGTTCGCCATCCCGCCCGTGGCCGAGTACGCCAACCTCTACGAGGATCTCTCGACACCTGTTCGTGATACAGAGGTGGTTGCGGGCTGTCTCAACACGCGATCGATCGGGGAGGACGACGCCGCGGCGACGGCCATCGAGGAGTACGCGTCGAAGCTCGGCGTACCGGCGACGGATCCCGTTCGGTTCGAGGCCGACGCCGTCCTCGACGCCGTTCTCCCCGCCTGAGTCAATCGACCCCCTCGGCCATGCGCTCGTATCGCTCGGTGAACTGCGACGCACACGAGCCACAACAGAAGTGGTACAGCTCGCCGTCGAGCCGGGCCGTCTCGCCTTCGCTCGTGACTGTGTTGCCACACTCCGCACACGCGAGCGCGACGTCCGTCCCTCCGAGGCTCGGCGTCCACGCCGAGCCGGTCAGGAGTTCGACCTCGTAGTCGGCGATCGCCGCCTCGTCGACCGTCGACGCGAGCCACGCGGGGACGTCTCCGTCCGGTACACGCGCCACGCAGACGAGTGAGGCCGACGCCGTCGTGAACACGTGTTCGACGGCTTCGGCCGCGGCGAGCGTCTCGCGCAGTGATTCGTGACCGTCGACCGGCTCGATTCTGACGAGGACCGTCACTCCGGCCCGGAGCTGCGATCGGTCGAGATCGACGGTGAACCGTCGGATGACGCCGGCGTCACGGAGTCGCTCGACGCGGTCGGCCACCGCGGGCGGGGAAAGGTCCACCGACTCGGCGATATCGCTCCAGGGCCGCCGGGCATCCGCCAGCAAGAGTTCGAGGATCTCGAGGTCGGTTTCGTCGAGTGTCGTCATGTGCGCCCCTCGCGGGCGAACGGAAAAATAGCCAAGGGCCGGCGGCGTGGCGTCGGCGGCCGGATGGAACACAGATTCGACGAACTGTTCGAGAGTTCAGTCCGAGCCGGTCAACCTCAGCGGCCCCTGAAGGATAGTTTCTACAGGCGCGATGGACCGAGTGCCTCGGGGCTCGACCCCGAGGCGGTTCACAGCAAAGCCACGCCCGCGGCACTCAAGTGAGTCCGGAGTGCAGGGCCGCCCATGACACTCGCAGCTTCGTTCGAGCGCCACGACCTTCCACTCTCGGACGCGTTTACGATCTCACGGGGCACGACGGAGACCGCGACCGTCCACACGGTCTCGGTGGCCGACGACGCCGGCCACGTCGGCTACGGTGGCGCGTCGCCGTCGGAATACTACGATGAGACACCCGAGTCTGTCGCGGCGGCGCTGCCCGACCTGCTCGACATTGTCACTGAGATCGGTGATACTCACGCCCACCAGCGGATCGAGCGCCGGCTTCGATCGGCTGCGCCGGACCAGGCTGCCGCTCGGGCAGCGATATCCATTGCGATCCACGACCTCGCCGCCCGAGAGCGAGACGAGCCGCTATTCCGGCGCTGGGGCCACGACGCGGCGGCCGCGCCGGCGACCTCGTACACCGTCGGGATTGCGGACCCCGAGACGATGGCCAAGCGCGCCGGGCGGATCGTCGATGCGGGCTATCCCATCCTCAAGGTCAAACTCGGCACTGATGCCGACCGTGAGCGTCTCGAGGCGGTCCGCGACGCCGCGCCGGGCGCGACGATCCGGGTGGATGCGAATACGGCCTGGACGCCAGACGAGGCCATCGAACACCTCGACTGGCTCGCCGACCTCGATGTCGAGTTCGTCGAACAGCCCATCGCGGCCGAAGACTACACCGGGCTAGCTCGCGTCCGGGACGCTTCAGCGATTCCGATCGCCGCCGACGAATCCTGCGTTACCGCGGCGGACGTCCCCGCCGTCGCCGACGCCGTCGACATCGTCGTCGTGAAACTGATGAAGTGTGGTGGCCTCCGTCCTGCCACCCGACAGATCGCCGCTGCCCACGCCCACGACCTCGACGTCATGCTCGGGTGCATGGTCGAGAGCGCCGCCTCGATCGCAGGCGCCTGTCATCTCGCTCCGCTCGTCGAATACGCCGACCTCGACGGATCCTTGCTCCTGGCCGACGATGCCTATACCGGCGTCCCGATGCCGGACGGACGGATCGACCTGACGGCTGCGGAGGCGCCCGGATCAGGCGTCCGCCCCGACTGAACCGTTGCTCAGACCCAATCCGCGAAGGAGTCAGTCTCCAACGATCGCTCGACGTAACTCGCTTGCATGCGCTCGATCGCGGTTTCGAGGTCGACACCCTCCGCGAGTGCCTCTCGGACGCGGGCCTTCTTCCACATGCTCGGCGTGAGCCCCTCTGCCCACCGGGCCTCGATGGGAGCGAGGTACCGCTCGGCGTCGGCGGCGGCGACCCCTGTCGCCTCGAGGCCACGGTGTGCGTGGGCGAAAATCTCGCCGAAGATCACGTCGGGGTCGCTCGTGCGCTCACCCTCGGCAGTGATCCAGGCGAAGTCGGCCCCAAGACCGCGCTCGGCGGCCTCGTAGAAATTTTTCTTGGCTGCCTGCCACGGCAGTGCCGTGATGGGATGGTCGGCAGCGACCAGCCCCCTGATGAGTCCCCCCGTCAGCGCTTGAAGGCCGACGATGTCGGTGATCGTCGGTTGGGTGGGCAGCGGGCGGTATTCGATCCGGAGGGAGTACTCGTCGTTGTCGGTATCGACGTGGTCGCCGCCGACGACGGCCCGAAGCCACCGCCAGTAGGTCCCACGTTTGTGGTCGAGCTCCCAGATGCGGTCTGACAGTGTCTCCCGTGGCTCGTCACCCTCAATCCACTCCTTGAGGAAGGGTGCGTAGAGATCATCATCGAGCAACCGGTCGAGCACACCCTCGGTGTCTTCGATATCGCGGGGGACTCGCACCTTCGGGTTGGTGGTGGCGTTCACCGACTGTTCGAAGACGGCGATGCGGAGTTCGTGGTGAGTCGCCTCGACGAGGGTTCCGGGATCGTCGATGTCCTCGTAGAGGTCCGCCGGCAGGAACGGCGAGTTCGACGACAGCGCGAGCAGCGGGGCCATCGTTCGGATGGCGGTGTTGTAGTATCGCGGAAAGTCCGCCGCTTCAGGCACCTGCAGATGGGGTTGGATCGACGTCGCTAGGGACTCGAACAGGATCGTCGGGAAGTCGACCGTCGCGCCGGGAACGTCGAGCGTGAGGGAGTCCCCTTCGGTGTGCCTGAGGGTGTCGTTGTCGATGGCGACGTACCGGGGATCCTGCCGCATGTTCTCGGCGAAGATCACGCCGTTCCGTTCCTCGACGGCCCCGATGTACGCCTCGGTGCCTTCACTCGGCGGGACTGTAAACATGCCGTCCAGCACGAGTTCCTGGCCGACGTCATGTGCGGCCGATCGAGCGGCCCGCGTCCGCTTTCGGATCTCCGTCGCCTGTTCGGCGAGTCCTCCTGCGTTCATCACGGTGGCGGCGGTGTTAATCTCGATATTGTGCAGACCGAGTTCCTTGTTGGCCCCCGCCGTCTCGAAAACAGGTTCGGGTACTCGGGCCAACTGGGGCGAGTCTGCAGCGGCATCCACGGCGTAACACTCGAGCTCGAGTCCCACCGCGAAGTCGCCGTTATCGAGCCGGCCGTCCGACAGTTGGTCCCTGAGCCAGTCGGCCTGTTCCGCCACTCGCTTCTGGAACGGCTCTGCGGCCTCGTCAGCGAGGGACCGGTTGACCAGTTCGACCACGTCATCCCTCGTCATCGGGACCACGCGATCGAGCCCCAGCCTGCGTTCATGCCCACCCATGGCAGCCTCGCCACCATAACTCTAGATATCGACGACGAGGACCGGTACGTCGCCGTTCTGGACGACCCGTTCGGTCGTGCTCCCGAGGTTGACTAGGCGATCCGGCCCGGTCCGGCCGTGCGTGCCGATCACGATCAGGTCAATGTCGTGCTCCTCGGCGTACTCAAGGATCGTCCGGTGGGGAATGCCGTCCTCGAGCGCGGTTACCGCGG
>CAYUFG010000109.1:0-6951 GCA_964443815.1 uncultured Halobacteriales archaeon | reverse complement strand
CCGGACGTCCCTTCCCCCTCGGCGCTCATGCGACGGCCTTCGCGTTCGGTGATGGTGACCACTGTTTCGAATGTCGGATTGACTGGGCCCACGCTGATCCCAACGACGCCGGCGTAGGACTGACCCTCCCGAAACGCCCGCTCTGCGATCACCTCCGGGTCGGCCGTGAGTTCGCCCATCTCGTCGGCACGGTCAGCCAACTCGTCGAAATCGACGTCCTTCCCGTCCACCGGCAGGAGATACTCACACCCCGGAAGCGCGTCGGCGATAAGAACCGGGTCCGACAGCGCCAACCATACCTCGTCGACGGTCGTCCCTTCGAGTTCGAAGGTCCCACTGAACTCCATACCAGCCAGTGTCCCGGGCGGAAGTTAAATACCTATGCTGCAGGGTTCGGCTCACTCCTCGGGCGCGAGTTCGACCCGATCGTGGATCCGGCCTTCGCGGTCCTTGAGGTGCTGTGGATCGCGGTCGTTCGCGACCGCGAGCACTTCGCTGACGATGCTCGTGGCGATCCCGTACGGCGACCCCGAGCCGAGATCGAGCCCAACAGGCGTGTACAGTGATTCGAGTTCGGTCTCGGTGAAAATCCGGTCCTCTGCCGCAAACTCGTCGACCATTTCCTCGAATCGTTCGTGGGGCCCCATCAGGCCGACGTATGGAGCGTCAGTCCGCAGCAGTTGGTCGATGGCGAGGCGGTCGTCGACGAAGTTGTGCGTCGCGACGACCACGTAGGTGTCAGCGTCGAAGTTGACGGCCTCCCGTATCTGCGAGGGACGGGTCGAGAGGACCGTGTCGGCATCGGGGAACCGCTCCTCGGTGGCGTTCGCACCGCGGAACCCGACAACGGTGACACGGAATCCCACGTTCGAGCCGAGTTCGGAGATAGGCCCCACGTCCGGGCCGGACCCCACGACGACGAGATTGTCCGGGGCGGCGATGCCATCGACGAAAACCGTCAAGCCGTCCAAGTCGTAGGAGTTCGCGCCGCCGCGCTCGGTCAACTCCGCCGCGACGTCGTGCAGGCGATCGATGGCGTGCTCGGGGAAGTCACGATCGACGTCGAACGTGTCTGTCGACGGGTCGTAGTAGGCTCGGCTTCCCACTGCCGCGTCCTCGCCGTCGACGATCGTGAGGACGCCGACGTCCTCGCCGGCCTCGTACCGGTCGACCACTTCGCGGTATCCCTCGTCGAGCGGTTCGAGCAGCACGTCGATGATGCCATTGCAACCAACGCCGAGCCCCCAGACGTCGTCCTCGGCTTCTGGCCTGAGATCGTACGTCTCGACGACCGGTTCACCGCTCTCGAGTACGCCTGTCGAGAGCCGCTCAACCTCGTCCTCGAGGCAGCCGGCGGTGATGTGACCGAGGCCGCCGCCGGCCTCACGGACGAGCATCTTCGCGCCCGGGCGGCGGTACGCGCTGCCCTCTACGTCGATAATTGTGGCAAGGACGGCCGGGTCACCGGACTCTAACGTGTCGCTGATCGTCGTCAGTACGTCGGATTCGGGTGCACTCCAGTCAGTCATGTCACGGTCTCCTCCCTGTCGCGGAAGTCCTGCCGGTAGCCGACCGGTCCGCGAGGGCCGTGGCGATCGAGTTGGCGGGCGATTTCGGCGAGGTCGTCGTTGCCGGCAAAGGCGAACAGGCCGTTGACGAATGGCAGCGCCGCCGCCATGCCCCGGCAGGTGGGCTCGTAACTCGACGACGCCGCCAGCGGGTTTAGCCAGACGACCGCCTCGCCCCGTCTCGCCAACTCCGCCATTTCCCGTTCGAGGACGTCCACATCCCCAACGTCAAGGCCGTCGCTGATCACGACAACCGCAGTCCGGCGATCGACGGCCTGAGGGTACGCACTCCGGAGTTCAGATAGCGACACACCGATACGGGTGCCCCCGCCCCAATCGACTTCGGCTGCGGCCAGCGCCGCCGCCGGGTCTCGGCGGGCATTCTGGAACGCGTCGGTCACCTCGCGGAGGTCTGTATCGAAGAAGAACGCCCGGACATCCCGCCCGTCGTCGACGAGCGCCGCGACGAAGTCGAGCAGGTACCGCCGGTCGATCGCGTCGAGCACCGACCGGCTGACGTCGACGAGGAGCGTCGTCCGGAAATCGGCCTCGCGGCGGTCCCGACGGGGCAACTCCATCGTCACGCCGCCGGTATCGAGACTCCGACGGATCGCACGGCGGGCGTCGACCGCCTCGCCGTCCGTCGCGCGGGTCCATCGACGACCGGCGAGTGAGGCCAGGCCGGACTCGAACCGCGAGATCGCCATCCGGTCGATTTCCTCGACCTCGGCCGACTCCGTGGTCACGGCCGAACGAGCTCCAGCGTCGCTATAGGCGCCGGCCCGGCCGTCGTCGACGGTCTCGTCCGCCGGGTCGACCTCGTGGTCGGCCACATGGCTCGCCCCCGCACCGGTGCTGCCATGGCCCTTCTCGCCAGACGTCCGGCTGTCGCCGTCGCGGTCGGGCAGGGCCACCTCGGTGTGGCTCTGTTCCTCGGTCACCCCTCCCTTATCCCGATCGGACGACGCTGTGGCGGCGAGTCCCGTCCGGAGGCGGTACCAGAACGTGGCGAACTCGTCGTCGAACACATCTCGGTCGGCGGGGTCGGTGACGAGCGCGGCGAACAGTGCCGTCCGCACGCGCTCGCGGTCGTCGAACCCGACCGTGACGAGCGCCTCGACGGCCGGCAGCGCGGCGGTGGCGGCGACATCGACGCCTTCGCTTCGGAGCCGTCTCGTGAACCTGATAACCTCGTGGACGACGTGTTCCCGGGCACCGCCGAAGTCTGGATCCCCGGCCATGTCAGGCCACCGCGGTCTCGCGGGCCTCGCGGGCGGCGGCTTCGAGGCGATCGAGCAGTTCGTCGTCGATCCGTTCGACGTCTTCTGCCTCCTTCAACAACGCCGATAGCGTTCGCTCGAGTTCGGTCGCGCCGATCGGCTCGTCGCCGTCATCTGTTCGAAGTGTAGCGACGGCGCGGGCCCAGTCAAGCGTCTCGGCGACGCCTGGTTGCTTGAGGAACGCCTCGTCTCGGAGTTCCTGGACGATTGCACAAACCTCGGCGGCGACGGCCGCGTCGAGGCCAGGGACCTTCCGGCGGACGATCTCGTACTCATCGTCGAAGGACGGCGGCTCGACGTGAAGG
The DNA here is from genome assembly GCA_964443815.1 of uncultured Halobacteriales archaeon. Lineage (GTDB taxonomy): Archaea > Halobacteriota > Halobacteria > Halobacteriales > Haloarculaceae > CAYLJD01. The sequence goes on along the minus strand of CAYUFG010000109.1, from coordinate 3,798 downwards.
TAAAGACATCGGCGTTTGAGCGCGTCCGAGAGCGCCCGCGTTCGGTTCGACGTGATGACGACGATCGGGGGCTGGTCGGCGGTGACGGTGCCGTATTCGGGGATGCTGACTTGGAAGTCCGACAACACCTCGAGCAGGAAGGCCTCGAACTCCTCGTCGGCGCGGTCGACTTCGTCGATGAGTAGCACCGGCGGCGTGGGCCCATCGTGGGTGAGCGCGCGGAGCAACGGCCGCTCGAAGAGGTATTCCTCTGCAAACACGCCATCCTCCGCCTCGACGCCACCCTCGCCTGACTGGACGGCTAGCAGTTGTTTCGTGTAGTTCCACTCATAGAGGGCCTGCTCGGCTGCGAGGCCCTCGTAGCACTGCAGCCTGACGAGCTCCGTGTCGAAACCTTCGGCGAGGACTTTTCCCAATTCCGTCTTGCCACTGCCGGGGTCGCCTTCGACCAGTAGGGGTTTACCCATCTGGAGGGCGAGGTAGACTGTCGTGACCAGCCGGTCGTCGGCAACGTAGTCTGCCGTGTCGAAGATCGCCCGGAGGTCGGCCTCGGCGAGGTCGGCAAAGGCGTCCGCGCTGTCAGCCACGTATGGTCATCTCCTACCCCCATCTCGGCCGTCAGCACCCTTTAAGGCGTCGCCCGGGGGTTGCCAGCGCTTAACACCGGCCGCGGCCTACTCGCAGTTATGAGCCACGACCACGACGACATGCTGGAGCGACCGGCGGCCGTCGAACGGGTGCTCGCGGTCCGACAGGAACTGCTCGACGGCCGGGCGACCGAAGCCGTGCCGGTAGAGCAGATCAACGGACGAACGCTGGCCGAGCCCATCGTCGCGGATCGCGACCAACCGCCTCACTCACATGCGACCATGGACGGCTTTGCTTTCGACGCAACCGATGAGTACCCCCTCTCGCTCGTCGACCGCGAAGTCTTCCCCGAGGACGATCCTGGAAAGATCGGAGACGGCGAGGCGGTTCGAATCGCCACCGGGGCACCGCTACCTCAGGGGGCCAACGCCGTCCTGAAGCGGGAGGAATCCGTCGTCGAGAACGGTCACTTGGACGGTGCCGATATCGAGCCTGGCACGTATACGTACGAACAGGGAAGCAACCTCCGGGCCGGCGAGACGTTGTTCCAGGCAGGCGAGCGGCTCTCGCCGAAGGATGCCATACTGCTCGGCGACCTCGGCTACGACTCGGTGACTGCCCACGAGCGGTTCAGCGTCGGCCTGCTCGCGACCGGTACGGAGATCCACGAGGGTCGACACGCCGACCTCGACTCGCCGATGCTCGCGGGGCTCGTTGACTCCTGGGGCCACGATCCCACCTACGAGGGCACGGTTCCGGACGACTTCGACCGCGTCCGCGACCGGATCGACGCGCTGGCGGACGCCCACGATGTCGTCGTCACCACAGGCGGGACGAGCGTCGGCCACAAGGATCACGTCATCACCGCGCTATCAGAGTTGGGAGACCTCCGTTTCCACCGCGTGGCCATCAGGCCTGGCAAACCAATCGCTGTCGCTTGGTTGCCCGACCACGACGCCGCCGCGGTCGCCATCCCTGGCAAACCCATTGGCGCACACACGATCGCGATTCTCGTTGCACGACCGCTGTTCGCCGGTGAACGCCGGCTCGCAACGGTCGACGCGACGCTCGCTCGGGACGTCGACATCGGCCCCGCCGGCTTCGAGTACGCCGTCCCAGTCACGGTCGAGGACGGCAACGCCATGCCACTCGGCCACGAGGACTCGGCGCTGTCGGTATACGCAAACACCTTCGATCCGAGCGTGCTCTCCTCAAGCACTCGTGCCTCGCGGGCCGATGGCTTCGTCATTATTGAATCGGACCGAACCGCCGGCGAGACCGTCGCCGTAGTCCCTTACCCAGTCCTCGAATGAACGACGATCCGAACGGGCACCTGCCCGTAATCGATTCGGAGATCGGTGAAGGGAAGCGATCTGTCTCAGTGGCCGGGCTACTTCTGGCGGCGGGTGGGAGTTCACGTTTCGAAGGCGGCAACAAGTTGCTCGTATCGGTCGAGGGTGAGCCACTCGTGCGCCAAGCGGCGAAGTCCCTGGTCGGCGCTGGGATCGTGCCACGGCTCGCGGTCCTGGGCAAGGGCGCAGTAGATGTCCAAGAAGCCCTCGAGGGTCTCGGATTCGAATTCGTTCACAATCCTGACTACGCGGCGGGCCAGTCGACCAGCGTCCGCCAAGGCGTCGATGCTATCTCCACCGCTGACGCGGTCGTCATCGCGCTTGGAGACATGCCCCGGGTCGACCCCGCTTCGATACGATCGCTCGTCCGTGCGTACGAATCCGAACAAGCAAGCGCGCTCGCGGCGGCCTGTGACGGCCGGCGGGGGAATCCCGTCCTGTTCGATCGAAAACACTTCGAAGCGCTATCGGACATCGAAGGCGACAGCGGCGGCCGAAAAATACTCTTGGAGAGCGACGATGCGGCGCTCGTCGAGACGGGCGATCCTGGCGTCCTGTGCGACGTCGACACCCGGGCTGACCTGGCGGCGCTCGAAGGTTGAGCTACAACACCACGAACAGGTCGGTCACGTACATGATCACGAGCCCGCCGAGGAAGCCCAGCAGTACGGGTAGGCCGGAGAGCCGGCCGTCCCGACGAATCATGCCACCGATCTCCCAGTTCACCTGCAGGATGGCACCAACACCCATCGCGAGGAAAACCGCGCCGAGGGTCGGCGACGTGGCGAGGCTGCCGATCCAGCCGCCGAGAATGACAGGTGCGCCTGCGAGCGCGCCGAGCACGCCGAAGTGCCACAGCGACGGCCGTTCATCCTCCGCGAGAGGCGCCACGACAGCAGGGCCCTCGGTAACGTTGTGGATCATGAAGCCGACGACCAGGAAGGCGCCGAGCGACGCCCGTCCGAGCGCGAAGGCGCCGCCGATAGCCAGTCCTTCCGCGAGGTTGTGGAGGCCGATCGCGAGCGCCACGAGATAGGCCAGCCCAAGCGGCGAGAGTTCGCCGCCGTCTCGCAGCGCCGAGCCGACCGCCTGGATCACGAGGACGGTCGCGAGGATCGCCGTCACGACGAGTAAGGGTCCCTCGAAGGCACCCGGCATCACCTCGGCGACCTCGAACGCCTCGAAGCCCGCGTCGAACGCCAAAAAGGCCAGGACGCCGGCGGCGAGTGCGAGGACGCCGTGAAGCGCACTTGCGGACAGATCTCTCATCACGGGGAACCAGAGCATACCAAGGATGACGGGGATCACGCCGACGAGCAGCCCTACCAGCGCAAGGGTCCAGAGGACACTTCCGGTGATGCCGGGCTGGGGTTGTGGTGCGACGATTTCGTGGCCGACGGTTGCGCCATCGGAGAGGACGAGATTCACCTCGAGGTCCCACCCGGGCGTCCAGTGATAGGGGAGTGTGACGGTCGAGCTTTCGAGCGGTGCGAGCGTGGCGGCGCCTGGCTCGCCGTCGCCGACCGTGAAGTCCCAGTACGCCTCGTCGACGAGCACCTGCGAGATGGTTACGGAGTCGGGACCGTTGTTCGTCACGTGGAGGACGATCTCCTCGTCGTGAGGCAGCGTGACGTGGCTGACGGTAACGTCGGGCAGCGCCCCGCCTCCGCTAAGTCCGCCAAATAGTGGGAGCGTGAACACTGCAGCGACTGCGATCGCCAGAAGGACGATCGGAAGCAAGCCTCGGCCGAGTTGACGCAGGTGTGACCGATTCGTGATAGCGGACCCGTCGGCCATTTCAGTTCACCTCGAAGAAGCTCATCCAGCCGAGTTCGGCGAACTCCGACTGGTGGGCGTG
>CAYUFG010000108.1:0-7163 GCA_964443815.1 uncultured Halobacteriales archaeon | reverse complement strand
GACATGATCACGTTCGCGAAGGGCGTCACCTCCGCATACGTTCCGCTCGCCGGCGTCATCACCAGCGAAGCGGTCGCTGAGCACTTCAGGGACGAGGGGTACCCCCTCGGGCAGACGTTCTCCGGCCACCCCGTGGCCTGTGCGGCCGGGGTTGCCGCCGTCGACGAGTACGGCGATGGGATGATCGAGAACGTGCGGAGTCTCGAGGGAGCGTTCCAATCACAGTTGGTCGACCTCGAGGAGACGTACGACGTCGTCTCGGACGTCCACGGGCGGGGATTTCTCTGGGGTGTGGAGTTCGCCGATCCGGATACCGGAGAGCCGTTCGTCGATCCGCGAGTCACCGACGAGGACAATCCCGTCGACGAGGTGATCGAGACAACGTTGGACAACCACGTCATCGTGGGCAGCGGCCGGCCGACGACGCAAGTGATCCTCTCACCGCCGCTGACGGCCGACGCCGACGCGATAGCCGAGGGGGTAGACGCCCTCGATGCGGCGATCCAGGACACGTTCTGAGACGTCGAACCAGGATTCCGTCGGGGACGTCTCCCGATTCTCTGCCCCGATATCCGCGCGGTGCGCATCACTTATTGGTCCCCTCCTGGGTTGATAGCGTATGAACCTCGAACACCGACAGAACGTCCAGTCGACAAAATCCGCCGGGAGCGGTGGGGTCTAATGCTGCCCGAGATCGACCCCGAGACGGCTGAGGCACTGGCGACGCGCCTCGGCTTCGTCCTCGACGATTCGACGCGCGTGAGTGAGGAAGTGAACGCGGAACTGCCATCATTCGATGCAGCCGCGGCCAAGTTCGCACCAGAGGTAGGGGGCCAGCAGATCGACGAGTTCGTCTTCGATCCAGGTCCGGAAACCGATCCGCTGAACGCGTTCATCTCGACGTTCGATCTCGGCGAGGGTTCGAGCGGGCCGCTCGACGATCTGGACGTCGGCATCAAGGATAACATGGCGATCGCCGGCGTGCCGATGACGTCCGGGTCGCGAGTGTTCGAAACAGCGCTCTCAACCCGGAACGCGGCGGTCGTCGACCGCCTGTTGGCTGACGGGGCGACGATCGTCGGCAAGACCAACATGGACGAGTTGGCCTACGGGCCGACGAGCGAGACGAGCGATTACGGGCCGGTGCCGAACCCGGTCGACACGGAGCACGTTGCCGGTGGCTCGTCGTCTGGGAGTGCTGCAGCGGTGGGGGCCGGTGTCGTCGACGGCGCCCTCGGCAGCGACACGGGCGGCAGCGTGCGCATCCCGGCCTCGTTCTGTGGCGTCGTCGGGTTCAAACCCACATGGGGCGTCGTTCCGCGGAGCGGGTTCGTCGACCTGGCGTACTCGCTGGACCACATCGGCCCGCTCGCCCGAGATGTCGAGACGACCGCCCGCCTCTTCGACAGCATCCGCGGTTACCACCCCGCGGATCCGACGTCGGCGCTGGCAGCGACGCTCGCCGATGGACCCGCAACAGACGCGGTCCGGGCGCCACCCTCGGTCGACGACCTCGTCTTCGGCGTCCCGAATGAGTTGGTCGGAGAGCAGTTGAGTGGGGGTGTCGAAACGGAGTTCTCGCGGGCGCGGGCAGAACTCGAAGATGCGGGCGCTGAGATCCGTGAGGTGTCCATCCCTCGGCTGGAGTCGACCGTCCCGCTGTTCAACACGATCGTCCCGGTCGAACTCGCACTGAACTTCCTCGCCCGGGCGGTTCCGGCGTTCAAACGGGTGTCCTACGATGCCGCGTGGCAGGAGGCTGCCGCGGCAGCCATCGAGAGTCGCGGCGGGGAGTTCGGCGACATCATCCAGCGAAAGACCGTCCTCGGGACCTACGTCCTCCAGGAATCGAACGGCCGTCACTACCTGCGTGCGCGAAACGAGTGTGCCCGGCTGATCGAAGACGTCCACGCGACGCTGGACGCCGTGGACTTCCTCCTCGCCCCGACGAACGCCGAGACCGCGCCCGAACTCGGCGAGTGGCAGTCGGCCGACTACAGCTCGGACGACTCGCCGCCGATCTCGATCAACACTCGGCCGGCGGACCTCGCCGGCGTGCCGGCGGTTACGGTCCCCGCCGGCGATGTCGACGGCTTGCCCGTGGGGATCCAGGTCATCGGCCACAAGTTCGCCGACGCCGACGTCCTCGCAACCGGCCGAAGCCTCGAGAAACGTGTCGGTGAGACATTCGACACGGCCAAACCTGCGTGAGTCCAGAGTCTTTTAGGCGCGCTCTGGCTACTGTCTGCCATGGCGGTCTCCATCGATAGCGAGCGATTCCGCGAGTCGTTCGAGAAGTACTCCGCCATCGGCGCGACGGAGAACGGCGGCCTCCACCGGCTGACATTGAGTGATGCGGACGTCGAAGCCCGGGAGGAGTTCGTGTCCGACATCGAAGCACTCGGTCTCGACGTCGAGATGGACGAAGTCGGCAATATCTACGGCTACCGCGAGGGGGAGACGGACGAGGACGCCGTCATGATCGGCTCGCACCTGGACTCACAGCCGATGGGTGGGTGTTATGACGGTCAGTTGGGTGTGCTGACCGCGCTCGAGACACTCCGGGCGTTCGACGATGCGGACATCGTGACCGATCGGCCGCTGATCATCGTCAACTGGACGAACGAGGAGGGAGCGCGGTACAAACCCGCGATGCTAGGGAGCGGGGTCTACGCCGGGGAGATCGGCCTCGACCGGGCACTCGCCGCGGAGGACGACGACGGTATCACGCTGGGATCGGAACTCGAGCGGACGGGCTACGACGGGTCGAACTCGCCCGATCCCGGCGACATCCACGCTTTTCTCGAACTCCACGTGGAACAGGGGCCACAACTCGTCGGGAGCGACGACACGATCGGCATCGTCGAGGGTGTCCTCGGCATGGCCTGGCTCGAGGTGACGGTCGAGGGGCAGTCGGATCACGCCGGCCCGAGTCCCGTCCACGAGCGAAACGATCCGATGATGGCCGCCGCAGCGGCGATGGACCGGATCGGGACGATGCCGAACCGGCTCTCCGTCGACGCCCGAACCACGATCGGTCGGGTCTCGAGCGAGCCGGACTCGGTGAACGTCATTCCCAGCGAGGTCACATTCACCGTCGACATCCGGAGCTTCGAGGAGGCGACCATCGACCGCGGACTCGAGCTGATCGAGTCGGAACTCGAAGCCGCCTGTGAGCGGCACGGGACGACGTTCGACATCGATCAGCTCTGGCGGATTTCCAACGTCGAGTTCTCGGAAACCGTCCAGTCGGCGATCTCCCAGGCCCTCCAGACAACCGGCATTCCGGGCCGGACCATGCTCAGCGGAGCCGGCCACGACGCCTGTTACGTCAACAGCGTCATCGAGACGGGGATGATGTTCGTCCCGAGCGTGGGCGGCATCTCACACTCCGAAGACGAGTTCACCGAGTGGGAGGACTGCCTGGCCGGCGCCGAAGTCTACGCGAACGCCGTCCACGAGTTGGCGTCGATACAGGAGTAGCTCTCGGTGGCAGACGAGGCGCCGGACCGTCCACCGGGGGTTTCCGCACAATTGGCCAGGGCCAACGGAACACACGACTCGCCCAGTGTCGGACCGGATCATGCCGGGCTCCGGTGACCTCCATTTTTGGTGGCCCGGTTGAATGGCTACACTGCCGCTGGAGATGGTTACCGTTGTTCCGAAACACCCTGGCAGTCGGCGGGGGTGTCCTCCTCGCAGTCGTACTCCTCGCCCTGGAGAGAGCGGCGACCGTGTGTTAGCAACCCCACGGCGGCAGATCCATGATCGGATTCCGTAAATCCTGCGCGGTACGTAACATATATTGGTTCGCTGCCGGGAGGATTTCGTATGGTAGACCCCGTGCTGGTCGGCCAACAATTAGTCAACGGCCTCCTCTTCGGCGGGATTCTGGTGATCATCGCCATCGGCCTGTCGCTCATCTTCGGGGTCGGGGGTGTGCTCAACTTCTCCCACGGCGCGCTGTTCATGGTCGGCGGCTATATCGGCCTGTTCACCGCACAGCTCACCAACAGCTTCCTGCTGGCCGCGGCCGCGGCGACCGTCGGCGGCTTTCTCATGGGCCTGGTGATCGAGGTCGGCTTCGTGAAGCGAATCCGCGATCGGGACAACCTCGGCATCGCGGCGATCATGCTGACGCTCGGGATCGCCATCGCGGTGGAGAACTTCATGCGCGTCACCCAGGGTTCGTTTCACCAGTCCCTCCCCGTCAGCTTCGGGACCGACATCTGGAACCTCGGGCCGATCATCGTCACCTCACGCCGGGTCTATATCTTCGTCCTCGCCGTCGCGGCCATCGTCGCGCTCTTCGCCATCATCAAGTACACGAAGATCGGGCTCGGGATTCGCGCCGTCGCCCAGGACCGTGACACGGCACTGCTCATGGGCATCCGGCCCAACCGGATCTACGCGGTCACCTTCGGCGTCAGTGCGGCCTTGGCGAGTCTGGCGGGCGTGTTGCTCGCGCCGCTGTTCTCCATCTATCCCTCGGTCGGCTGGCGGCCCTTCCTGCTCGCGTTCATCGTCGTCATGATCGGCGGACTCGGCAGCCTCCGTGGGACGCTCGTGGCGGCCGTCGTGATCGCGCTGTTCCGCAGCGTGGCGCTGATCTGGTTCTCCACACAGGTGACGTTCATCCTCCTGTTCCTGTTCATGATCGTCGTCCTGTACATCAATCCGCAGGGCTTCAAGGAGGTGGTCGAGGCATGAACGCCGAGTCGATCCGTGCCGCCATCGACCGAACGGTCGACCAACTCCGCCGGGACGTCCGGACGGCCAAGGGCATGTTCATGGTGTTGCTCCTGGCGGTCGCCCTCCTCTCGCCGCTGATCGTCAGCGGCTACTGGGTCGGCGTCGTCCTGCAGATCGCCATCTACGGGCTCGTCGTGCTGAGCTGGAACTTCATCGCGGGCTACTTCGGCCTGTTCACCTTCGCCCACGCCGCCCTGTTCGGCGTCGGGGGCTACGCGACGGTCATTATCGCCACGGAGTACGGCATCCCGCCGCTGCTCGCGCTCCCCCTCGGCGGCCTGATCGCGGGCCTGTTTTCGTTGCCGGTGATCCTGCCCGTGCTTCGCCTCGTCGACGATTACGTCGCCATGGTGACGCTGGCGTATGCTGAGATCCTTCACCGCGGGGCGATCATCCTCGACGACATCACCGGCGGGCCGACCGGGTACACCGGCATCGAGCGGATGTTCGGCGGCGATCGCATGCTGTTCTTCTACTTCGCGCTCCTGGTCGTCGCCGCGCTAGCCTTGCTCCAGTACGCGCTGTTGGTCTCGCGATTCGGACTGATCGCCAGGGCCATCCGCGAGTCCGAGGATGCCGCCAAGATGCTCGGCAACAACACGATCCGGATGAAGACCGTCGGCTTCTTCATCGGATCGACGATCGCCGGCGTCGCGGGCGGGCTCCAGGCCTACAACATCGGCATCGTCTCGCCGCCGATGATGGCCCTCGAACAGATGATCAACTTCCTCGCGATGGCCGTGATCGGCGGCCTGGGCGTGATGGCCGGCCCCATCACCGGCACCGGCATCGTGTACGGGTCCTCCGAGGTGCTCCGCCAGTTCGGCGAGGTCAGGCTGCTGTTCTGGGGCGTCCTGCTCGTCGTCGTCATCCTGTTCTTCCCCCGGGGCGTCATGGGCGCCGACCGCTTCTGGGACCGGGTCGACGACCTGCTGGATCGGCTCAGGGGTGAGTCCTGATGGCGGCAATCGCCACCCGGGGACAGCGAGCGGCGACGCGGAACGGAGGTGTAACCGACCGATGAGTCCGATGCTCGAGACAGACGACCTGACAAAGACCTTCGGCGGAATCGTGGCGACGGAGGACCTCAACATCGAGGTGGCCGAGGGAGAGATCCACGGCCTGATCGGGCCGAACGGTAGCGGCAAGACGACGACGTTCAATCTGCTGACGGGGTTCCTCTCGCCAGACCGTGGCGAGATCCGCTTCCAAGACGAGGACATCACCGGCCAGCAACCATACGACATCTCGAAGCGAGGCATCGGCCGGACGTTCCAGACGGCCCGACCGTTTGCCCAGATGAGCGTCTACGAGAACCTCCTCGTCCCCGCCGCGGACACGTCGGACATGAGCAGAGCGGAGCGAGCCTCGCAGATCCTCGAGGAGCTCGATCTCGACCACGTCGCGGAGAACAACGCAGCCGACCTGAGCGGCGGGCAGAAGAAACTCCTCGAGATCGCCCGGGTGCTGATGCTCGATCCAGCGCTGATCCTCCTCGACGAACCGGGGGCGGGCGTCAACCCGGCCCTGATGGACGATATCCTCGACCGAATCCGGGCACTGAACGACGAGGGGCGAACCTTCCTAATCATCGAACACGACATGAGCGTCATCGACGAAATCACCGACCGCGTGACCGTGATGAACGCCGGAACCGCGATCACGACTGGCACATTCGAGGAGATCTCACAAGACGAGCGGGTCAAAGACGCGTACCTGGGGGCCTGACCGATGGAGGGCATCACACTCGACGACGTGACGACGGGCTACGGGGATACGGAAGTCCTGCACGGCCTCTCGGCCGAGATCGAGTCGGATCGGGTCAACTGCATCATCGGGCCGAACGGCAGCGGCAAGTCGACGTGTCTCAAGGCCATCAGCGGCCTCATTCCGGTGTGGGAGGGGACGATCTCGGTCAACGGCCAGGATATCACGGACGACGAGCCGTGGGAGATCATCGAGAAGGGCGTCGTCCAGCTCCCCCAGGGAAGCCAGGTGTTTCCCGATCTGACCGTGGGCGAGAACCTCCGCGTCGGCGCGTACCTGCTCGACGACAGCGACCACATCGACGAACGGTACGACTATGTCTACGACCTCTTCCCCCAGCTCGAGGAACGCGAGGACACCCGCGCGAAGTCACTCAGCGGGGGCCAGCAGTCGATGGTTGCGATGGCCCGGGCACTCATGCCGGATCCGGAGTTCCTGCTGCTCGACGAGCCGAGCGCGGGGCTCGCGCCCGACCTGGTCGACGAGGTGTTCAGTCAGATCGAGCACCTCAAAGACGCCGGTGTGGACATGGTGATCGTCGAACAGAACGTCAGAAAGGTACTCGAGATCGCCGAGTACGTCTACGTCTTCGAGCAGGGAGAGCTCGCCTTTAGCGGCGAGGCCGACGAATTCCGCGACCGCGA
>CAYUFG010000107.1:0-7227 GCA_964443815.1 uncultured Halobacteriales archaeon | reverse complement strand
CCGAACAGCTGCGAGAGATCGGCGAACAGTCGGGACTGCAGCGTCTGGAGGTCGACCTCGCGGCGGGGTTCGGGCGTCACCGTCCACGGCCCGTAGTTGTCGATCTGGACGTGGGTCACCTGCGTGTTCGTCACGGTGGCGCGGGCTTTGCGGTGGGGTGTGTTGGGTCTTCCGTTCCAGCTCAGGCGTGTTCCAGTTCGAGCGGCCAGTACCCCGCCGCCCGCAGCGCTTGCCCCACCCGCTGGTGGAACTCGGGGAACGTCTCGAACCTGGTGTCGTCGTCGATCGGCTCGAAGATCTCCGTGACACTCACGACGGTCTCGTAGTCGATCCGGATCGGGTGGTCGCCGAACTCCTCGACATACTCACCGGCGGTGAAGGGGAAGTCCTCGTCCTCGTCGACCTTCTTCGCGAGGACGGCGTGGCCGTAGTTCCGGCGGCCTTCACTGCCCTCGTCGCCGTCCGGGTCGTGGGGCCAGTCCATACCCGACGTGTGACGGTCGCCCGCAAAAGGATTTCCGTGTCGAGTCCGGGAATCGGTCCCGATAGCGATTCGCCCGACAGACACGCGCCCGGCCTCGAGTCGCACGTGATCACGGCCGACCGGCGGGCTGGTGTGAACTCTGGATCCACACTGATTTGGATTCCAAAGCACCCTGTCCGGGGTCCCGGGGAACCGGCGGGATCGCTCCGACAGCTTTTATGCACCGCTCCCGCCTGTTGAGGCACGCCCTCAATGTCGCTGCGTTCTCTGCTCCGGAAGGAACTGTACTGGAGCCGGCGGAATCTCCTGACGCTGTTGCTCGTTCTCTGTGTCGTCCCCGGGTCATTCGCGGCATCGAGCCTCCTCTTTCAGGACGTCATCCCGCGGGACACGCCCGTGGCGGTGGTGGCCGGAAGCGACGATGTCACTCAGGATGAACTGCTGGCCGTCCAGGCCGGCCTGTCCTTTTTCGCCAGTCCGGTCGAGTACGACGACCGCGAGACGGCGCTCCGTGATCTCCAGCGGGAGGGCGTCTACGCCGTCGTCGAGGTGCCCCACGGCATCCGCGACACTGGACGGGACGTTACCTTCCGGCTGTTCGTCGACGGCAGCATGGTCCCCTTCAAGGAACCCTCCCAGACCATCGCCGCGATCATGGAAAGTCGGCTCGACCGCGAACTCGCCGCGCGGGTATCGGTGGAGCGTGTCGTCGTCGGCAACAGCCACGACCTCTCCGGATACCTCGTGCCGATCGTCCTCCTCGGCCTGGTGATGTTACTCTCGTTCACGTACGTCCCCCATGCACTGGCGAGCGAGCGACGCGCGCTCGACCGGATCCGTCTCGAATCCTCGCTCGAGGCGCTCGTCGGCGCGAAACTATTGTTTTTCAGCGCGCTGATACTCGTACCGCTCGTGGTCTTTCATCTCGTCCTGGGCTCGCTCGGCTTCGACATCGGGGCCCTGGCTCCGGCGACGGTCCTGACCGTCTTGCTGACGTTCGTTGCCCTCTCGGCGGTCGCGATGGCCGTCGTGGTCGCAACTCGGTTCGCGCCGACCGGCCGGTTCGTCAACGCGGTCATACTGCTTTTCGTCCTCGGCTTCTCCGGGCTTGCCTACCCCGCCGGATACTTCTCAGCCCTCCGAAGAACGGTCGTTCGAGCGATGCCGACCCACTACGCGACGGTACTCGTCCGCTCGAGCATGCTCCGGGAACTCCCGCTTGCTACGTTCGCTGACTGGTTACTCGGCCTCGCCGGCGTCGCCATTGCCGCCCTCGTCGTGCTCGAGCTGTCCATCGTCTACTACCGGAGGTCGGTCTGATCGTGCCGACACTTGCCCTCAACGGCGTCACCAAACGGTACGGTGACGTCCTCGCACTCGACGACTGTTCGCTGGCCGTCGAGACCGGGGGCTTTCACTGCCTGCTCGGTCCCAACGGGTCCGGAAAGACGACGCTGCTTAGGTTGCTTCTCGGCCTGGAACGCCCGACTACGGGGACCGTCTCGCGGACGGGGATCAGGGTAGGGAGCGGCTTTCAGCGACCGAGTTTCTACCCGTCGCTCTCGGTTCGGGAAAATCTCGAGGTATTTCGCCGCCTCCAGGGAGGCGCACACGACGACTGGCGCCAACGCCTCGTGTCGGGGGTGGGGCTCGACCCGGCGGTCGACCGTCGCGCCGGCGACCTATCGGGCGGATACGCCCGGAAACTCGACCTCGCGCTGGCATTGCTCCACCGGCCGGACGTCGTCCTGCTCGACGAGCCGCTCGGCGCGCTCGACGACGTGGCACGGGCACGATTGCTCGAGTTCCTCGAGGACTACGCCGACGCGGGTCACGGCGTCGTCGTCTCGACGCACAGGATCGACACGTTCGAACCCCATCTGGACCGGCTGACCGTCCTCGACGGTGGGTCGGTGGTGCTGGATAGACGGGCCCAAGATTTGCCCGACGACGCAGAGGGTACCCTCCAGGAACGCTACGTCGACATGCTGCTGGACGTGTCGGCGTGATCACTCCTCGGATCCCGCCTGGGCGCCACGCGTCACGTCGACGTGGTAGTGCTCGAGGATGTCCCGCCCGAGCAGGAGCGGATAGTCCATGTGGCCGCGGTCCTCGACGCTCGCGGTGACCGTGTGTTGGGTCCCCTTGACGCCGACGACGACGTCGACCAGCGGGCGGGTTCGGCCGGTCTTCGAGCTGCCCGACTTGATCCGAACGACGTCCTTGATCGGGCCGGTGCCGATCTCCGCTGCCAATGCGGAGTCGATGCTGGTTCGAGCCGCGCCGGTGTCGGACTTCGCCTCGACCGTGGTCGACCCGCGGGTCCCGCTCAGCTGGACAGCCTCGACGAAGCCGATGATGCCCTGCTCTGCCGGTTTTGGACGCTCCTTCTTCGGCGTACAGGCGGGTTTGGAGTCGTCGAGCGTCCGGGAGAGGTCCGCCACGAGCGCCTCGTCGACGTCGCCGCCGGCAGCCTCGATCGCCGCCTGGGCGATGTAGGGAGCGGGACTGACGCCGGTCGCCTCGAACAGCCCCCGAAAGCCGGCTGTGGGATTCGCTTCGAGTACCAGCCACTCGTCGCCCTTCGGGATGAGGTCCACACCCGCATAGTCCAGCCCGACGACGTCGGCGGCCCGGGCCGCGTTCTCCAAGGCCGTGTCGGGGAGTTCGCCGGTGGCGTCCGTGACCTCCCCGCCGAGGGAGACGTTGGTCCGCCACTCGCCGTCCTGAGCGTGGCGGAACATCGCCCCGCGGACCGTTCCGTCGACGACGTAGACGCGGGCGTCGAAGGGTCGGTCGCCGGGCGGGTCGATCAGCTCCTGGAGGAAGGCCTGCCGATCGCCGACCCGCGGGTTCACCGGCTCACCGAGGTCGACCTGCCACGCCCCACCGCCGTGCGTGCCGATGGCGGTCTTGTACACGGCCCGATCGTCGAACCGCTCGCGGCCGGCGTTGAGTCGCTCGCTCGAGAGGGCGAGCAGGGCGTCGGGAACGGGCACGCCAGCGTTGGCGAGGGCAACGGCTGTCGCGTACTTGTGCATCGCCGTCGTGACGGCCGTCGGTGGGTTGAGCATCGGCGTGCCGCCAGCGACGACGTTCGCGAGGCCGATGTCTTCGGCCGGATATTCCGTCGTCGACAGGAGGAGCCGGTTGGCCACGACGTCGACCGCCGGCTCCGTCGAGACGGCGCCGTCCTCGATTGCGACGGCGGTGTTCTCCCGTCGGAGCCAGGCGGTTCCGTAGCCGAGTGCCTCGACCGCGTTCAGGATGGCCTTCGTCTCCTTGCTCACGTGAAGGCTGAGGACACCGACCGTGAGTTCGTCGGAATCCGTGCTCATGAGTTCGATTGGGGCCGCCCAAGAATAGGCCCTCTGGTGGGCGGTGCGCCAACCGTATGTCCGTCGGCGACCCACGGGGCACAATGACTGCGGCCGAACCGTTCACGTACCAGGGTGGGCGCGTCGAGCCCGGCGAGACACAAAACCTCCGCTACACCGTCACCGAGACGTATCTCGCCGATCCGGTGCGGATGCCGGTGACGATCGTCAACGGGGCGGCACCCGGACCGACTGCGTTCCTCTCAGCGGCCGCCCACGGGGACGAACTCAACGGCGTCGAGGTGGTCCGCGAGGTCGCCCACGAGTGGGACCTCTCGGAGCTTGCGGGCACACTCGTCTGCCTGCCCGTTCTGAACGTGCCGGGGTTCGTCGTCCAGCAGCGATACCTGCCGATTTACGACCGCGATCTCAATCGGTCGTTTCCCGGCGATCGCGATAGCACGAGCGCCAAGCGGCTCGCGGCCGCGATCTACGACAACTTCATCGCGCCGTGTGACTTCGGGCTGGACTTTCACACCTCCACCCGCGGCCGGTCGAACGTCCTCCACGTCCGCGCGAACATGGACGACGACGACACGGCTCGGCTCGCCAACGCGTTCGCCTCGCACGTGATCGTCGACGGCGACGGCCCCTCTGGCTCGTTGCGGCGGGAGGCGACCACGGCGGGTATCCCAACGGTCACCGTCGAGATGGGCGAGGCCCACCGGTTCCAGCGCGAGTTTATCGACCGCGCACTCGACGGCGTCCGGAGCGTCTTCGCCGAGTTCGGGCTCATGCCCTCCGAATCAGTCAGGTGGCCCGGCTGGCGGACCGTCGTCGCGGACTCTGCCGAGAAAACCTGGCTCCGGGCCGACGCCGGCGGTATCGTCGATTTCCGGGCGGAGCGCGGCGACCTCGTCCACGAGGGTGAGACGATCGCCACGATTGCGGACCCGTTCAAAGATCGCACGGATCCGGTCACTGCACCCTTCACCGGCCTCCTGCTCGGGCTGCTCGAGAACCCGGTCGTCTACCCGGGCAATCCGCTCTGTCACCTGATCCACGTCGACGAACGGACCCGACGCGCCATCGAACGAAACGGGTAGCGTGACTCGGCCGAACCGTTTTCCTTCACCGACCGGTAGCGACCCCATGCCAGACGACTCCGCCCGGAAGGCTGCCGCCGCGGCCTCCTTCGGTGAGAACGCCGAGGGGTACGTCAACACGGACACGCACAGCCAGGGCGAGGACCTCGAACTGCTCGCTGCCTGGTGTGCGGACGCGAGCGTCGCGATCGACGTCGCTACCGGCGCCGGTCACACTGCGGGGGCAGTGGCCGAGGCTGGCGTCGAAACTGTCGTCGCGGCCGACGCCGCGCCGCGAATGCTCCGGACTACCCTCGAGTCCTATCCCGGCCTCGAGGGGGTCGTCGTCGACGCCGAGCGGCTTCCGTTTGCGACCGACAGCGTCGACGCCGTCACGTGTCGCATCGCCGCCCACCACTTCCCCGATCCCGAGGGATTCGTCACCGAGGTCGCCCGCGTGCTCAGCCCCGACGGGGTGTTCGCGCTCGAGGACAACGTCGTACCCGAGGACGATGACCTGGGAACCTTCTTCAACCGACTCGAGCGCATGCGGGATCCGACCCACGTCGAGTCCTACACTACGGCGACCTGGCACGAGTGGCTCGAGACGGCGGGACTTTCGGTGACCGCGACGGAACATCTCATGAAGCCGATCAGTGTGGAGCCCTGGCTCGACCGCATGAACGGCCTCGATGCCGACGACAAGGAGCGCGTCCGCGAGTTCATCCGTGACGCGTCACCGACGGCGGTGGACTTTTTCGATATACGGTACAACGACGATGATCCGGACTCGTTCGGTAGCCTGAAGGCGATGATCCGGGCGACGGCGGACGAGTGAACGGGGAAGGACGACCCGGTTCCACCCCGATGTCTGCCTCGTCACTCGTGTCAGTTGAGTTATTGGGTCGCCCCACCCACCCCGGGAATCCTCCCGGAATTTGGTGCGTTCCCGGCGGAATTTGTGTCAGATTTTCATGGAATATTCGTCCTGGGGTATATGCTTTGGATCCGAGGGGTACATTCCTGTCCCGCGGTTTTCTCCCCGTATGGCTCGGGACAGCCATGGCAGAGTGAGTAGACGCGGTTTGCTCAAACATACGGGACTGGCGGCGACGGTTGCGCTTGCGGGTTGCGGCGGCGATGGTGCGGGCGATGACGGCGATGGCGACACCGGTGGGAACGGTGGCACGCCGACCGAGCAGGGCCCGCCGTCGGCCGTCGAGCCGTACCTAGAGGAGTTACCGGACTACTACCCCGACGACTACTGGCGGATCGTCGACGGCGCGATGGACGAGAGCGATCAGACGATGTACACCGCGTACTTCGGCGCGATGGCCAACAGTACGGTCGAGGGCTTCAACGAGGTCTTCGACTTCGTCGACTGGAACGTCACCACCCTCGGGACGGCGGAGGTATACTCGCGGTTCACGACGGAGGCGTCACGGGGGCAGATCAATCCGGACGTGCTCTTTACCTACGATCCGATTGCGATGCGCCAGCTGTACACTGCCGGTCTGCTGGAGAACTACGTCAGTCCGAACGTTTCCGAGACGGACGCCTTCCCCGACCGGACGACGACCGAAATCGAAGGGATGATCCAGCAACACCACTCCTGGGGCTCTCACGCATGGAACCCGAATACCTACGATAACGCGGGGTTAGAGCGACCCCCGCCGAACCACGACATTGGCTGGTACACGGATCACATCGAGGACAACCCCGACTTTTACCAGCAGAATACGGCGCAGTACGACGGTGTCACATCGACGTCTGGCTGGCAGCAGATGGACTTCTACACCGTGGCAGAGAGCGAAGACTGGATGCGCACACAGTACGAGGAGATGGCCACGACCGATCCCCGGTCGTTTTGGAGCACGTCCACGATGGGTGGCTGGGTCGCCAACGGCGAGGTCGCCTACGCTATGGGGATGGCCCAGTGGATCATCGCCCGGTTCATCGCGCCGGATTTCGACCTCGGGGAAAACATAGCCTGGGGGGAACACGTGATGCACAACATCATGCACCCCAACTGGCAGGTGGTGAAGGACGCCTCGAACCCCAATTCGGCGAAGCTCTTCGCTGACTGGGTGCTTTCACCCCACGGTAATGCCTGGATTGCTAGGGACTGGTATCTCGGGCCAGCCCGTGACGATATCGCCGATGAAGACATCTCGACCGATCCTGTCTGGGGGGCCACGACCAACCTCTCGGCGATCCGAAACGCGGATAACATGACCATGCTTGACGAAGAAGCCATTCTGATGGATTTCAACGAGCGGAGCGTCCGGTCGTCCCAGAAGTCCAAGTACAAGGATATGTGGTACAATATCTTCTGACGCTC
>CAYUFG010000106.1:0-7265 GCA_964443815.1 uncultured Halobacteriales archaeon | reverse complement strand
ATGGTCAAGCGACCCTACCGAGTCGGCGACCGGATCGCGATCGAGGACACCCGCGGGGACGTGGTGTCGGTTGACTTCTTCGTCACGGAGATCTGGGAGATCGATGGCGAGCTTGTCCAGTCGAACCAGCCCTCGGGCCGGATCGTCACCGTCCCCAACAGCACGGTGCTGTCCTCCCACGTGGTGAACTTCTACGGCGACGGCGTCCAGTACGTCTGGAACGAACTGCCCATCCAGGTGGCCTACGAGACGGATCTAGCCTTCACGTCCGACCTGATGGTGGAGGTCGCCACGGACCTGCTCGGGGAGGACATGCGAGACCACGTCGCCGAGTACCGCGATCGGCTTGAGGAGACGCCGGTCGAACTCGACGTCACCGAGCAGCCGACGGTCAACGTCGTCCAGCGGGAGTCCTGGGTCGAACTCCGGCTGCGGTACATCGTTCACCCGCGCCGGGGCACACGAGCCAGAAACGCGCTCTACGAAGGGATTCTCCAGCGGCTGAACGAACACCCCGATCGCGTCAAGTTCCCCGCGACTCGAAGCCGGTAAGTCGGGAGTCGACACGGTCGTCGTTCGGAACTTCCCCGCCGCGCAAGCGGCGGAATCCCGTTGTGCTTGGGCCCTCGCCGTCAGTCCATCTCCGCGAGCGGGCCGAAGTCGTCGAGCGGTAGCACCGAGTAGTCGACGGTCAGCGTGTCCTTCGTTGCGCGGATCTTGCCGACGAATGTCGAGATGTCCTCGAGGCTTCCCTCGAGGACGAACAGCTCCATGCAGTGACGACTGGCGACGTGGCTGTGGAAGTTCGAGGCGACGAGGTCCTCGTGCTCGTGACGCAGGCGCATCATCTGCTCCTCGACCGTCGTGGTTTCGTAGTCGAAGACGACGGTGACCACGCCCATCAGTGGCCGATCCTCTAGTTGCCTATCCTCGAACTCACCAAGCAGGTTTCTACTGGCCTCCCTGATGACCTCGCTCCGGCCTGTGTAGCCATGATCGTCAGCGAACTCGTCGATCCGATCGAGAAGCTCCTCCGGCATCGAGATACTAACGACGCTCATATATTAATCGAACCGGGCAAAATTGTTAAACGCTAGTATTCGGGTCCGGCGGATACTACTTCATCTCCCACGGCCTGGGTCAGTCCGCGAACAAAACTGAACCGATGGCGTGGGTCGCGGTCGCGATGGCGTGAATCGGGTATTTGTTCTGTTTCGATCCGGCACCAGGCTCTGGGGCCTGGCCGATTCGAATCGTCCGGATGGGACGGGGCTCGACGCTGTCGATTCCCAGAACCGACGTGAGAGCGCGGGTGCGATCGAGGGCCGTGGCCATGATCGTGCTGCAGACGGTACTGGCGTCGCTGCCCAGGTAGATCAGCACTGCCCGCCCACTCGCCGTCGGCATCCAATCGGCGCCTGGATCGTGGTCAGACCCTGTCCCGCCTGTAGGCCGGAGACTTCGTACTGCGACGGCACCGGAAACCGTCACACCACTCGCGGCGAGAGCGACTGGTTTATCCCCTTCCGAAACCTACATAATTTATGAACAAGATAGGACTCGGCGTTCTGGCCGGTGCGGGTATCGCTGTGGGCTACCTGACGTTGCGACGGTTCCGGAACCGCCGCTCCTCGGCGACGGAGGAGGCCGAGGCTTCCGTGGATATCGCGATCGAGGAGACCGAGTCGGCCGCCGACCACGCCGTGGCCGCGGCCGGCCACGCAAAGCGTGCCGGGGCGATGGCGGTTGATGCCGCGCGTGCGGACCTCGAGGACCATGAGTCGAGCGGTGAGACGGTAGCCGACAGGCCGGAGGGCCGGCTCCGTCGCGTCGGCAAGCGCTGGATGCGACAGTAAGCCACGCGTCCACCGTTCATCGACCGCTGCTCGACCGATCAGACGCCGGTGGCGTAGCGTAGCAACCCCGCCACGCCGCCGAAGGCGGTGAGCAGCTGTTCTCCCTTCTCGAAGTCCGTCGAGACGAAGACTGTCTCGGTCCCCCGCTGGTCGGCGATGGCCATCAGGTGGTCGATGACGTCCTCCCGCTCGGCCACCTCGACAGGCTTGCCGCACGTTTCGCACTCGGGTGCCTCGGGCTCGCCACCCTGCTCGACGAGTTCGTGATCCTCGTGGCCGTTTGGACACTCGAGTATCAGTGCCTCTTTCCGGAGGTCCTCGCTGATCAACAGCGTCTCGACCGACCCCATGACGAGGTTCTCGCGGGTGGGACCGAACCCGTAGGTGGCCTGGTCACCGTCGTGGAGCTCCGAGAAAAACTCCTCCATGACCTGCTTGTCTTGGAGGATCTCGTGTTCCGCGAGGATCTCCGCGGCCTCGTCGACGAGGTCGTACAGCCCCGACTCGTCGGTATAGGCGACGTCGAACTTGCCGAGGACGAGGTCCTGGAGTTCGTGGTGGAGGTAGTCGCCGTCGAGGAACTCGTCCTTGGTAGGCGACGGGCCGCCCACGAGGATACCGTCCATCTCGTGGCGTTTGGCGACGAACAGTTCGTCCGCCATCTCGGCAACCTCCTGGTAGAAGTTGTCGATGGCCTCCAGACGGAGGCGGGCGAATCGCTGGGCGGACTGGCCGCCTTTGCGCTGCTTCCCGGGCACGAGCGACGAGGCGGACTTGACGGGCTCGACACGCTTGCCGCGCAGCCAGCCGACGTTCGCCTCGCGGCGGTCCAGGACGATCAGGCCGAACAGGCCCTTGTCCTCGAGCATCCCCTCTAGTGGCTCAGTGAGGAACGCCGAGTCGCAGTGATAGCGGAAGGACTGGATGGACTGTGGCGGGTTCTCGAGCACCTCCGTGACCATGTCGGTCCGTCCACCGCCGGTGTCGACCGCGCCCGAGAACAGCACCATGCCGTTCTCGGGTGGGTTGTCGTAGTACTTCAGGCGGTCCTTGATGCTCTTGAGGGCGTCCTGGACGTTGGTCCGGGTGTCCTTGGACTTGATGTTGCTCGCCTCGGAGTGCTCCTGGGTGACATGGGCGACGACGTCGCTGATCTGTGTGTCCGGCGGGACGTAGATGGTGACCAGCTGCGTGCCGGACCCGTCGTAATCCGAGAGCTCCTCGATGACCTTCTGGAACTCGTATTTCTGTTTGTCGGAGCTTTCCTGCGCGCCCTCGCTCATTGCCGGAAGGTAGGCGAGTGCGGCTCAAGTAAGTGTTGAACGCCTGGTTCTGGCTCAAACGGTCGGGCGCTTGGATGCCTCAGCCTGTGGATTGTTGAGAGGACGAATGGGGTATGTGTGCTATCGCCGGGGGAAAGGGTGGCCTGGGGAAGACCACCACCGCAATCAACCTCGCGAGGGTGAGACGTGATGTCGTTCTCCTCGGCGCGGACCGCTGGATGGCGAACGTCGGCGCGAGGAGTCGGCTGTGTCACATCGAGTCCGGTGCCTCGATGCCGAGGACGCCGAGTGCGTTCGCGACGGTGTTGCGAGCGGCGACGACGAGTGCCAGTCGCGCATCGCGAACGGCAGGCTCGGCGTCCAAAACCGGACACTCCCGGTAGAACGCGTTGAAGGACTCGGCAACGTCACGCGTGAACGTCGCGACCCGGTGTGGCTCGAGGTCGATCGCGGCTTGCTCGATCACGCCGGGGTACCGGGCGATGTCCCGGAGCAGGTCCCGCTCGGCCGCCGTTTCGAGGTGACTGGCCTCGACTGCGCCCCCGGCCGGAACGGCGTGTTCCGCCGCGGCTGCCTCGTCGAGGATGCCACAGGCCCGCGCGTGAACGTACTGGACGTACGGCGCGCTCTGGGCCTCGAAGTCGAGCGCCCGCTCCCATTCGAAGGTGATCGCCTTCGTCGGCTGTTTGGCGACGATGTCGTACCGGACAGCGCCGATACCGACCTGGCGGGCGATCCGGTCGACGTCGGCGTCGTCGAGTCCGTCGCTCCGGACTCGATCGCCTAGCCGGGCCTCGACTTCTTCTCGAGCACGCACGACGGCCTCGTCGAGCAGGTCGTCGAGGTCGATGCCGGTCCCCCGACGCGTCGACATCTTGCCCTCTGGGAGGTTGACATAGGAGTACAGGACCTGATCTAGCCGGTCGGTGTCGGTTCCGAGCAGGTCGAGCACCGATTCGATCTGTCGTGCCTGGAGCCCGTGGTCCTCGCCGAGTACTGTGACGGCGCGGTCGAAGTGCTCGAACTTCCACTCATGATGGGCGAGGTCGCGCGTCGAGTAGAGGCTCGTGCCGTCCGATCGGAGGAAGACGAGGTTTTTGTCGATGTCGGGGAGCTCGAGTTGCCAGGCGTCCTCCTCGTAAACGGCGGCGTCGAGGTTTTTGAGTCGCTCGACCAGGTCGTCGGTCGCGCCGTCGCGGATGAATTCGGTCTCCTTGACGAACCGGTCGAAATTCGCGGGTAGACGCTCGAGAGATTCGCGCATTCCGGCGAGTACGGTGTCGACAACCTCGCCAACCCGCTCGTAGGTGTCCTCGTCTCCCGCCTCGAGCCCCTGCATGATGGCCTGGATCTCCGCCTCGGCCGCCTCTACGGCGTCCGCGTCTGCAGACTCGAGGAACTCGTTACCCCTCCGGTAGTATCGCACCAGGTCGTAGTCGGCCTTGTCGCGCTCGGGCTCGGGCAGGTCCCCCTCGTCGAACCGTTCGTAGGCCCAGGTGAACACCGCCATCTGGCGCCCGGCATCGTTGACGTAGTAGTGGACTTCGACGTCGTAACCCGCGGCGTCGAGTATACGGGCGAGGGCATCGCCAATGATCGGGTTGCGGGCCCGACCCACGTGCACCGGCCCCGTGGGATTCGCGCTCGTGTGTTCGACGACCACGTTCGTTTCGCGGGGTTCGAGCGTTCCATAGTCGGCGTCGCTGGCGGCCCGGATCGTCTCCGCGAAGTACCGCTCTGAAGGGAGGAAGTTGAGGTACGGCCCCTGGGTGACGACGGCCTCGACGTGGTCGATGTCGGTCGCGTCAAGGCGGTCGGCGAGCGCGGCGGCGACCTGCGCCGGTGGCGCCTCGGCGTCGGACGCCAGGCGGAACGCGACGCTCGAGGCCAGGACCGCGTCGACGTCATCGGGCGGGTCCTCGAGTCCGAGGTCGTCGGTCGGGTAGCCCTCGGCCGCGAGCGCCGATTCGAGGGCCCTGGCGACCGCCTCGCGCATCGCGCGGTACATGTCGAGCCGTATCCCGGGGCCGGTGAAAGGGATAACGGGTTGGCTCGGCTCAGCGCAGGTTCGCAGGATTGCCCGACTCGAGCGCCGTGAGGCCGTCCTCGACGCTATAGTGGCTACCGTCGATCCAGCAGGGGTAACAGCCCACGGGCACTCCATCCAACCGGACGACGAGACAGGCCACGGGGAACGTAATCCGGCGTCCGTCCGGCCGGCCGACGAGCATCCCGCCCCGCCGGTCGCGGGCTTCGAAGAAGGGTTCGAGGCGACCACCAGCCGCGTCGACCGCCTCGTCGAGATCCCGGTAGGTCGAAACAGCCTCGGCGGAGCGGTCGTCGCCGGTCGGGGTGACGACGGTCCGCGACCACCGCTCCAGGCGCATCTCGACGGCGTCGACCCGCTCGCGGACCGCCTCGAACCGTTCCCGCAGGTCGGCCTGTCGCCGTTCGACGGTTCTGCCGGCGCCGCTTCGGAGGTAGAGCGTCGCTGATGCCGCGTCGCTTCGAGGACTACACGATTCCGAGTTCGTCTCGATATTTTCTGTATTCGAGCTCATTCGGTCACCTATTCGTCCATAATCGATATCTATATTACAAAAAGTGTTTCTACAGTATACAAACATAATCATGGACTGACCCACGACCGGAGCCCGTCTGCCCTGACCACATGCCTTTTGCCCGTTCACGCACAGCCCAGAATAATGAGCGAGACTGACGGCGGACCGACTCAGGTCGACGACCCCGACTATCACAACGTCGACCACACCGCCGTCCAGACATGCGGGTGGACGAAGAACGCCCTCCGGGGCGAGGGCAAGTGTTACAAGAACGTCTTCTACGGTATCGAGTCACACCGCTGCATCCAGATGACGCCGGTCGTGAAGTGCAACGAGCGGTGTGTCTTCTGTTGGCGCGATCATGCCGGCCACGCGTACGAGCTCGGCGACGTCGAGTGGGACGACCCCGCTGCAGTTGCCGATGCCTCGATCTCTCTCCAGCGTGAACTTCTCTCTGGGTTCGGCGGCAATGACCAGGTACCCCGGCACGTCTTCGAGGACGCGCTGGAGCCCCGGCACGTTGCAATCTCCCTCGACGGCGAACCCACTCTCTATCCATACCTGCCTGAACTCATCGAGGAGTTCCACGACCGGGATATCACCACGTTCCTGGTCTCGAACGGGACACGGCCGGAGGTCCTCGAGGCCTGCGACCCGACGCAACTCTACGTCTCCGTCGACGCCCCCGATCGTGGCACCTTCGACGAGACGGTCAAAGCCGTCGAGGACGACGCATGGGATGCCCTCGTCGACACGCTCGACGTCCTCGCCCGAAAGGACGAGACCCGGACGGTGATCAGGACGACGCTCGTTGGCGGCCACAACATGCACCGCCCGGCGTGGTACGCGGCGATGTGCGACCGTGCGGACGCCGACTTCGTCGAACTCAAAGCCTACATGCACGTCGGCCACTCCAGGGGCCGGCTTGATCGCGACAACATGCCCGACCACGAAGACGTGGTCGCCTTCGCCGAAGCTGTCCAGGCGTTCCTCCCCGATCACGATGTCTTGAAGGAGGTGCCCGCCTCGAGGGTGGCGATGCTGGCCCGCGACGACGACACCTGGATCCCGAAACTCGAGAAAGACAGCCCGTTCTGGCAGTGAACTACCCCACCCTGCTGGCGCTGACGCGCTCGCTGCGGGTGGGGCTTCCTGCTTCCACGACGCGCTTTGCAGACACAACCGCAGTGTCCGCAGGGAGCGCAGTCTCCACAGGCGTCCCTTCGGAGTGACCCACGCCTAGGTCGGTACGTCCGCGAAGAAGAATGTTCCACGCTGCGTTAGCGTCTCTGTCTGCCTCGAACCCACAGGCCGGACAGGAATGTTCACGCACCCACAGCGGTTTGTCGGTTTCGACGCCACACTGAGCGCACGCTTTGGTGGTTCCCTCGGGGTCAACTGCTACGAAGTGCGTGCCTTCCCGCTCACACTTCGTTTCGAGCATATCGCTAAACCGGTTTGAACCAGTCCCCGTACTCCGCGGGCTGGTCCTCGACGATCTCGAAGAATTTGGACTGGATCTCGTCCGTGATGGGCCCCTTCGTGCCAGTGCCGATCTCGTTATC
>CAYUFG010000105.1:0-7281 GCA_964443815.1 uncultured Halobacteriales archaeon | reverse complement strand
CGAGGCGCACGGGCCGTGCCGTCGACGTGGCGTCGTGTGGGCTCGGCCGGACGCGTCTCACGAGCTGCGGAGCCCGCCCTCGTCGGCGGCCCAGCGCCGGTGAACAGCACACGTGGTGGGTCGCCTCACGCCGGGCGGGTATACGTCGCCATCCCGTCTTCGGCTCGGGGCGTTCGTTCCGAAACGGCCGTTCACTGTGGTACATCGGTATTCGTCGACCCCCTTGATCGATTCACCGTTCCGATCCTGGCACGCTGACACTCGATGGAGTGCCCTTCACCAGGCCGCTCGGACACACCCCTGAGAGGGGGCCTCCGCTCGCACTCTGTCAGACCCAGGGTTCGGCTCGGAGATCGTGCATCGACTCGATCCGGTGGTGTGGCTCCGGCGTGGCGACACGTCCGCCCTCGCGATCCAGCCAGACGGACTGCAGGCCCGCATTGTGCGCGCCGGCCACGTCGTGTTCGAGGGAGTTCCCGACCGTTACCGCCCGCGGTGCGTCGACGCCCATCGACGAGAGCGCCACCTCGAATGGTTCGGGCGCGGGTTTGGAAGGTGCGTCGAAGCCGGCGTGGACGACCGCCTCGAAACGGTCCTCGAGACCGAGCGCGGCGAGTTTCTCGCCTTGCATCTTCGGGTCGCCGTTGGTGACGATCGAAAGCGGATACCGGTCACCGAGTTCGTCGAGCGCGGCCTCGGCGCCGGGTAGCCAGCGCACAGCGCTGTGGTCGCGTTCGGCCGCGTAGACGGCCGCCAACTCCCGGCCGATCTCGGGGTCCCGCCCTGACTCCACCGCCATAGTGGCGAAGGTATCGGCTCTGATCTCGCGGATGCCGTCGTTCCCGGCCACGAAGTCTTCGAACCGTTCGTAGTAGTCCGCAACCGTGAAGTAGGGTTCGACGCCGACGCGCTCGAACGCCGTTTCGAGGACATCCGAACCCGGACGGTGGTATTCACAGAGAGTCCCGTCCAGGTCGAATATCAGCCCGTCCACCGGCGTGCTCATCTACCCGGCCGTCGGTGCTGTGACAGTATCAGTCTTTGCTCGCGACGGCGCGATAGCCATCCTCCTCACGACGCACCCGGCCGAAGACGACACACCACCCGAGGAGGTTGGCGATGCGCTCGCGCCACTCGGCCGCCCAGTCCGCGTGCCGGCTGCGTTCCCAGCGAGGAATGCGGTCGCGTAGGGCCGCAAAGGTTTCCTCGGCGGTCGACGGCCCAGCGTCACGCAGGCAATCCAAGAGCTCTCGTGTTGGGTACACGTTTGCAACCAGCCGCTCGCCGAGTTCCCCGGTATCGGGCTCGTCACGGATACGGTGGTAACCGTGGTCTGTCTCGTCCGCGAGCTCGAGGGCGACGCAGAAGGTCAACCACTGCCTGGCGTCCGCCCGGGAGGCGACAGCCGTCCGGTCGCGAATCCGGGCACAGCAGTCGTTCTCGCTACTTGGAACAAGCGGCAGGGCATCCCGGACCGCGAACAGGAACTCGCGATCGCGGGCCGGCGGGACGATCTTGTAGCGCACGGCTACGCGAAGCTTTCCGCGAGGACGTCCTCGCGGACCCCGCCGGCAGTGTGGGTCTCGCCGCCGACGACGTCGACGGTCACCGCCGCTGGGCCGAACAGATCGACCGGCAGTTCGGCCATGTCCCAGCCAACCTCGTCGAAGATGGCCGCGAAGGGCCGCCCGTACTCGGCGCCCGCCGAGGAGACGATCTCGTCGACCCGTTCGATGGGCTCCGCAAGCGTCAGGTGCACACGGCCGCCGTAGGCCAAGGCGTCGTTCGTCAGGGCCATTGCCATCGACTCGTCCGCGGCAACCGGGGCGACGGGCGCCCGGCCGGCCACCGAGAGGACGTCGAGCGGGTCGTATCCCAGTTCCACGAGCCGATACGTCGCGAGTTCGGCTGCCCGTGCCCCGGCGACGACGCTCCCGGTGATGGAGGCCGTCGCGTACGCCGGCAGAAAGACCGCACTCTCGGGAACGCCCGTCCGCTCGGCGACGTGGGCGGCGACCGATTCGTCCGGAAGCGCGTCGGTCTCGACTGCCAGGACGGCGAACTCGCTGTCCTCGCGGTAGCCAACCCGCTCGTAAACCTCCTCGACGCCGACCAGGGCCCGAGCAGGGCCGGATCCGAGCCCTTCGAAGCCGTCGAGGGAGAGCTCCCACCCCGCCTTGCCAGCACACAAAAGCGCCATGGCGGGCTGATCCGTCGATAGCTCGACGTGGGTCCTGGGGGCGCCGGCGACGTCGGCGACCCCTGTCTGGACCGATGCCAGGCCGGCAGTCTGTATCTCCGAGAGCAGCAGGCCAGCCTCCAGCGCACCCTCGTGGGCCACGCCGAAGTCGATGACAGCCGCGTCGCCCTCCAGCGGGTGGACCGCGATTCCGAGCTCCGCGGCGAAGTCGATGGCCTCGTCGACGAGTTCCGTGGCCAATCGGTTGAGTGCGTCCATGGCCGGCGTTTGCGCCACGACCCCAAAGTCCCGGCGACCTACCGGTCGCTCCGGGGTGGCCGGCCAAGTTCGGCCTCGACGCGATCGACCTTCGTCCGCATGGGATCGTCGCTCGCGCGCTTGTCGTCGACCTTGAGGAACGTCGAGACGCGGTCGGTGTCGACGGCTTCGTGGGCAGTGCGGGCGGCCGCGAACAGGTCGGCCGCGTCGTCCGCCTCGAGCAGCGTCCCCATCGGTGTGGTCTCGTACTCGACGTTCTCGTCCTCGAGCGCGTCCACCGCCAGAGCCACCTGGTCGGCCATGCTCCCCTCGACGACCGGCGCGACGCTCAGGAATCCACTCGCGGTCATGACCCCAGTCGTCGCTGCGGGAACGTAAGCGCCGCGACGTCGAGCCAAAAAGCCACGTGTCCGCGATCACTCGAGGGCCGTCGATGCCACGATCCGGAACGCCCGGGTCGCTCCGACGGCTGAGCGCGTCGGCCGTGATCGGCGGCATCGGTCACGTGGTCGCGACCTTCGGTCGGCCGCGACGGCGTCCCTCTCCGTACGCGGCTTGGCGCTCGTCGGTCTCGGCACCGTTCTGGCCACCCAAATCGAGATGGCGTCCCTGCTCTGCGACCGAGCGGCCTTCACCCCCGACTGCGCGTAGCGAGTCGTGGGCTGGGCCGTCCTCGACACGGTCGTCATCACACTTATCGGCGCTGCCGACCCCAACTTGCCCCTGGCCGCGAGCGTGGCGCTGCCGGCCGGGCGCACCCTCGAGCACAGGCTGATCGGTGTCCGGGACGTCCAGCGAATCCGCGCGAGGAGGACGCCCGAGAGCGCGAAAAGATCGAGGTAGTGAACCGACTGGTCCGACACAACCTCCGCCGCGAGTCCCGGCTGTTGTTGTTCGCGGCCGACAGACGCGACGAGACCGAAATGGCCGATATCGAGGCCGTTGCAGAGGGGCTCTCCCACATGCACGAGACACACGCACGGAGACAGGTGCTGAGAGGCGGCTAGACGGCCGATACTTCGACGGTCGACCTCGGAGATCTCGTTTCGGCCGTACGCGAACCCCATCCCGACGCGACGATCCAGGTCTCCATTCTCCCGCACACTGGGATCCGGGGCGGGGACCTTCTCGGTAGCGCCGTCCGAGAACTCGCCGAAACTGCCGTCGAACCCTCCGGGGATGACCAGACCCCCGCGTCGAAGCGACCACCGACGAGGAGGTCGTCCTCGAGATCGCTGACGACGGGCCCGGCATTCCGGAGGCCGCACGGGGCTCATCGAACGTGAGGTCGACAGCGACCAGCTGGACCACAGTTCGGGGCTCGGCCCGCAGTACGTCCGGTGGGGTCTCGACAAGTGCGGTGTCGACCTCGATTTCGACGTCGAGGACCTCGGCACGACGGTGATGTTGACGCTGCTCACCGCGCAGCCGTCACCGACACGCTTACCGGCACACCGGCCGCCGGGGCCTCCATGCAGTATGGCTTCGACGGCGTGGCCCCCGAAGTCCACCCCGACGCCTTCGTGTGCGATGAGGCGACACTCGTCGGCGACGTCACGATCGGTCCGGACTCCTCGATCTGGCCAGGCGCCGTCCTCCGGGGTGATCTCGATCCGGTCAGTATCGGGGAACAGTCCCACGTCGAGGACAACACGGTCCTCCACCAATCCACGGTCGGCGACCGCGTCATGGTCGGCCACGCAGCCGTCCTCAATTCCGCGTCCATCGGGAGCAAAGTGCTCGTGGGCATGAACGCCACAGTCAACAGAGGTGCGCACATTGGGGACCGTTGTGTCGTCGCGCCGAACGCGGTCGTCCCGCAGGATCGTGAGGTGCCACCGGACTCGTTGGCCATGGGCGTGCCCGCGGAGGTCACGCCCTTCGCCGAAACCGACTACGACGTCGAGTCGATCCTCGCCACCTACTCGCCGGACCGCTACCTCGACATCGCCCAGCGTCACGGCGAGTTATTTGGACACGAGTAGCGCGGGAGTCGTCGCTCCGTCCGCAGTGGCGAGACCCTCACGCAGCCGATGGCGGTGTCTGGCCACCTCTCCGAGGTCATACCGAGTGAGTCTCCTACGGGCCTCGGCGAAATCCGGTGAGCCGACTCACTCGTAGTCGAATCCGGGGTTGATCCGGTGGGTGATCTCCATGGCAGAGATCCGCCAGCCGGCGGCCGTCTCTCGGTACTCGTCGTCGTACCGGCCCTGCCCCCAGCCGAGCTCGCCGGCCTCGTTCTGGTATAGCCAAACGTAGTACCATCGCCCCGACGCCGTTCCGTCCTCGACCTCGATCAGTGGGTTCGAAACCATGTGCGCGGAGGCGACCCAGTCGTCCGCCGGCGAGTCTTGTCGCTTGTAGTCCAGGATCTCGGCCTTCCCGCGGTACGTGTCACCCCGTGCGCTCGTAAATACCGCGTCGTCCGTGAACAGCGCCGCCCACTCCTCGGGGCTCGCCTCGTCGACGGTGTAACAGTACCGGTGTTTGAGGTCCCGGATTCGCCGGTGATCGTCTCCGGTCATGGCTGGCCCTCGGGCGGCAAGTACAAATACCCGGGCCAGACTTCAAGGGTCGCCAGCGGCCCCGTCGGCGCCCCCGGCACCACCGTCGGGAAGGCCGCGGAACCGCTCGAGAGCGTCGCGATCGAGATCGACGCCGTGGCCGGGCCGGTCCGGGGGCCGCATCGTCCCCTCCTCCGGCTCGACCGGATCGACCACGACATCGTCGAACACTTTGACGTCCTGGTCGCGGTAGAAGTACTCCACCCAGGTGGGGTTATCGATAGCACAGAGCAACGAGGTGTGGAGGTTCCAGTTATAGTGAGGGGCGATCGGGATGTCGAGCGTCGAGGCGGCATTGGCGACCTTGAGCCACTCGGTAATCCCCCCGACGACGGTGGCGTCGGGCTGGAGGACGCCCGCGGCGTCCGCCCGCAGCAGGTTCCTGAAGCCGTAGCGTGTCGCCTCGAGTTCGCCGGTGGCAACGGCGTAGTCGATGCCGTCGTTGATCCGCGCCAAGAGGTCGACGTTGTCCGGCATGGCCGGTTCCTCGATAAAGTAGGGGTCGAAATCGGCGAAGGCCCGGCAGTTCCGCAGCGCCTCGGGTGCGGTGCTCCAGGCGCCGTTGGCGTCCATCAACAGCGTCCGATCCGGGCCGATCGTCTCACGGACCGCGCGCACGCGTTCGACTTCCTCCCCCGCCGAGAGCCGACCAACCTTCATCTTCACCGTGTCGTGGCCCTCGTCGACGTACCGACCGACTTCATCCCGGAGGCCCTCGTGGCCCTTGTCGTCCCGGTAGTAGCCGCCGGATGCATAGGCCGGGATCTCGTCGCTGTTAGCGCCCAGATACTTGTAAAGGGGCGCGTCGACCGCCTTTGCGGCGACGTCCCATAGCGCGATGTCCACCGTCGAGATGGCCCGGAGAAGTGCACCTCGACGGCCGACCTGGACGGTGCCGTCGAACATTCGCTGGTACAACCGCTCCGTGTCTCGCGGATCCGCACCCTCGACGAGGGGAGCGAGCGTGTCGTTCACGGCGTCAGCGATCAGGTCGGCGGATTCGTAGCCCAGCGTGTAGCCAACGCCCTCGTGGCCGGTGTCGGTGCGGACGTACGTTATCGCGTGGTCGCGGTAGTGTATCGTCCGCGTCGCGAACGAGACGGGCGTCTCGAGCGGAATCGCGATCGGGAACGACTCCACGTCGGTGATTTCCATGGAGAGTGCAGGTCTGGCCCATCGTTAAGCGTGGTGCAGCAGATTGGCGACATGTTTATATTCTCATAAATATTATACTAGTCATGCGACAAACGATTGCGGACAATCCGGTCGGCGTCGTCCTCTACCTTCTCACACTCGTCGTCGGGGCAACGTTGATTTACTGGGGCTGGCGACCGAGTACGGGTAACGGCGCGGCGCTGATCGTCGTCGGGATCGTTCTCGTGGCGTACGCAGCATTCCGATTCTACACGAACTTCCTCCAGGATTGATCGGACTTTGGCGCTCCGTCTCGGGAAAGCCCCCGTGAAGGGGAGGTGGTGGGGTGGATCCGGCGCAGCCGTGATGGTGGAGTCGGTCCAGTTCGCGTGGCGTCGGTGGTTCGCGGGTAGTGGCCGCGCCGAGTCGCTATAAGACTTGTACCTAGGTAACAATTATCGCTCATTACTTTGACAGGGTGGCCAGAAGCGGTCGCTGGGTGCAGAGCCATCGAGCCGAATGCGGCTCATCGGGCGTGGAGCGTACCCACTCAGCGGGAATGTAAGTTCATGAGAGCCGTAGACCGAATATGAGCGACGTCAGTGAATCCGTCGCGAACCTGGAGCCGTTCGAGGTTACATCGGGACCGGACGATACCGACGGCGAATTCGTTCGATTCGAGGCGACTGTCCATCCGACGCTGGACGCCGACGCGGGGGGAGCGGGTCTCGACCACGAACGGTTCTTGATCGACAATCCAGACGAACACGTCCATCCGAAACTCGAGGAGCGCATCGAGGTGATCGCTGGGGAGTATGCGGTCGAAACCGAGGGGGGCGAGCGACAGCTTTCCGAGGGCGACCAAATTTCGATCCCACGAAACACCCGCCATCGCCACTGGAACCCGTCCGCAAAGCCCGCGCGGGTCGCCCACGAGCACCGGCCAGCGCTGGGTTCAGACGAACACGCACGGACGATGTACGCGCTCGCTCAGGACGGCAAGACGAACGACAAGGGGGTCCCGAATCCACTGCGCTTCGCCATCATTTCGAAGGCATACCCGGGGCTGGTGTATACTACGGCTGTTCCGATTTGGTTGCAGAAGGTCGGGTTTGCCGTCTTGGC
>CAYUFG010000104.1:0-7303 GCA_964443815.1 uncultured Halobacteriales archaeon | reverse complement strand
TTCCCGCTGGACCAGGTGTCCGGTAAGTAACGCTTGAGAGTCCGAGCCGACGGCGATCACGAGGTCGACGTCCGTGACCTCCGATGCGAGGGCGCGAACATCACTCGCATCCGTGATCTCCTGGCGAATGGCCGCCACGCCGTCGACAACGCCGGACGGCTGATCCTCGGCGGCAAACGTCACTGACCGGGCGCTTTCAGTCAGGTACTCGGCGACGGCGAGACCGAAGCGGTTGCCGCCGACCACGAGCGCGTGCTCGGTCGTCCCGGCAGTCTCGTCAGCGTCTCTCCGGCGAGTCGTGTTCATGGCGGTGACCGGTCTGGTGGATCTGATCACCAGTACATTCCGCAGCAGAATAAAATAATCGGTTCATTTCCGATAACGAAATAATAGTACATACAATTGCGACAATACGAATTCAGGTCGGTGAGCCCAGCCAGCGGCCCCTCACGGTGAGGCGGTTCGATCGGACGCCGACGACTGCAATTGAGCGGAGGCTGTCCAGGTTCGGACTACTCTTCACAGCGATCGAATTCGTGAAACTGGCTGTCGTATTCGTTGCGGATGATGTCTTCGTCGTTTACGTGGACGCCCAGTGCGTTCAGGTCGCTCGTTATCCGACTCAGGTCGTCGCCGTCCGTGCCGACGACCTCCACCAGCAAGTTCTGGTCGCCGGTCATGATCTCCCGCACGTTGACCACGCCCGGAACGTCCGCGGCTGCTTTCGCGATCTCCCCCCGGTCCGCGATCGGCGCGGTACAGACGACCATCGTGTGTAACTGATACCCCGCACTCTCGTAGTCGACGTCGAGCCGGTACCCGTTGATGACGCCGGACTCCTCGAGTCTGTCGATCCGATTCCTGACCGTCCGTGCCGACACGTCGAGCCGTTCCGCGATCGTGCTCGCGGACATCCGTCTGGCGTCCGCCTGGAGCGAATAGAGGATGCACCGATCGACGTCGTCGAGGTCAACCGTCTCCATGTCGCCATGTCACCCACCGCCGGCAAGAGCGTTCTGTCTGTGTTACCGCTGAGGGATTTTCGCTGGGGCGTCGGCGGCGGACAGTGGAATGATCCGCTTCGATCAGAAAGCACTTCCCGAACGGCTTGACAGCCGATGATATGGACCGCTGGGACGCCGCGCTCGTCGCCGTGTGTGTCCTCGGCCTCGCGCTCGTCGTGACCGCGCCGTCGGAACCGACGTATTCGCTGAGCGTCAGCGAATCTCCCGACGCCACTCCTGACGAGGTGGCTGAATTCGTCCAGCTGGAGACCGATGCACAGCGGGAATTTCTGGCACTCCTCGACGGTGAGGAGTGGGAAAGTAGCGATCCGCCGGCCCTCGAGAACGGGTACGTTCGGTACAAAGACAGCCAGTATCGCGTCTACCTGAGTGTCAGTGAGAGTTCCGTTGCCAGCCTCCTGCAACCGGTTCTGGGTGGGGGAGTGACTCTCCTTGGCGCTCTCGGACTCGTCAGCCGGCGGGTACTCTGGCGATACCGCGACTGACGTCTACGCCGCCGCCGACGCGGTTTGGACGTCGTCTCGGTGTGGCAAGACGAGGAACAACAGCCCCGACAGGGCTGTCAGTCCGGCCAGGAAGAAGAAGGCCTCCGCGAACAGGTCGGCGTCGGCCATCGTGCCGACGAGGATTGACCCGAACGAGCCGACGGCGAACAGGCCGGTCCGCAACAGCCCCCACGCGGTGCCGCGGACGTCGACCGGCAGCAGCGAGACGATGTACGAGTTGAGGACCGGAATGGCTGCCTGTCGAAGGCCCATCGCCGCGGCGACGATCGCGAGCGGCACGACGCCGGACGTCATCGGGAGCACCACGAGAGGGACGACACTGACAAACGTGAACGCCGCGAGCACCGTTCGGTGGCCATAGCGGTCCGACAGTCCACCGCCCAGCGACTGGGCAACGGCCGCGACGATGAACAGCAGCCCAAAGAGGATGCCTGCGGTCGCCTCCGACAGGCCCTTCGCCTCGACGAGGTACGTCGTGAGAAAGGCCGTCAGTCCCTGGAAGGCGAACAACATCAGGGTCGTCCCGAGAATCCCGAGTAGGACGCCCTTATTCATCACGCCGTCGTAAACGCGCCCGGCCGTCGTCCGAATCGCCGTCCCGCCGTCCGTGACGGCGTCCGCGGCAGTCCCCCGGGGAACCGTTCGCCACACGAGCACGGCGACCAGCAGGAATCCCGGGATCGTCACGCCGATGGCGGCGCGCCAGCCGATCGACGACGCGAGGACGGCGGCGAGCGCCGGCAACAGCGCCGCACCCAGACTGCCGCCCGCGAGGACGGTCCCATATGCGAAGCCCTCGTAGTCCGGGAAGGTCCGGATCACGGCGGTGCCGCGGGCCGGACCGAAGATGCCCGTCCCGATGCCAAAGGCCGCCGACGCGAGCAGGAAGACGGTGAACGTGAACGAGCCCAGATACGCCGTCAGGGCGGCCGCAGAGAGCAGCGCACTGGACAGGAGCAGTCGCCGCTCTCCCACGCGGTCGACGAGCGCGCCGGATGGGAACTGCACGGCTGCGTAGGTGATCCAGAGCACGGTGATCGCGCCACCGGCGGCTGCGTTCGAGACCGGAAAGTCCTGCGTGATGAACGGTAGCAGCGCGGGAACCGTAAAGCGGAGCCCGAGCACGAAAAACCAGCCCAGGCCAAGCGCGACGAGGGCACCGCTTCTGCCATCCGCGTGGATGGCCCCGAGCGTGTCCCGAAACGACTCCGACGAGCGCGTCACGTGCCGTCGTCCGAACGGGCCTATAAAGTCCTTGACGAAGCCCGACGGGGCGAACCCTCTTGGCACCCCCCGCCCATGCCATGACCAACGCATGGCAGACGACCCCTCCGACAGCGGCGGCGTCCGGTCGGCAGGCTGGCCCAGAGCCCTGGCCACCGCTGGCCTTCTCGGATTTGCCGGCCCGCTCATTGCCTTGGTCTTCTCGCTCGTCATCGTGGCCGGCCTCCAGACCGGGCTGCTCCCGCCGCTGCTTGCGCTACTCCTGCTCGTTGTCACCGGACAGTACGTCGCCTTCGGCGGCCTCGCAGTTGGCTACCTCCGGTATCGGTCGTTGAGTTGGTCGGGCATTCGCGAGTATCTCGGTGTCCGCGTTCCGTCGCTCCGGGAGCTACTCGTCGTCCTCGGCGGGTGGGTGCTGATATTCGCCTCGCTGCTCGCGATTAGTCTGCTGGTGCAGGCGACCGGCGCCCAACCCGCTGAAAATCAAGTTGGCGAGCTCGCCAGACAGCTTCCTGGGATCATTCCCGTCCTCATCGTCGCGATGTTCCTCGTCGTTGGGCCCTCCGAAGAAATCCTATACCGCGGTGTCGTCCAGGGACGACTCCGTGAGGCGCTCTCACCCGCCCCCGCCATCGTCCTCGCCTCCGCGATATTCGCTCTGGTTCACTGGTTTGCCCTTACCGGCGGATCGTCGTCGCGGCTGTTGACCGTCGCGATCCTATTCTTCCCGAGCCTCGTCTTTGGTGCCGTTTACGAGTATACCGGGAATCTAGTCGTCCCGGCGCTGCTTCACGGCCTGCACAACGCTGTGCTCCTGGCCCTGCTCTGGGTCACGCTGCTCGTGGAACCGCAGTCGACCGTCGTTCCGTTCTGAGCGCAACGCGACCGAACTGATTGCACGTCCGCAAACGCTGGCCGCCCCCGATCAACCCTCCACGAACGACCGTTCGCCGACGGGGAACCCTGAGTCTCGAATCGCCACCAGGTCGATCAGTGGTTCAAGGTGGTTATCGCCCTGCAACGGGAGTACTTCCTCCGGTCGCTCGGTGTCCGTACGATGGGCCACGGCTCGGTTCGTCGCGATCTCCCCGTGTGGGAAGATGGAGGCACCTACTTGTGTCTGGCATCACCAATTTCGGATGTCATGAGTGAAGCCGCATCGGATATCCACGTCCTGCACGTGGACGACCAGGCCGATTTTTCTGAACTGGTCGCGAAATTTCTTCAGCGTGCGGACGAGCGGATCTCGGTCCAGAGCGCTGATAGCGTCGAATCTGGCCTCGAGGTCTTGGACACCCGGGACGTCGACTGTATCGTCGCAGACTACGACTTTCCCGGACGGAGCGGCATCGAGTTTCTCCAGGCCGTTAGGGAAACCCATCCCGATATTCCGTTCGTGCTCTACACCGGGAAGGGTTCAGAGGAAGTGGCAAGCGAGGCCATCTCTGCGGGCGTCACTGACTACATGCAGAAAGAGAGCGGGACGGAGCAGTACGCCGTCCTCGCCAACCGCATTGTGAACAGCGTCGAACAGTATCGCGCGGAACAGACGGCCGAGCGCAACCGGCAACGGCTCGAAACGCTGATTAGCAACCTCCCGGGGATCGCCTACCGCTGTCGGAACGAACGGGAGTGGCCGATGCACTACGTCCGCGGCGAGTGTCGCAAACTGACGGGATACGAGGCCGAGGAACTCGAGCGTGGTGAGGTCGGCTGGGGCGAAGACGTCATCCACCCCGACGACAGGGAGGTCGTCTGGGACGCGGTTCAGTACGCCATCGAGGACGACATACCGTTCGAAGTTACGTACCGAATCCGGACGAAAGACGGCGAGACGCGGTGGATGTGGGAGCGCGGTCGACAGATCGACGCTGGGCCAGGGGAGGTGGAACAACTCGAGGGCTTCATCACGGACATCACGGACCGCGTCGAGCGGGAACGTGAACTCGAACGGTACGAAGCCTACCTCGAGGAGTCGACCGACATCATCACCGTACTGGATGAGGAGGGACGGATCAAGTACCAGAGTCCGGCAGTCTCGAACCTCCTGGGGTACGATCAGGACGAGTTGATCGGCGAAATCGGCTTCGAATACGTCCACCCGGACGATACCGAGGGGTTACTCTCGAAATTCGCGGAGGTCACCGGGGACGAAGGTGGGACGGTCACGGCAGAGGCGCGGTTCCGAACGGCCGACGGCGATTGGTGCTGGCTGGAGATCCACGGCAACAACCAGCTACACAACGAAGCGGTCCAAGGAATCGTCACGAACAACCGCGACATCACCGAGCGAAAGCAGTACGAGCAGGAACTCGAGGAGGCTAACGCCCTGCTGTCGACGCTGGTCGAAACGCTTCCGGTCGGCGTTCTCGCGGAAGGCGGCTCGCGGCACGTCTTGGCGGCGAACGATCGCTTGGTCGAACTGTTCGACCTTGAGGGATCACCGGACGACCTCGTCGGGGCCGACTGTGAGCGCTTAGCCGAGGAGGTGAGCGACCATTTCGCCGATTCGCAGGCATTCGTCTCTCGGATCGATGAGATCGTTGCCGAACAACAGTCGGTAGCGGAGGAGGAACTCGAGCTGGCCGACGGCCGAACCTTCATCCGCAGTCACGAACCGATCGAACTCCCGGACGGTGACGGCCACCTGTGGGTCTATCGAGACATCACCGACCGGAAAAACCG
Source organism: uncultured Halobacteriales archaeon (assembly GCA_964443815.1). Taxonomy (GTDB): domain Archaea; phylum Halobacteriota; class Halobacteria; order Halobacteriales; family Haloarculaceae; genus CAYLJD01. The sequence continues at coordinate 1,863 of CAYUFG010000104.1, read as the reverse complement.
CGAGGAGCGACTGCGCGAGACCTCCTCGCGGCTCGAGGTCATCTTCGACCAATCCCCGGACATGATCAACGTCCACGACGGCGAGGGGAACATCATCGACCCGAATCCGCAGCTCCTGGAGAAGTCGGGCTACACGGAGGCCGAACTGACGGAAATGAAGGTCTGGGAGCTCGACTTGGAAATTGATCGGTCGGACGCGATCGACATGTGGGAGCGGATGGATTTCGGTGATCGGGAGCGACTGGAGGGGGTCTACCGGCGAAAGGACGGATCGACGTTCCCCGTCGAGGTACACGTCAGGCGGCTCGACATCGAAGGCGAGAGCCGGTACATGGCGATCAGCCGCGATATCACCGACCGGAAGGAACGCGAACGCCAACTGCTCTACCAGAACGACCTCTTCAGAAAAGCCCAGGAAATCGCCAACGTTGGTGCCTGGAGTTACGAAGTCGGGGCCGACGAGGGCTACCTGACCGAACAGGGGTGTGTCATTCACGGCCTCCCGCCCGACGCGGACATCAACCCGAGGAAGAGCCTTAAGCACTACCACCCGGACGACAGGGAGACTCTGGAGCGGGCCTTCGACCGCGCTATCGAGGCGGGTGAGTCCTATGACCTCGAACTCCGCCTCATCGATGCGGACGGCGTCGAGCGCTGGGTCCGGACCCGGGGGGACCCAGAGATCGACGACGGAACGGTCACTCGCGTTCGGGGAACGCTCCAGGATATCACCGAGCAGAAACGGCGGGAACGGGAACTGCAGGCCGAACGGGATCGGTTCCGTGCGGTGTTCGAGGAGTCATTCGACGCGATGGTGCTCGCGAACGACGACGGGACGTTCGTCGACGCGAACGAGAGCGCCTCGGAGTTGTTCGGGCTGCCACGCGACGATCTGTTGGGACGGTCCATCCAGGAGTTCGCCCCCGAGGACTACGACTTCGAGACCGAGTGGACCGACTTCCAGCGATCCGAAGACGAACGCGGGACGTTCCCGCTCGTCCGGCCGGACGGGTCGAGACGGATCGCGGAATACGCCGCGTCGGCCAACGTGACGCCGGGTGAACACCTGTCGGTCCTCCGTGACGTGACCGACCGAAACCGCCGCGAACGCGAACTCGAGCGCCAGAACGAGCGGCTCGAAGACTTCGCGAGCATCGTCAGTCACGATCTCCGCAATCCGCTCAACGTCGCCGGGAGTCGCGTGGAGTTGGCCCAGGACGAGTGCGACTCCGAGCACCTCGAGAGCGCGATGGGTGCCCTGGACCGCATGGAGACGCTGATCGACGACATCCTCACGCTCGCCCGTCTCGGCGATCCCGTCGGTGACTTCGATTCGATCCATCTCGGCTCGCTCGTCAATTCGTGTTGGGCGACCGTCTCGACCGGGACCGCGTCACTCGAGGCCGACGTCGAGAACTCGATCCGTGCGGACGAGAGCCGGTTGCGACAGTTGCTCGAGAACCTCATCAGGAACGCCGTCGACCATGGCGGCTCGGACGTGACCGTGCGGATCGGCGAGCTCGACGGTGGCTTCTACGTCGAGGACGACGGTCCCGGGATTCCACCGGAGGATCGCGAGCAGATCTTCGAAGCTGGGTACTCGACGGGCCGGGAGGGCACCGGGTTCGGATTGAGCATCGCCCAGGAGATCATCGAGGCCCATGGCTGGACGGTGACGATCACCGAGGGTGCAGACGGCGGCGCGCGGTTCGAGATCACGGGCGTCGAATACGCCGACTGAGGCCCAGCCCTCACGCCAGTCGTGGGAGGAGGCCGAGAACCCCGTTCCCAAGTGTGAACTACCCCCGCCTACTCGCTCCCTTCGGTCGCTCCCTGAGGACGGGGACTTAGCCTGTAGAAGTT
>CAYUFG010000103.1:0-7453 GCA_964443815.1 uncultured Halobacteriales archaeon | reverse complement strand
GCGAGCAGAGAGGGGAGACAGCGGCCGTCACCGGGTCCACTGCCGCTGTCGGACCTGGTCTTCCTCCCCCAGCGGTCGAACGGGGGAGTACGCTGCTCGCCCGCGTCCGGCGTTGTTCGAACGCGACGACGAGCGTGCACCGACGGGTGTGGCTGCGTGTCGAACCGGAAGGAGCGGGACTCGCCGAACCAACCGTACCGGGACGTCGCGTGTGGAGTGTGGAGCCGCCGTGTCCACGGCGGATGCAAGCTCCGCCACAGGAAGCCCCGGCCTCGAATAGCGAGGGCCGGGGAGGCCCGAGCGCGGACGGTCGAGGGAGTTCACTGGTTACACATCGTCCTCGAAGACAAACCGGCCGTTCTCCTGGATCCGCTCGCCATCGACGACGATCTCGGAGTCCTCGCTCATGTCGACGATCATGTCGACGTGAACGGCCGACTCGTTCTGCTCGTTGCCCTCGCCGACGGTATCCGCGTAGGCCCGCCCGACGGCCATGTGAACGGTGTCGCCCATTTTCTCGTCGAAGAGCATGTTGTAGGTAAACCGGTCGATGTCGCGGTTCATGCCGATGCCCAACTCGCCGAGCCGGTTGGCACCGTCGTCCGTATTCAGGACCTCGGTCAGTAGGGTTTCGTTCTTCGCGGCGGCGTGGTCAACCACCTCGCCGTCGGCGAAAGTGAGCCGGACGTCTGTCACCTCCCGACCCTGGTGGTACAACGGCTTGTCGAAGTGGACGTCGCCCTCGACCGACGTGGGGAGCGGCGCGGTGAACACCTCGCCGCCTGGGAGGTTGTTCTCGCCGTAGTCGTTCAGCGCGGGGTTGCCGTCGATCGAGAGTCGGAGGTCGGTCTCGTCGCCGGACCGGATGCGGACTTCGTCGGCACCGTCGAGAACGTCGACGAGCTGAGACTGGTGCTCGCGGACGGCGTCCCAGTCCTTGTTAACCGCGTCCCAGACGAAATTCTCGTAGCCCTCGGTGCTCAGCTGCGCGAGCTGGGCGTGGGAGGACGTGGGGAACTGTGTGAGGCACCACGTTTTCGAGAGACGCTCGTCAAGCAACGGCTTCTGGGCCTGCTGGTACGCACTCGAGACCGCGGGGTCGACGTCGCTCGTCTCGGTGACGTTATCGCTGCCGCGGATCGCGACGTAGACGTCCATCGCCTCGTACAGCGCCATGAGGTGCTCGGGGAGGTCGAACTCGCTGTCGGCATTTCTGAGATACGCCCGCTGATACCGCTCGCCGAGGCGGTCCTGGACGACGAGCGGGTGGGCGTCGCGGTCGGCGATGAGTTCGTGCAGTGCGACGACGAGGTCCTCAGCCCGCGGGTGCGCGTCGATGACGACGTGCTCGCCCGCGTCGAGGTCAACCGAGTGGTCGACGATGACCTCAGCATGTTCGCGGATGCGTGGATCCATGTAGGCCAGTGTGTCGCGGCGGCGCAAACGCGTTGTGACTCAGCCGCCGCGGTCTCGCCGGGCGCCCTCCTTGAACTCGGTAACCGTCCGGCGGATCATGAGGTAGACGAAGAACACGAAGAGCACCATCAGTGCGACGATGGCGACGAGGACGACGTCAACCATGCCTCACACCTCGCGGGCGAGGGCCAAAGCGGTTGTGGGCCGAAGGCTGCGGTCCGAGCAGCTCGTGACCCACGCGCGCCACCGTGCCGGTACCGACCACTGTCGTGCAGTGAGAAAGTTCATACCGATTCATTAACTACTTCGGCGTGATGTCGCTCCTGCCCTCCAGGCCGGACGTGGAACCTGCCGAGGACGCTGGCCCACGGGTCGTCGGTGTCGACGACGCCGAGGCCGACGACGTCCTCTCGGCACTCTCGTCGGGGACTGCTCGGCGCGTCCTCGCAGAACTCCACGACGAGCCCGCGCCGCCGTCCGAACTCGCGGACCGCGTCGACACGTCGCTCCAGAACGTCCAGTACCACCTCGATAAGCTCCAGTCCTGTGGCGCAGTCGAGGTCGTCGACACGGCCTACTCGGCGAAGGGCCGCGAGATGGACGTCTTCGCTCCAGCCGACCAACCGCTCGTGGTTTTCGCCGGCGGCACCGAGGACGAGTCGACGCTTCGAACCGCCTTGTCAAGATTGCTGGGCGCCATTGCACTACTCGCCGCCGGGAGCGTGCTGGTCCAGTACCTGCTCAGCGGCCTCCCGTTCCTCGGCGGGGACGGCGAACCGACCGCCGGTGGCGACGGCGGCGGCCCCTCTATCGCGGTCAACGGCGGGGGGACGCCGACACCACAGGCGACGCCGGAGCCCGACCTGTTCCGGACCGCGGCAGATGGCACGGCCGGCCTCCCGCCCGGACTCCTCTTCTTCGCCGGCGGGCTGTTCGTGTTGGCTGTCGTCGTGACCGTCTGGTACGTCCGCTGATGGTCAAATAGCCGTTTGAGTCTCCGGCGAATTGAATAGTTCCCCGGCCCTCGATCCGTGTGGGTCGACCCGATTCGGCCCTCCTCACACGCCCACTCGACGAATCGTCGTCCCGTCTGGCCGGACGAGGCGTGCGATCGGGTCCCCGCCCTCCCGATCGATCACCGCAAACGCCGGCTCGTGCCACCGTGGATCCGCGTAGCTCCCGGGATTCACTTCGACCGCCTGCCCCACCTTCCGAATTTCCGGCCGGTGACTATGACCGACCAGCAAGACGTCGGCGCTCTCCTGACGTACCAAAAGCGACCGACCCGTCTCGTCCCGACGGTGGCCGTGAGTGACGACGAATCGCCGACCGAGCGCGTCGACGGTTCGCGTTTCCGGGAGACGGTCCAGGATCGCCGCCTCGTCATTGTTACCAGCGACCGCCAGAAGATTCGGTGCCTCGGACCGGACGGCCTCGAGCACGGGTTCGGCGGTGAAGTCGCCCGTGTGGATGACTCGATCGGCTGCGCGAACCGCCTCCAGGACCGCCCCTTCCAGGCGGTGTGAGTCGGATCCGTGGGTGTCGCCGATTACGACCAGCACGGCCGGAACAAGGCGCCCGCCGGCCGTCAGCCCGTCGATCTTACTCGGGTTCGAGGTAGACCTTCCCGACGTCCGGATTTGTCGCGACGAGGGCCTCTTCGATCTCGGTGATGGCCGCGTTCATCTCGTCAGTCGTCAGGGGTTTACTGAAGGCGACGTCCGCGGCGACGAGGAGGTTTTCGGGGCCGAAGTAGACCGTCCGGAAGTCGACGATATCGGTGACATCCTCGTGGGCTCCGATGACGTCTCTGAGGGTGCGTTCGTCCTCCGCTGGCAGGCTCTCGCCGAGGAGGAGGCGCTTGTTCTCCCACGCCAGCGCGATGGCGAAGCCCATGAGCATCAAGCCAATGAGCAGCGCAGCGACGGCGTCGAACAGCGGGTTGCCGGTGACTCGCGACAGATATATCCCCGCAAGCGCGAACCCGGCCCCGGCCATCGCGATTGCGTCCTCGGTCAGCGCCGTCAGGACCGTTACGTGGCTCGTCTTACGGAAGGCCTCCCTGTAGCCCGACCAGTTCTGTTCCTCGATCTGAGCGCGCATGTTGTCGTTGGCTTTCTTGAGTGCGTAGGACTCGAACGCGATTGCGCCGAGTAGGACCGCGTAGTTGACCCAGACGCCGGGAAACGTGTAGCCGAAGATCGAAGGGTCCGGCAGGTTCGGTACGTGGGGGTCGGTGATTGCTTCGAAGCCGTGTTTGGTGGACTCCCACCCCGCAATGCCGAACAGGAGCACGGAGACCAGGAAGGAATAGAAGAACTGCGCCTTGCCGTAGCCGAAGGGGTGTTCACGCGTCCTGGCGCGCTCCCCGTACCGCAGGCCGATCAGCAGGAAGACCTGGTTGCCGGTGTCGGAGATGGAGTGGTAGGTCTCCGAGAGCATTGCCGCGCTCCCGGTCAGGAGGTAGCCGACAAACTTCAGAATCGCGATGGCGCCGTTCGCAAACAGCGCCGCCAGCACGACCGCTTTACTCGAAGCCATCTACGTCCGGGAAGCGGCGGCCGACAGTTAAGCCATGGCACTCCGAGGGCGACCGAAAGCCAAAGCACGGAGCCGTGGCTATCGGGCGTATGAAACTGGCACGGGCGGAGACGGCCGAGGGCATCGTCGAGGGTGAATACGCGGACGGCAGCCTCGAGACCGACGACGGCACGTACGACCTCGGCGGGGAGGCGACACTGCTCGCGCCGTGTACACCGGGCACGTTCTACTGCGTGGGCCGAAACTTCGCGGAGACGCTCGACCAGATGGACTACGACCGGCCGGAGGTGCCGGACTGGTTCATCAAGCCGGCGGTGTCGTTGCATCACCCTCGCCAGCCGATCGAGTACCCCGGGTGGACCGAGGAATTGACTTACGCGGGCGAACTCGCCGCAGTGATCGACGAGCGGTGTACCGACCTCTCCACCGAGTCCGACATCCGCGAGGCGCTACGTGGGTGGACGATACTCAACGACCTGGATGCGCTGGACCAGCAGGGTCGGACCGCCCGAAAGGCATTCAACGGGTCGGCGCCGCTCGGGCCCGTTATCGAGACGGACCTCGATCCGCGAAACCTGGACATGCGGACCGAGATCGACGGCGAGCAACGCCAGTCGGCGACCACGGAGCTGATGCTGTTCGATGCGTTCGAAGTGATATCCTTCCTCTCCGAGCGGTACACCTTCCGTCCGGGTGACGTCATCAGCTTCGGCAGCCCCGCGAACCCCGGCGTGCTCGAGCCGGGGAACGTAATCGACATCCGGTACGAGGGGATCGGCACGCTCCGCAACCGTGTCGTCGCGTGACAACGGATCCCTCGGGAGCCAGTCCCATTTTAGGTGATAAAAGGCATTAAAGAATATTATCATTATAGTTCATAACATTTATCGGGGAACCTCCCATCGCCTCTGACGCGAACCATCAATGACACAGGACACTACCGGCGACGATCCCGTCGCAAGTCGCGTCAGAAACACCGATCCCTTCGTCCGGGACGTCGACAACGACGCCGCCCGCGAGTTCCGGGAGCTGCTCGACGACCAGACGTTTACCTTCGCACCGGGCATCTACCACGCACTCGACGGGCGGCTGGCCGAGATGGCCGGCCACGATGCGCTGTACATGTCGGGCTACTCGACGGTACTGGGCCAGTTCGGCTTCCCGGATCTCGAGATGGTTACGATGACCGAGATGGTGGAGAACGCCAAGCGGATCGTCGAGGCCTCAAGCCTACCGGTCGTCGCCGATGCCGATACAGGCTACGGCGGCGTCCACAACGTCCGTCGCGCGGTCCGCGAGTACGAGAAGGCCGGCGTCGCCGCCGTCCACATCGAAGACCAGACCTCGCCGAAGCGGTGTGGCCACATCGCCGGCAAGCAAATTGTCCCCCGCGACGAGGCCGAATCGCGGTTCCGGGCGGCCGTCGATGCCAAGCAGGACGAGGATACGGTGATCATCGCTCGGACGGACGCCTACGGCTCGGCGAACGGAGACTGGGAGGAACACCTCGAGCGTGGTCGGCTCTACGCAGATGCAGGCGTGGACCTCGTTTGGCCCGAAATGCCGGATCCCTCCCGTCAGGACGCGGTCGAGTACGCCGAGACCATTCATGAGACGCATCCAGACCTGGATCTGGCCTTCAACTACTCCAGTTCGATGGCGTGGAGCCAGGAGGACGACCCGCTCACGTTCGAGGAACTGGGCGAGCTCGGATACAAGTACATCTTCATCACACTATTTGCACTGCATTCTGGCGCGCATGCCGCTTACGAGGATCTTAAACACCTGGCCACCGAGGACGAGCGAGCGCAGTTCGACCTGGAAGAGCGGTATCTCGGCCACGAAACCGAGAGTCACCACCAGCTCTCGTTCGTCCCACGCTTCCAGGAAACCGAGGCGAAATTCGACCCCGAGGCCGCACAGCGCCAGGCCGACTCCGCTGGCTTCACCGACGACGGTGAGGCCGTGATGACGACCGAGTCCGACGACGACTGACGCGAGGGCGACCGGTCCGAGACATCTATTCCCCCGAACGACGGAGGTGGGAGAAATCGAGCGAATCGATGCCACGGACGTGACGACCGGAGCACGAGAGGGGATCAGGTGCCCATGGAGGCTACGGACGCCTCGGATGGCATCGCGGTGAGTCGAGGGCAGCTGCGAGCCGCACCGCAGAGCCGCGGATCCGTGTTTCGTTGTTGTCCGAACGGCCCGATACGGCCAGGTTTAAGGCCGCTCGCGGTGGATCGCTATCTGTCATGACCGCACTCGACAAGCGGACGCACGACCGGAAATTCGTCCGTACGTTCTTCACCACCCCGACGGCCGTCGACGGCGAGGACGACACCGCGAAGATGCTCAAGCGCGCCATCCAGCTGCGAGGTATGGAGGCCCCCGACGTGTGGGTCCCCGACAACGAGGACGCCACCGCACCGAACATGCGCGACGAGGGCGCCGAGAACATCGCTGACGTCGTCGCCGCGGACGGCGCGGACTTTCCCGGCGAGATCCACCCCCGCATCGTCTGGCACCGCGACAGCCCCGAGACCCGGTACCGCGGCTTCCGGCACATGCTAAAGATCGCCGACCCCGACAACGGCGCAGTCGAGAATATCGACGGCTTCGTCGTCCCCGAGGTCGGCGGTATCGACGACTGGAAGAAGGCCGACGAGTTCATCACCATCGTCGAGGAGGAACACGGCCTCGAGCCGGGCAGCATCGCCATGAGCGTCATCATCGAGAGTGGGGCGGCCGAACTCGCGATGGGCGACCTCCGTGAGGAGATGGGGAAACCCTCGAATAACTTGGAGCGGCTGTTCCTGCTGGTCGACGGGGAGGTCGACTACACGAAGGACATGCGCGCGATCACACCCACGGGTGCCCTGCCGCCGTGGGCCGAACTCCGGCACAACACCTCTCGCGGGGCGAGCGCCGCCGGTCTCATCGCTGTCGACGGTCCCTTCGACGACATCCGCGACGTCGAGGGATACCACGAGCGCATGACCGACAACCAAGCCAAGGGCATGCTCGGTATCTGGGCGTTGACCCCCGGGCAGGTCGTCGAGGCCAACCAGGGACCGCTTCCCACCGCCGAGGGCTACTGGCTGATCGAGGCTGGCGACCGCGAGGTCGAACTCACTGACGTCGACAGCGTCCAGGTCTACGAGGGTGACCGTATTTCCCTGGCCGAGGAAAGCGATGGCTACAAGCTCACGGTTGCCGGGAATACGCAAACGCTGTCCGCGGACGAACTGCGTGAGGAACTCGTCGACCTGACGTCCTACGTCCCGAGCCTCGACGACATCGTCGACTCGATGGAGGAGTTCGAGGCAGCGAAGGAAGCTGGCCAGGGCGCCATCGCGATGACGCGGGCGACGACCGTCAGCATTGACGGCGTCGAAGTGGACATCAGCTCCGACCGCATGTGGGACGAGGCGACCTACCAAGCGATGATGACGCCGGTCGACCTCTTCCAGGACGTCTACGAGAACCGCCC
>CAYUFG010000102.1:0-7455 GCA_964443815.1 uncultured Halobacteriales archaeon | reverse complement strand
TCTGGACGATGTCACCGCCGACCTCCCGGGCAACTTGTTTGAGCTCGTCGCTGATATGCTCCATCGTGCGGTCCTGGGTTGTGTGGCGCGTGATATCCGCGACGACGACGTCCCCGTCGTAGACGGCGTCCTTGATGTCGATGACGTCGTTTTTCTCGCTGATGTTCGCGATGCGGACCTGGCGGCTCGCTTCGGCGCCGTTCGTCTCGATATCCCCCGCACTCAGTTCGACGTAATCACCCGTCGCCCGAGTGCCGCCAACGTCCCCGAAAATCTTGCTCATCAGTCCCATACACGGTGTCACCGCCGCGACCGATTTAGGTGTTACGTCAGACGGGGTCAAGCCGACAGGCCGTACAGGTCGTCGCCGACGTGGTGGACTGAGTCGATCACCTTGCCCGAGTCCCCCGTCAATTCGTCGCCAGCGACGCGGGTCCGACCGATCGCGAGCACTTTGCCGTGAGTCTCCTCGGCGATCACCACCAGGTCCTCCGCCTCGATCGACTCGTCAGCGTCGACGATCCCTGGCCGCATGACGTCCGCCCCGCTCGAGACGAACTCCACAGCCCCCGCGTCGACCGTTACGACGCGCCGGTCCGGGGGGTACTCGTTGGCCCCCTTGACCGTCAGGAACGGATCGCCCCGGTCGTAGAACACCAGGGGTTCGCCGTCGATCAGCACGACGTCGCGGTTACTGTCCGCGAGTTCGACCTCCTCGACAGTCTCGGCGTCCAGTTCGACGCCGAGTTGCGCCTCGAGCGCAGCTGCGATCTCCGCGATGGCGTCCGAGCGGAGGTGGTGTCGGGCGGTGATTTCCATGTGCGCCCTACCGCCCGGGTCGCATTAAGCAATCAGGTTTCAACGGTGGGCTCCTCGGCCCGTGACTGATACGTTACCTTTCGTCGTGTCCGGTTCTTTCTCGGGGTTGGTCACCCCCGACGCCGAACCGTAGCCCTGTGGCCGAACGACGAGCGCGAACCTAATCCCGGTCGATACCCCTAACACGCCACCCCGAGTAGGGTGAGCAATGACAAACGAGGATGCGCAGGCGGCCGCGGGCACCGCCGAGGGCCAGGGCCCGGTCGTCGTCGACGAGGAACTCGCGCGCCACCTCGATAACAAGCGCGAGGAACTCTTCGAAACCCACGACATCCCCGACGAGTTCCCACCCGAGGTTCGCCGGGAGGCCGAGGAGCGCACCGAGGACGTGGGTAGCGAGATCACCGACGAACTCGATGGACGCCGGGATCTCAGAGACATGACCACCTGGACGACGGACCCCATCGACGCCCAGGACTTCGACGATGCGGTGTCGATCGAGGTCCGCGACGAGGAGGTGGTCCTCTGGGTGCACATCGCCGACGTCACTCACTACGTTACCCCGGACACCGAGATGTGGGCCGAGGCCCGTCGGCGGGGGAACACGGTCTACCTGCCGGGGTACACGGTCCACATGTTGCCACCGGTACTCGCCGAGACGGTCTGTTCGCTCGTCCCGCGGGAGGATCGACTCGCCCATACTGTCGAGATGCACCTCGACCCGGAGACCCTATCCTACGAAACCATCGATATCTACAAGTCCGTCATCCGCAGCGACGCGCGATTCACGTACGGTGAGGCCGAACGGATCCTCGAGGATCCCGACGACGTCGGTGACCTGCTCGCCGACACCCCAAACGACCTCGTGGAGAAGACCGAGGAGGTTTGGAACCTCGCGGACCAGCTACACGAACAGCGCAAGGCAGACGGCTCGCTGGTGCTCAATCCACGACGCGACCGAGCACACACCATCATCGAGGAGTGCATGCTGAAGGCAAACAAGGCCGTCACGCACGAACTCCAGTGGAACCGGGGCCTGGAGGCGATGTACCGGGTTCACCCACAGCCGACCCCCGACCAGTGGAACGAGGCGCTCCGGGAGATCCAGGAACTCGACGGCGTGTCCATTCCCGCAGAGTCCTGGGACGACCCCCGGAAGGCCGTGAATGCCACGCTCGAGCAGGCGCCGCCCCGCCAGCTCGACAAGATCCAGTGGGCGGTGATGAAGGTCATGCCCCGGGCCCAGTACATGAACGACCCATTCGGGGGCCACCACGCCCTGAATTTCGAGGTCTACGGCCACTTTACTTCACCCATCCGCCGACTCTCCGATCTTGTGAACCACTGGATCGTCTACACGGACGATGTACCGGCGGACCTCGCGGCGCTGTGTGATCATGCCTCCGATCGCCAGCAGGCCGCCGAGGCCTGCGAGCGGGAGTACGAACAGTTCCTGGAGGAGGTCGGCCTCGATCCGAATGCGGTGACGAACCGTGGCCTCGAGGTCGTCGAGAGCGACGCATAAGGTTGCGTGTGCCGGCACGCTTATTCGCCCTGGCCCGCGATCCACGGGCCAACGACGGACTCGCATGAAGCAGATCGACACGCTCGCCAGACAGACGCTCGACACGCTGCCCATCAACATCGCGGTCCTCGACGAGTCTGGTACGATTCTGTTCACGAACCGTGCCTGGCGGGAGTTTGCCGGCGCCGGACCGACCGCTGAAGAGGATATGGTCGGCGTCAACTACTTCGAGGCGACCGATACTGAGGGGGACGAGTTCGCGGGCAAGGCACTCTCGGGCCTGCAATCGGTCGTCGACGGCGAGCAGGAGCTGTTCACCCTGGAGTATCCGTGTCACTCGCCGGACGAACGACGATGGTTCCTGATGCGCGCCACGAGACTTGCCGAGGACGAGAACGGGAGCATCGTCGTCGCGCACATCGATATCACGGACCGGAAACTGGCGGAGATTCGGGTGGAACGCCAGCGGGAGGAGGTGGAACGGTTGACCGATCGCCTCCACGGGCTCGTCGGCGACGTTCTCGAGGCGGTCCTCCAGGCTCGCACGCGTGAACAGATCGAATCCACCGTTTGTGAGCGGCTCGCGGCCGTTCCACAGTACTCCGGTGCCTGGGTCGGTCGAACCGACCTCAGGACGGAGGAGATTGCCCCGGCAGCGGTCGCCGGGTTCGATCAGCCGTCAGATGCCGCAATTCCGTTGACGGCGACCGACGACCCGACGGTCCTGGCACAGTCGGCGGGTGAGTCGGTCGTCGTCCGGTTTGAACCGGACGAGGGACAGGCAGCCGTCCACAAAGCTGCCATCGAGGGTACCGGGGAAATCGTCGCCGTTCCACTGACCTATGGCGAGACCCGATACGGCGTTCTAACCGTCTATGCACCGGAACATGGCCTCTTCGACGAGCGCGAGCTGGCTGTGTTGGGTGTGCTCGCCAGGGCCACGTCTACAGCAATCAATGCTGTCGAAGGTAGAAAACTCCTCACCTCGGACAGCGTGGTCGAACTCGACCTCGCGATAACCGACGAGGGTTTGTTCTACCGCGATCTCGCCGCGACGTTGGATGCAACCCTTACCTACGAAGGAACCATAGACACCGGAGATGGCGTTCGGATGCTCTTCGTCGCTGATGGGGTGGACGCAGACGCCATTTCTGCCACGGCCCTCGAACACGCCGATGTCGACGGCGTCACTGTCCTTAGCGCGGACGACGATACCGTCGTCGTGGAGTTCGAGGCCGGGGCGCCACCCGTGGTCGACCTCCTCGCCGACCACGGGGCCGAAACCACAGCCATCGTAGCGATGGAGGGAAGGGCGGACGTGACCGTCGAATTACCCGCGGGGGCGGATACACGGGCGGTGATTGACCGACTGGCCGATCGGTACCCGTCCGTTGAACTCCTGGCCCGCCGCGAGCGCGAACGGGCTGCGGAGACCCGGCAGGAACTCGTCGCGGATATTCATGAGCGCCTCACCGGTCGACAACGCCTTGCCCTCCAGAAAGCGTACCTCGGCGGCTTTTTCGACTGGCCCCGGGAAACCTCGGGCGAGGAACTTGCGGCGTCCATGGACATCTCGCCGTCGACGTATCACCAGCACCTCAGAACGGCTGAACGGAAGGTCCTCGCGTCGCTGTTCGAGGACTGACTACTTGTCGCGGGACCGACCTCGTCGCCGGCTGGGCCGTGTGTGCTCCGTGCCCTTGCCCTTCTTCGTGAGGCCTCGGTTCTGTGTTCCAGCGCTCGTAAGCCCGCGCAGCGAGCGGCGTGCGTGGACATCGTCGCAGATCCAGTTGAGGTCGTCGTCGTTCTGGATCGCGGGATGGTTGGGATCGACCATGATGACCTCATGCCACTTTTGGCGGCCGTCCTCGCCGACCCAGTAGCTGTTGAGGACCCGGAGGTTGGGATAGACACGCGTACACCGCTCCTCCGCGACGCGCTGGATGTTCTTGTTGCGGGTGACGCGGGTGACGCCCTGGCGCTTCGACCGCCGTCCGGCGGTGAATCGCTCCTTGCGGGCGCCGCCCTTCCGGACGCTTACGCGGGCTACAACGATTCCCTGCTTAGCCTTGTAGCCGAGTGACCGGGCGCGGTCGAGGCGTGTCGGCCGGTCGATCCGCTCTACGGCCCCTTGTTCGCGCCAGTCCTGTTTGCGCTGCCACTGCAGTTCCGCCAGTTTGCCGTCGTCCGGATCGGACCAGGCCGACCGGATGTGCGAGTAAACGCTTCGTGCCATGTATTTCACCACGGGTCTTTGGTGGTTCAAACCCCGTGTGGGGTTCACATCCCGACCTGCACAGGCAGGCGCCCGCTGGTGCCCGTTCCCCAGCGAGTTGACCACTTTATCACGAGGCGGCAATTAAGGGTATCGAAGCATCGCCGCCGACACGATCGACCGGAGGACGGACACAATTACCGACGCGAGGGGACTCGAATGCCCATTTGGTGTTACGCAACGTTGCATGGGACCACGGATCGACGCCTGGAGGACTAACGTCCCTTGTGGGTATCGACTGGTAGATGGATGTCCGCCCGGGTGCCGGGACATCGCCTCGTTTAGCGAATGCTGGCAAACCGAGCCGAAACCACTGGTTCACCGGACCAAACGGATTCGAAATGCAGCTATCGCCGCGTCGCACGCGTTTCCTTCACGTATTCTCATTCAAACAATTTGAAGCCACAATCCAGGGCACCCGGGGGTGGGTGACTGGACGCCGTCGCAATTCTGTATAGCATCATATACTTTATATATGGGGTTACGGACCCGGAGGTAGCCCGCTACAACGTCGGTGTGGACCGAATTCGACCGCAGGTCAGTGCTCGGCGAGCGCGTCGAGACTTTCGAACTCGGCGTCCCGGATGGCCGCCGCAATTCGTCCAGGGTTGATTCCATCCGTCCGCTGGGGGTACTTCCGTGAGAAATAGCCCACGAGGTTTTCGACATCCCGGTCGAGCAGCTCGCCGGCATTTTGATGGTCCGTGGGGACTGCCTGCGGCCAGTCGAACACAACTACGCCGGCGTCGGTCACGAAGACGTTATGTTCGCTCATGTCCGCGTGAACGAATCCGGCTTCGAACGCGGCGGCCGTTTCGTCCAGGATCAACTCGAGGATCGGCCGAACCTGCGCCGGTTCGAGTTTGGTTTTCGCGAGCTCGACGCCGTCGATGCGCTCCATGACGATACCGTGCCGGTTGTGGTCGATTGGCTGGGGCACCGAGACCTGGGGATATACCGTCTCGAGCGCCTCGTACTCCTGTTCAGCTGCCTTCCGCGCGGTATACATCCACGAGACGTGCTCGTGATCGGCGGTGTACTCGCGCTCGCGGTTCACCTCCCGAAAATTCGTGTAGCCCTCCCGGTGGAACTTGAGGGCGAGCGGCTTGTACGACCGAACTTCGTACACGTCGCTTTCCTTCCCCACACCGAGGGGTGCCCCCATCCCGTCGATGGTATCTCGCTCGACGAAGGTATGCAGGGCCAGGGCATCGTACCCCTCGAATGTAAGACGGAACCCCTGGTACTGGATGGTCTTGCGCTCGATCAATCCGCGGCGCTCACACCGGTCCAGCCGGTAGTCGACGTTCTCTGCCGTCAAACTAGTGAAGTCGGGGAGTTTCTCCTTCGCCACCCACTTCGAGAACCGCATGCCTTGCTCGAGGCCCGACAGCAGGTAGAAGTCCTCGGGCTCGAGATCGGCCATCTCCGGCGCCACGTTCTCGACCATCTCGACCTCACTTCGGTCGCGACCGCCAAAAGGACCCCGTGTCCGCCAAAGTCATATCTGGTGGATGTTATGCGGTGTGTGGAACGCGGTCAGGGTGCGAGCGCGTCGATGGTTCGGTCCATGGTTTCTTCGTCTGCCCCGCCTGGCATGACGACGATCGGTTCGTCGACGACGCTCACCTCGCGGACGCGCTCAAGCTGTTCGCGGGCCCCTGATTCGGTGCCGGCAACGCCCAGAGCGTCGACCATCTCGTCGGTAACTCGTTCCCTGGCGAGGTCGCGGTCCCCGTTCTGCCAGGCCTCGGCGATGGCCTCTGTCTCGTCGAAGTGTGCACCGATCGCCCGGCGGTATCCGGCCCCGCTGCCCGCGTAATACGCGACGTGGCTCCGGATGATGTCGCGGGCCTCGGCCGGATCGTTCGCGACGGCGGCGGGGACGTAGGGCGCCACTTCGAAGCTCTCGGGATCCCGTCCGACCTCGCGTGCCGCGTCCGCTATCTCGTCGAAGGCCTCGGGTAGGCGTTCGAAGGGGATGTTGTGGGGCAGCCAGCCGTCAGCGGTCCGGCCAGTCGCGCGACGCATCGCCGGGCCGAGCGCCGCCGTAAACACGTCGACCGCGGTATCTTGGCTCGGAAAGTCCGCGACGTCGAACAGTTCGCCATCGTAATCGACCCGACCATCTGCCGTCAGGAACCGCTTCGTCAGTTCGGTGGCCTCGTGGGTCCGGCGAGCCGGTCGCTTCCACTCCATGCCGTGTAGGTCCTCTATGGCCTTGCGCGTACTCGTCCCGAGCCCGAGCGTGAACCGGCCGCCACTCTCGCGTTGGAGCGTCGCGGCTCCTTGCGCGATTGTCGCCGGAGATCGCCCGAAGACGTTGATGATCGAGGTGCCGAACTCGAGGTCCTCTGTTCGACAGGCAGCGGCGGTCAACGAGACGAAGGCATCCCGACCCCACAGTTCGCCCGTCCAGAAGCGGTCGTAGCCGAGCCGCTCGGCGCGGACGGCATACTCCGACACGTCCTCGACCATCGACGGGACGAGCAGTCCGGTGGTCATGGCCGGCCGGTGGCACCCGGCCCGTAAAAAACCGACCCAACCCTGGTGAACTCCCCCGACCGACCGCGCTCGGGCCTCCCCGGCCCTCCGCTATTCGAGGCCGGGGCTTCCTGTCTCGGAGCTCGCATCCGCCGTGGACACGGCGGCTCCGGACTCCGCAGACGACGTCCCGTTACGGTTGGTTCGGCGTGTCCCGCCCCTCCCGATTCGACACACAGCCACACCCGTCGGTGCACGCTCGTCGTCGTGTTCGAACAACGCGGGACGCGGGCGAGCATCGCACCCCCCTTCGACCGCTGGGGGAGGAAGACCCGGTCCGACAGCGGCAGTG
>CAYUFG010000101.1:0-7579 GCA_964443815.1 uncultured Halobacteriales archaeon | reverse complement strand
TCCTCAACTGTGGTCATTGCCACTGCGTCTTCGGCGACTGCGTCTGCGGCCGCGGCGGGATCGGCTGCTCCAACGCCCAGGTCGACATGGACACCGCCGCGGCCGTCTGCGATGCCGAGTTGTGGTTCCCAGAGTTCGATGTCGAGGTCACCGGTCGTCAGCCGGACCCGTCGACGCTCGCCGCCGCGGTCGACTGTCTCGAAGCCGAGCCGCTCGTAGAAGTCCGTCGCCGGTTCCAGGTTTTCGACCTCGAAGACGACCTCGAACAGACCCGCAATACCACCGTTGGGGTGTGAGACTTCCCGTTGACCGAGTTCGACGCAGTTGCCGTCGACGTCGTAGAAGTACAGCGAGCTGGCGTCGCCAAAAGTGGCCTCCTCGAGGTCGAACCGCTCGGCGAGGCGGTCGTACCAGACGTCATAGGCCGCGTACGGGATGGCGAGCGCGTAGTGTGTATGGAGCCCGCCGCGGGGGACGGTGCTCGGCGTCCGTAGGCGCAGTTCGGCGTCGCCGACAGCCAGCGCTGCCTCGGTATCGGTCTCACGGTCGACGTCCAGATCGAGAAAGGCCTCGTAGAACGAGGTGGCGCGATCGAGGTACTTTACCTCGAGCGCCAGCCAGCGCGGCCCCGCGAGCATGTCACAGCTTCGGGCCGGCGGCCTAATGAACCCTCCGTGGGGCTGGTCCAGACTGCGGGTCGTGGCATCGACTCCCGACACCTGTAGTGTGGGTAACCCGCTTTTGCGTGCCGAGCCCATACATCGGGTATGCCGTACACGGGCGAAGGGCCGGCGACCGACTGGGAGCGGATCGACGAGTTCGAGAGCGGGTTCGGCTGGAAAGCCTACCCCGACGAACCGATGCAACGGGCCAGCCACGCCCTCGTCTCCGGCGACGACGTCTGGGTGGTCGACCCCGTCGACGCTGACGGCATCGACGACTCCCTCGCGGCGCTCGGAACGGTCGCGGGTGTGATCGTACAGGCCGACCGACACAAACGGGACGCGGCCGCGATAGCCAGGCGCCACGAGGTCGCCGTCCATCTCCCCCATCCGCTCGACGGCGTCGCGGAAGACATCGACGCGCCGACCAGGCGCTTCACCGGCGAGCTCGGGGATTCCGGCTACGAGGCAATCCCGCTCGTCGATCGGATCGGCTGGCACGAGGCGGCGCTCTACCACGAGGCGCGCGGTGTGCTAGTGGTTGGTGAGGCGCTGGGCACCTCGCAGTTTTTCTGCACGCCTGGCGAGCCGCTCGGGGTCCACGCCCTGCTCCGGCTTCGGCCGCCCCGGTCCCTGGCCGAACTCGATCCCGACCACATCCTCGTCGGACACGGTTCAGGGGTTCACGAGGACGCCACAGGGACGCTACGGGCAGCCATCGACGGCTCGTGGCGGGGATTTCCCCGGCTAGCGGTCCAGAATGCCCGCCTGCTGTCTCCGATCTGATCGGGGCCCGGCACTAAGTGGGTCCGCCACGAAGAACGGCTAGTGCTCCACCTAACCCGGGGCTTGCTGACGTCGCTCCTTCGGCAGGCCGCGGACCGCGAACCTGACGGCGTGACCATACCCCTCGCAATAACGCCCGCGGGTGACCTGCCCGAGACCGGCCTCGAGCCCGAAACGCCGGTGTTCACGCACTTCTACCTCCCGCGGGACGATGACTCCGTTTCGGCCGTCTTCGGCGTAGATCTCGGGACCCCCGTCGGCCAGACCCAGGGCCGTTTCGTGTCCCACCCGCAGGGTGATCTCGGCGTCTCGGAGACCGACGACCTCCACGAAGTCGTGTTCGTCGCGGTGCCGCCCTGGGACGAGGAATCGGTCGCGGCCTTCGACCGGCGGGGATCGCGCCGGGAGTTCTCGGTGCTCGACGTCGAGCCGCCCGTGGAGTCGACCGATCATTCCAGATAGCCGAGATCCTGGAGCTGGTCGGCGATCTCTGTGAACTCCGCCTCCGTGAGCTCGCCGCGGCGCTGGTGCTGGATGACGATGCTGCGGAGAAGGAACCGCACGAGATCGCTCGTCGACGAGAAGCTCGTGCCCTCGATAGTCTCGTCAACCCGGTCCGCCAGGTCCTTGGGGATCGACACCGTGGTGTACTCGGTCATAGCCGTCGGAAGGCCACCGCCGGGGATAGGCGTTGTCCCTTCCGGAGGTGTGAGGAGAATGCCCACGTCTTCAGACGTGGGAGGACGTCAGCGCTCAGCCGCCGCCCACTTGTCGATGAAGGCTTCAGGAGTCGGGTTCCGGTTCGTCGGTTCGAACGTCCGCTGGGCGTGACCCATCGCGAACGATCTGTCGTTGCCTCGGTGCAGGGGTGTCCGCTCGGTGGTGTGCTGTGGTGGTTTGGTACTCATGGTCGGTCGGAGTTGGGGCGGTCCTCGCGCGATGCGGCTATCGGAGGAGAATCAGTTGAGCGGACGTACGGGTCGCGCGGTCATCGTATCTCCCCTGAACCACCCATCCCTAATAAATATTCATGATGGAGGTCGGTCAGGCCGACGGCGCGAGCGTCTCGGGGTAGTCGGTGAGATTTTCGGAGCCGTCCGCCGTGACCACGACGAGATCCTCGATGCGGACGCCACCGACGTCTGGGTCGTAGAGTCCCGGTTCCACCGTGACGACGTGGCCCGGTTCGAGTTCGTCGCCGTCGGGAGCGAGCCGAGGGAGTTCGTGGACCTCGAGTCCGACGCCATGGCCCGTCGAGTGGATGAACCCCGTTTCGGCTCCCTCGTCTGACCGGAGTGTCGGTAGTCCGGCGTCCTCGTAGACGTCACAGGCGGCATCGTGAACCGCCTCACCGGTGACGCCCGGTTCGATGGCGCTGAGCGCGGCCGCCTTCGCCGCGACCGTCAGGTCGTACCACTTCCGGAGCGTTTCCTCCGGCTCCCCGCGACAGAACGTCCGTGTGAGGTCGCCGTGGTACCGGGTTACCTTGTCCCGCGGGAAGATGTCCACGATGATCGGCTCGCCGGCAGCGAGCGGACCGCTCCCGCGTTCGTGGGGGTCGGCAGCGTCCGCCGCGCAGGCGACGATGGTCTCGTCGAGCGCACACCCACGCTCGAGGAGGGCGAATTCGATTTCCCGACGAACACGCTCGCTTGTCAATGCCTGGCCGTCGTGGCGGAGCCGCCCCTCCTCGTCGACGGTCGCGGTGCCGATTAGCTCCTCCGCACGTGCCATCGCCGCCTGGTTGGCCGTCTGCGCTTTGCGGACGTGTTCAACCTCTTCGGCTGTCTTCGTCGCGCGAATCTCCGTGACCACTCCGTCGGTATCCGGTTTCACTGTGACGCCCTCATCGCGCACGCCGTCTGCCGTCCCCACGGGGAACCGAGGGGGGACGGCCACCGAGTCGACGCCGTGACTGTCGAGAAAACGCGCGAGGGCCCGGGTGCGGGCCTCGTGTGGCCCGTGTTTCTCGGCGAGTTTGCCGTACCCGAAGTCGGTCAGCCGCTCGACGGTCGAGGCCCGGCTTTCCCGCCTCGCGCGGGCGAACTCGAGGCTCCGGGCGAACAGCAGCCGCACCGTGCCATCGTAGAGCGTCAGGAACGGATCCGGTGCGTGGAAGCCCGAGAGGTAGTACTGGTCGGCGTCGTCACCGTCGGCGTCGAGGAGGTAGGCGTCGACCCCCCGGTCGCCGAGGTGGGTGTCAAGCGCCGTGAGATCGGGATCCATGGCATTGCCTGGCGGCCAACCGTCAAAGGCCTGGCCCTGCCCGGACACAACCCCTAAACTCGACCGGGTCAAGGTTCCCCCAATGGCTGCCCTCCTCGTCGCCGCCCACGGCTCTCACAAGAATCCCGACTCCGCGCGGCCGGCCTACGACCACGTCGACAGCATCCGGTGCTCCGGTGCTCTCGTATCGGTCCGGGCGATGTTTTGGAAGGAGGATCCCCACTTTCGGGAGGCGTTGCGGACGGTGGACGCCGACGAGGTGTACGTCGTCCCCCTGTTCGTCAGCGAGGGGTACTTCACGGAGCAGGTAATTCCGCGGGAACTCCGCCTCGAGGGCTGGGATTCCACGGCGTGGAACTCGGGCGGTCTCGACGCAACCGCAGCGACGTTTACTGCCGCCGACACCGGGCAGACGGTCCACTACTGCGGGCCCGTCGGCACTCACGATTCCATGACCGACGTGATCGTCCGTCGGGCCGAGTCGGTAACAGGTGACCCTTCGGTTGGGCCCGGTACGGGCCTGGCCGTCGTCGGCCACGGCACCGACCGGAACGAACACTCCGCGATGGCCATCGAGTACCACGCCGACCGCATCCGTGAGCGGGGTCGGTTCGACGAGGTCCGCGCGCTCTACATGGACGAGGACCCCGAGGTCGACGACCTGCCGGAATACTTCGAGAGCGAGGACGTCGTCCTGGTGCCGCTATTCGTGGCCGACGGCTACCACACCCAGGAGGACATTCCTGGGGACGTCGGTCTTCGTTCGGAGGGGGCACCACCTGGGAGGTACGACGTCCCCGCCGTCGTCGACGGACAGCTGGTGTGGTACGCCGGCGCAGTGGGGACGGAACCGCTCGTAGCGTCTGTGATCCTCGAGCGGGCCGCAGACGCCGGTTTGGCGGTGGATCCTGGCGTGTTGGACGGTGGACCAAGATGATCGACGCTGCTGTCGGAGCCCTGGTCGACGCTGCGGAGGACGGTGTCTCGTTCGATGGGCTCGAGGCGACCTCGACGGACGGGGGTTACCGTCTCTCCGTTCCCGGCGAGACTCACACGCGCCTCTCTGGGTCCGCGTTCCGGAATCGCGCACGCGAGAACGACGCTTACGTGCGCGAGTGGTACGTTTGGCACCAGCTGATGCCCCAGGCTGCCGCGCGCTGGAACTTCCTCCGGTGGGTCGAGACCGCCGGGAACCGCCCGGTGACCGAGCGGCTCGAGGACCTTCGAACCGGCGTGGCCGAGGAGTGGGGCCAGCTCAGGATCACGGTCAGGACGGACCGCTCACATCGTCGCCGGTACGCCGTCCGCCACGTCGACGATGCGACCGTCCCACGGGCGCGGCTCTCGGTATACCGGGACCCAACCGAGGTACGTGATCACGTTCGGGTGAACGGCGACGGTACGTACCGGCCGCTATCGACGGCGCCGACACTGCCGACCGGCTGGGTAACCGCCGACCTCGATCCGGGGACGCTCGTCGAGACCGTTAACGCAGTCTACCCAGCGACGATAGCGAACTGGCACCGGGAACGTGAGGGCCAACTCGACGTCACGAATTGGCGGGAGGCCGCCGGGCGGCAGACCGGCATCTACGACGTCGTCGACGAACTGGCTGGCGACCCCGTGGCCTGGCTGGCGGAGGCGTGCTGTGTGGACTCCCAATGTGTGAAGCGCCGCGAGTGGGACGAGGCCGGGGACGAGCCGCTTGACGTGCCACGCGGCGCGGGTGAGTTCCCCTGTCGGGAGCCATGTTCGTTGGTGATCGCAGCCGCACGGGAAATCGCCTTCATGGAGCGTGAATCGAGCGAAGGCGGACTATCGGACGCGGAGCGGGCACAGCTCGAACGGATCGTCGAGGCTGCGGCTGCGGGTGAAACGGTCCGGCTCGGCGACGTCGGCGACGGGGCGAATCCGTTGCGGGTACGCTATCTCCAGGCGAAGTATGGAGAGCCCGACGGCGAGGTGCGGTTGCCAAACTGATCACCCTCGCGTGAGGAAGAACAGCGCCACGAGCACGCCGGCCAGGACGATCAGCGATCCCACGAGGACGAGCGTGTCCCCGAGGACGACTGCCGCCACGAGGGCGACGAACAGTGCGAGTGCGCCCAGGGCGAGGACCGGGACCTCCGGACGCGCGAGCGCCGAGGGTTCGTCGTCGGGCGCTGTCGGGGCCGGCGTCGAGAGCGATTCGTCGACTCGGACTGAGTCGTCCTCCTGGGCTGGCTCGTCGAGGGTTACGTCCACCCATCGGGTCTCGGCACCGTAGGCGGAGGCGACCTTGATCTTGCCGCGGATCGGCTCGCCGCCGAGTGCCGCGTCGTCGACCTCGACCCGGACCACGCGCTCGGAGTCGCCCTCGACGTAGTGGTTGGATGCGTCGATCCGCGCAACCCTGGAGAGACCGTCGTCGAGGTGGAGGTGGACGTGGATCGACTCGCCGTGATTGACGAGACGCACGTCGAAGGAGTCGTGGGCTTCGAACGACGGCTGCACGTCCACGGCGTGGAGCTCGTCGCGGTTGACGTGCACGGGCAGGTCTGCTGGCACGCCCGGTGATGGGCCCGGAGGGGAGAAAAAGCTTCAGGGCCGCTCAGGCTGTCGCTTCCTCGTCGTCGCGCATGTCAGGCGGTAGCAAGTTGGGGATGCCATCCTCGATGGGGTAGACCTCTCCACACTCGGTGCATGTGAGTGTTCCCTCGACGATCTCGTCGCCGTCCGTCTCCTCGACCGAAAGTTCAAGGTCGGACTTGTCCACCGGACAGCACAGGATGTCCATCAGGTTCTCGTTCATGGGAGCGGGGAGGACCGCGCTTGGGAAAGGGTTACCGGTCACTCCAGCCTGTCGGCGTCGATGGCGACGCCCGGCGGCGTCACGACGAGGAAGTCTCGGAAGTGCATCAGTTCGCCGCCGCTTTCCTTGACGTCCCGCGCGAAGCCCGCTGCGAGTTCGTTGAGATCCCCTTCGACGTTCAGCACGAGCGCAGCGCCCGCGTCGACGGTCTCGACCCACTCCTCGGGGGGCGTCGTCCCATCGAGGACGCCGAGGACGATGCGGTCCGTGCCCCCACCCTCGGTCTCCTCTACGAGTTCGTCCTCGACGGACTGCAAGTCGAGGCCGTCGAAGTCTGTCATATCGGTCTGCTCGCCGGGCGCGGGCAAAAAGCTGCTGGGGCACCGACCACAGCACTGACGGTGCAAATATTCCGGCGGACTGAGGAGCCGCCCACGACTACACTCGTGGGAGGAAATCAAACCGAACCTGTGTACCTACCATAACCCACTCGAGCCCACGACTCGCGAGTGGTCTGGCTGCAGAGCCAGGATTGCCGCGCGACGCGACCGCCTCGAGGGGACAGGTTTATGTGGAGTCGACGTCCCAGATACAGTTGCTTATGCCAAACATGGAGGATTCGTCGGACACCCCGGCGGATCGAGTTCTTCCAGGGCACGCTCGATAGCACTGGCGAGATTTCCGAGGCACGGATTTTCGACACCACGCTCCGCGACGGCGAGCAGACGCCCAGGACGTCATTCTCGTACGAGGACAAACGTGAGATAGCGGCGCTGCTCGACGAGATGGGTACCCACGTGATCGAGGCCGGGTTCCCAGTCAATTCGGACGCCGAGTTCGAAGCGGTGCGGGACATCGCGGCAGCCAGCCACACGACGGTTTGTGGGCTGGCGCGGGTGATCGAAGGCGACATCGAGGCCGCATTGGACGCGGACGTCGACATGGTCCACGTGTTCGTGTCGACGAGCGACGTCCAGATAGAGGACTCGATGCACTCCTCGCGCGAGGACGTCATGGAACGGTCCGTGGCGTCCGTCGAGCGGGTGAAAGAAGCCGGCGTCGAGTGCATGTACTCGCCGATGGACGCCACCAGGACGAGCGAGTCGTACCTGCT
>CAYUFG010000100.1:0-7592 GCA_964443815.1 uncultured Halobacteriales archaeon | reverse complement strand
GTCCCGCGTGAACACGACCGACGCCCCGGCGTCTCGGGCCCGGTCAACCAGTGTCGCACACGGATCGATGGCGGACTCGGATCCGGGTGCGTAGAGGCTCCCGTCGGGATGACAGAACGCGTTCTGCATGTCCACGACCACGACCGCGGCGTCGTCCGGTTCCATGATCGTGAATAGAATTCGGACGACAAAGTGTCTTACTGAAGGGAAAAACTCTTCAGATGCGGAGGCGGTCGACTTTTCCCCGGCCAGCCCAACCCCACCGCAATGCGGTACCCCGTCCTCCTCGGTCTTGCCCTCCTCTTCCTGCTCGCCGGCTGTGGGGCGCCCATGGAGGCTGCGGAGCCGCGCGCGTCGCCCCAGCAGGACGTCCTCGGGTGGGAGGACGGCTACTGGCACAACGCCAGCCTTGACCTCGACAACGACGACGGACTGAACGGGAGTGAGCGCGACGCCCTCGTTGCCCGGGCAAAGGCACGGGTCGAGAAGGTCCGCGGTCTAGAGTTCGAGGGGTCAGTCGACATTTCAGTCATCTCTCGGTCGAACTTCAGCGCCGGGGGCAGTGGTGACACGGATCCCGCGCTCCGGCGGTTCGACAACGCGAAGTTTGAGGCGCTGTTCCTCGTGGGGAACGAGGCCGACTCCATCGAGACCCAGGAGGACTCGCTCAACCGTTCGGTCGCGGGCTACTACAGCCCCGATCGCGACGCCATCGTGATCGTCTCCGACTCGGCGACGCCGACTTTCGAGAGCGAGCGGACGCTGGCACACGAACTCGTCCACGCGCTGCAGAACCAGCACTTCGACCTGGGTAACCGTCCGAACGTGGACAGCCGCGACGCCCACAACGGCCGCAACGGCTTGGTCGAGGGGGACCCCCAGTCGGTCCAGTTCGCCTACCTCGACCGGTGTGGCGAGGAGTGGCAGTGCATCGAAGCGCCGTCGGCCGGGTCGTCCGAGGACGGCGAGTCGACGGACAACGCCGGACTACACATCGGCATCTACCTCATGGAATTCTTCCCGTACAGCGACGGACCGGGATTCGTCTCGCACCTCCGCTCCGACGGGGGCTGGGACCGCGTCGACGATGCCTATAAATCGCCGCCGGGGTCCGCGACCGAGGTTATCTATCCCGACCGGTACGGGTCGTTCGAACCACGGAACATCGACCTCGAGGACGACCTCCAGAACGGATGGACTCGCGTCGAGCCGCCGGACCGCCCGGCCCACGCCCGCATCGGGCAGTCGGGGCTTGTCGCGATGCTCGGGTACACCGTCTACGACGACTACAACGAGTCCGCCGTCGTCCCCCCACAGCAACTCCTCAACCTCGGGCCGACGGGCGTCGACAGGACCGATCCGATCAACTACGACCTCGACGCGGTGCGTGGCTGGACCGGCGACAGACTGCACGTCTATCACCGGAACGACGAGACGGCCTACCGGTGGCGGCTCACCTGGAATTCCACCGGTAGTGCCGAGCGGTTCGCCGAGACCTACCGGGCCCTGCTGCAACACTGGGGCGGGGGGCGACCGACGGACGACGGTCACTGGCGGCTACCCGAAGACAGTCCCTTCGCCGGCGCCCACGTGGTCGACGTCGAGGGGGACGCCGTTACCGTAGCCGCTGCTCGCTCCGCCGAATCGCTTGCCGAGGTCGCACCGGAGGCCAGATGAGACACGGCGTCCTGCTCCTCGGCCTGGCGCTGCTCGCTGTGCTTGCCGGCTGTACCGGAACCGCCCCGGCCGAGCACCCCGACGACGACAACCGGCTTGGCTGGGAGGGTGGCTACGCCTCGACAGATCCCATCGCTCTCGACGCGAGTGACGGCCTCAACGCCTCCGAGCGGGAGGCGGTCACGGCACGGGCGATGGCACGGCTCGAGGTACTGCGCGGCCTGGAGTTTCGCGAACCGGTCTCGACCAGGGTGATCAGCCGGGCACAGTATCGGGCAAATCGCTCCAACGAGTCCGACCCCGTCCACGCCGCCTGGAACAACCAGGTCTGGGAGGCGCTGTTCCTGGTCGGTTCCGACACCGACGTCGAATCCGTCTTCGACGAGGCGCTCGGCTCGCGCGTCATCGGCTTCTATTCGCCCGGGTCGAACGAGGTCGTCATCGTCAGCGACAGCGACAGTCCGGAACTCTCGCGGGGCACGCTGGTCCACGAACTGGTCCACGCGCTGCAGGACCAGCACTTCGGTCTCGGGGGCATCCCCGACACGCAGGACGGCCAGCTCGCCCGCAACGGCGTCGTCGAGGGTGAGGCCAACCGCCTCGAGGCCATCTACGCCGATCGGTGTGGCGGGCGCTGGCGCTGCGTACCGGAACTCGGTGGCGGGGGCGGCGGGGGCTCGCTCGACCGCTGGGGCCAGAACGTCTTCACGGTCATCTACTTCCCCTACGCGGTCGGCCCGGAGTTCGTCGACCGAATCGCCGACCGCGGCGGGAACGACGCCCTGAATCGACTCTACTCCCCCTACCCGGCGAGTACCGAGCAGATCCGCCACCCCGGTCTGTATCCGGACGAGGCGCCCGTCGAGGTGAGCGTCCCGGATCGGTCCAATGGGAACTGGCGGCGGTTCGATCACGATCCGGTGGCTGACACGGTTGGGGAGGCGTCGATCTTCGCCATGCTCCGGGCCAATGGCGTCGGCGAGTCCGGGGCCCGATACAGCTACCGCCATCCCGCAGCCGCGGGCTGGGGCGGAGATACCCTCGTGCCCTATCGGCACGGCGATAGCGAGTACGGCTACGTCTGGACGACGGTCTGGGACACCCGCACCGACGCCCAGGAATTCCACGCCGCCTACGAATCGCTCATGACAGGCGAGGAGGCCACCCAGCTCGCCGACGGGCGGTACCGGCTGCCCGGCGATCACCCCTTTCGGGGCGCCTTCCGGCTCTCGATCGACGACCGGCGCGTGACGGTCGTGCACGGCCCGACGACCGAGTCACTCGTCGGTATCCACCGGCCCTGACGCGCTTCGGACACGAACGGTTTTCATCGCCCCCGCCGAAACCGCCGGCATGACGGATTTCGACATTGTAGGGCCCGACGCCATCGCGGCCGGGCGGGCGACGGATGCCTACTTCGACCGGACGGTCGAGACGCTCGAACACGCCGGGCGGAACCCCCACGTCACGGCCGAAGTGACAGCGAACCAGTTCACATCCGGCGAGTGGAACTGCTTGGCCGGCCTGAAGGACGCTGCCCACCTGCTCGCCGGCCGGGACGTCGACGTCGACGCCATCCCCGAGGGGCAACTGTTCGACGGCGGGCCCGTCATGCGAATCGAAGGCCCGTATCTCGAATTCTGCAGGCTGGAGACCGCGCTGCTCGGTTTTCTCTCCCACGCCACCGGCGTCGCCACGAACGCCCTCGAGTCCCGGCTCGCCGCGCCCGAGTCGATCGTGCTCTCCTTCGGCACGCGCCACGTCCACCCGTCGATCGCGGCCATGATCGAACGCAGCGCACTCGTCGCCGGGCTCGACGGTATCTCAAACGTCGCCGGCGGCGAGGTAATCGGCGTCGAGGCCGGCGGCACGATGCCCCACGCGCTGGTGATCTGTTTCGGCCGGGGGAACCAGGAAGCCGCCTGGCAGGCCTTCGACGAAGCCGTCGGGCCCGACGTGCCTCGTATCGCGCTGGCGGACACCTACGACGACGAGGTCGAGGAGAGCCTCCGCGCTGCCCGCGCCGTCGAGGACCTCGGGAGCGTCCGGCTCGACACCACGGGGTCCAGGCGGGGTGACTTCCGGCACATCTGTCGGGAGGTCCGGGATAAGCTCGACGAGCGCGGCTTCGAGAACGTCGGCATCTTCGCCTCGGGCGGCATCGACCCCGCCGCCCAGCGCGAACTGCGCGACATCGTCGAGGGCTTCGGCGTCGGCAGTCACGTGAGCAACGCCGATCCGCTCGACCTGGCGCTGGACATCACGGCCCTGGAGGGCGAGCCCGCCGCCAAGCGGGGCAAACTCGACGGGCCGCGAGACGTCTACCGGACCGCCGACGGCGACCACGTGAGTCTCCGCGCGGACGAGCAACCGCCCGACGGTGCCAGGGCACTGCTCGAACCACTCGTTCGCGATGGCGAAGTAGTCCGCGAGTTCGACGTCGACGAGGCCGCGGAACGGGCCCTGGCCGACGCCGAGGCGGTCGGCCTCGACACGGCCGTCTTCGCGAGCGAGGGCTGAGATGGCTGCCGTCGCGATGCACGCGACGGCCACCTCGCCCGCGCTCTCGATCGTGCTGATCGTCGGCGGACTCGGTGCGGCGCTCGTCGCTGGGCTGGCGCTCGCAGCGCTGGCCAGGCGCAGGTCGATCCCCTACCTACTGGTCGCGCTCGCCGTGCTCGCGGTACTTGCAAGGGCGCTCGTTGGAGTCCTGTCGCTGCAGGGTGGCCTCGACCCCGGCATCCACCATCTCGTCGAACACGGACTCGACGTGGTAATGGTTGCGCTCGTCGTCGCCGCAGTGGTCACGGCCAGGCGCGCGACCGCCTAACCCGAGTCGCTCCCGAGGCTGATCGGGTCCATCTCGACGAAGGCCGTCTCGTAGCCCTCGTGTCTGGCCAGCTGTGGCGGTGCGTCGACAGTTACCCGGACAGTGTCGGGCTCGCCGTCGAGTACGCGTCCGTAGTGAAAGCCGAGGTCGGGATCGATCGAGGACACCAGCGGCGTCTCGCCGTCGGGGCCGATCGAGAACGACGCGAACGGGAGCGGATACCGGTTGTATGGTGTTCGCGGCGAAACGGCGAGGTACGGGCCGTCGCCATCGATCCCCGTGGGTGGGGCCGGAAGGGCCGTCGCGGCGAGCTCAGCGTCGCCACTCCGTCCGGATCCGAGCAGGCGGCCCGGCAGAGCGTCGACCGTGGGCAGCTGGGAGACCGGCAGCATCCCCATATCCATCGGGGAGACGGCGTCGCGCTGCCCGGCCCGGTCGCCGAGCTCCTCGATCCCGAGGGCGGCGACGGTCGATTTCTCGTATCCGAGATCGGTGGAGATGGAGCGCACGCTCGGGTCCAAATCGGCGAGGTCACCCGCGAGTCGGGACTCCACGGGCCCGTACCGGACGTCGACTGTATACGTGCCGTTTCCGTCGAGGACGACGTTGTCCCCGAAGTGAACGCCCATCCGCTGGGAGAGCATCGACCAGAATGACTTCTCGACGACTTGTTCGCCGTTCCTCGTGATCGTCGCCGTCGCGTTGGAGGCAGGGAGTGAAATGCCGGTTTCGTCGTCCCAGACGGTCAGCATGAGGTGTAACGCGTCCTCGTCCGCCACCTCGACGCGACGGACTCGTGTCCCGGTCAAGAGCCAGAAGGTGTGGGGCTGGGCGTACGAGAGCGCAAAGCGGAGCCGACCGGCGGACTGTGTCGCCACGTGGGTCATCTCGTCGGTGTGGGTGGGAACGTAGACCGCGTCCGGCGGATCCTCCAGCGGGGTTGGACCGGTCGACACCTGGCGCTGCTCACAGCCGGCGAGTCCAGCAGCGACCGCTCCAGCCCCGGCCACCAGCAGTTCGCGTCGGTGCATCAGCCGAGTCTCCGGCTTCGCCGGTGATCGTCGTTCTGGTACGCCACTCGAATCAGGCCGGGCTCGGTGTCGGCAGTGCGCGGTGGCGCCGGGGCGGCAGCAGGTAATTGCCCCGGCGAATCACCCGCATGTACTGTAGGATGCCGTTGTTCGACCGCTGACCGACGGCGCCGTCAGTGAGGTCTGTGCCGTTCATGGCCTCCCTGGTTTCCACGAAGTCAGCGATCGAGCGCTGGAGCGACACGAAGTGGACGCCGGCGCGGCCGTCGTCGGTCGAGTCGAAGTCCCGCCGGAGGATGCGGGGATTGCCATCGGCGTCCCTCGCCCGGGCGGACTTCTGGGAGTGCCCGACGACGCCCGTTTCGCGGGCGTCACGTTCCACGTGCGCCGGACAGTCGTTCTCGGTGATGCCCGTGTTCGTCCCGAGGTTGTCCCCGGACCCCTCGATCAGATCGTTCGCCGCGTGGAAGGGACAGAACATGGTCGCCTCGCGGTGGAACCGGTCGTCCTGTTCGTACCACTGCTCCAAGTTGAGGTTGATCCGGGACACGTGCTGGGTCGTCCCACCCGCGAAGGGGCCCGACCCGATGGTGATGGCATCCTCGCTGGCTTGGTTGCGCTCGTAGCCGGACTTGAAGCCCATGTATAGCGGTGCGTCCTCGGGAACAGGGTCGTCCCCGGGAATGCCCTGGACGTCCTGGTGGTCTGCGGGAAGGCCGTCGCCGATGAAGCCCGTCCGCCGGTCGAGGCGCTCGAGTACGCCCGCAAGCGACGCCTCGACCGCGACGCCGTTGAGTTGGTCAACCTCACCCAGCAGGGCCTCCTCGGCAGCCAGCACCACCGAGCCGTAGTTGCTCGCGAGGTGGACGACTGCGTCGGGCGTGTCGAAACTCGGGTCCTCGAACGGCGCGAGGGCTTCCGGCGCCGGGAGTGACACCGAGGGAGGCAGGGGATCGTCAAACCGCTCGAAGTACGCTGGCGAGTAGCCGACGGTGAACAGCAGTCCCTCGCTGGCCCGGGGGTAGGCCCGCTCCAGCGAGGTGAACGCCGTGTCGACGGTCTCTCGGTCGCCGGCCGTGGGCGTCCCCGTGCTGTAGTCGAACAGTAACAGGGTATGGTGTCTGGCGTTGACCACGTTTCCGTGGTCGTCGCGTCCGAGCTCGGCGTTCCAGGCGTGCTGGCGGTCAGGAAGGCCTGCAGGGTCATCGGCGCCGGTCGGCAAGTCTGGCGATTCACGCCCCTGGCAGGCCGCCAGCGCGGCCACGCCACCGATAGCGACCGCGCTTTGGACGAAGTCCCGGCGAGAGACGCCCCGCCCGCGGCTCGCTGGCATTGGTTGGACTGGGGGGGTGGCGGGCCAAGGCGGTTGTGGTACGGCCGTCGAATCAGTCCGAGAGCAGGCCATCGACGAGTCGGGTGAACCGGTCGACGAGCCTCTCGGGCACCGTCGGCTCGACGGCCGCAAGGCGTTCACCCACGAGGCGTATGTCGGTGAGCGCGAGTTCCACCTGGCCGTCCTGCTGGCGCTTCTCGACGAGGCCCTCGGAGACGAGCCGGTCCAGGTGCCACTCGAGCGTACTCCGAGCGATGTCGACTTCGTCTGTGACGGCGGCCGGGGTTGCGGGGCCGCCGCCGAGCACGACGAGGACGTTTCGGGCGGTTTCACGGCGACAAACTGCCAGTTGCCGCCGGACTGCCGGCTCGACGTCGGGGGCGAAGATGTGGGTGCGGCCGCCGTACTCCTCGGTGACGACGTCACCCGCCCGGCGCAGTCGGCGGAGGTGGTACTGGGCTTGGCCCTGGGCGAGATCGAGGTTGCGGACTAAGGCGCGAAAATGCACGCCGGGGTTCCGTTCGACGTGTGCCCGCACGCGGGCAGGCACGTCACTCACGGCACTGCACCCGACAGGATTCGGCCGGACATGTCCGGGCGTATCGGGTGCGCCAACTTGTGGATTGCGACCATCGCGTAGCGAACGGTAACGGTTATAGGCCGGGGCTTCCGACGCTGAAAACATGCAACGACGAGCCGCGGCGGTCTATTTCGTCCTCTT
>CAYUFG010000099.1:3575-7617 GCA_964443815.1 uncultured Halobacteriales archaeon | reverse complement strand
CGGCCGGACGCACTTAGGCGACCGCGTCGTGTCGGCGTTCGAAAGCGTAATGGGTCACTGTCGCCCAGGAACGGACATGGAACTGCGGGTCATCGAGCGAACGGAGACGGAGCTCTCCATCGAGATCGCGGGCGAGGATCACACCTTCATGAACGTGCTCAAGGGTGCCCTCCTCGAGACCGAGGGCGTCAGCGCGGCAACCTACGACATGAACCCCGAACAGTCGGGGGGCCAGACTGACCCGATCCTCACGGTCAAAACCGAGGCCGACGTCGACGCGCTCGACGCCATCGACGCCGGCGCCGAGCGCGTTATCGAGAAGTCCGAGTCGCTGCGCACCGCTTACGAAGCGGCTGCCTAACAAGCGAAAAGCGTCACCGACACCGACCGATTTTCGAGCGCGTGTGTATCGAGGCCGGCCCGACCGCGCGGCGCCGGAAGCTGTAGCCTGCCGCTCTCGAAGGCGAGTTCGGCCAGCCGACCGCCGATGGCGTCCGGCGAGTCGACCGACTGTGGCACCGGCACGGTCTCGGCGACGAAGCCCGCCTCCCGACCGCAGGGGCCGTCGATGAGTTCCCCAAGCTCCTCCTGGGCAGGTAGGGTGTCTTCCCCGGTAGCGGCCTTGACCCGCCGCTGGTTGTAGTACGTCGCCACGGCGTCGAGCCGGTCGTTCCGGTGCAGCACCGTCAGGTTGGCCCCGGGCCGTAGCAGGTTGGCCCGTCGGAGGTACGCGTCCTCGACGGCCGTGAGCGGGACATCGTCGAGGTGAGAAGCGTTCCCCGGCACGTCGGAGACTGCCGGAACGCCCGGATTCAGGCCGGGCAAGTTCACGACGCCGGCCAGCCCGAGCAGCAAGACTCCCCCCAGGACGACCACTGCGGCGAGCGCGGCGATGTATCCGGGCGTGAGCAGGTCGCGGTAGCCCGGTGCGGAGAGTTCGGCGTCGTCGACGGTGATCTCGCGGCGCTCCAGTGTCTGATTCCCACACCGGCTGCAAGGCGGGTTGTGCTTGGGGTGCTCCCGGCCACACTCGGTGCAGACCCACGCGACCGTCGAATCGACGTCGGTCCCCTGGACGACCGCCCGCTCAAAGCTGTTGTGGCCACACTCCTCACACGGCGGATCGTCTGACTCGTGGGGCTTGCCACACCACGCACACCGCCACTCCATTGCCCGCGGATTTCCGGGCCCAGACGAAAAGACTGGCGTTGGGGCAGAGCCGGACCGGGCCGCGCCGTCGAAGTACGTAGTTCCCAAGTGACCTCCGTCTCGTCGTAGACGGCGACGCTTCCCACCGCATCGCGCCGCTGGATTGGGATATTCTCTGGTTGACGACCCGTCGGCATGACGGGCAGATGGCGGGGTCACACAGCCGTTACTCCGCTCCCCGACGTGGGGACTCGGCGGTATCTTGGTACCGAGACACCACAGCGGTTCGAGAAGGTGTCTCGACCGGTCTGGTTCTCGGCGTCCCGATAATGTGCATTTGAGCGGGCGGCGGACCGGCTCGGTGTTCATCATGTCCAGACGTGATGCAACGTAACTATCCGTGTGAGAACCAGGACGCGGGTCGGAGCAGAGGGGTCGGATTCACGCCCGCCGTGAACGGCAAGATTCTCCCCTGGAAGAATGATAGTCGGGCGACTCCAGTCGTCGACGCGCAAATAGGTGTGCGAAAATCGTCTGTCTACAACCGAACGGGGACGCCCCGCTCGTCGAGATACTCCTTGACCTCTCTGATCGTGTACTCGCCGAAGTGGAAAATCGAGGCGGCAAGCGCCGCGTCGGCGTCGGCCTCGGTAAGGACCTCGTAGGCGTCCTCGGGCCCGCCGCAGCCAGAGGAGGCGATCAGCGGCGTGCGGACTGTCTCCGAGACGGCACTCATAAGCGGAATATCGTAACCGTCCTTCGTCCCGTCGGCGTCGATGGAGTTGACGAACAACTCGCCGGCGCCTCGGTCGGCAGCCTCGTCGGCCCAAGAGACGACGTCGATTCCGGTGCCCTCCCGGCCGCCCTTGACGGTGCACTCGAACCAGCAGGACTCGCCGTCGACCTCGGCGTAGTACTCCCCCTCCTCGTCGAAACGCCGGCGGGCGTCAACCGAGATGACGATGCACTGGCTCCCGAAGGCCCGCGCACCGTCGTTCACGAGTTGCGGGTTCTCCAGCGCACCGGTGTTGATCGACACCTTATCGGCGCCGGCCCGAAGCGTCTCCTTGATGTCCTCTGCCGTTCGGATGCCACCGCCGACCGTCAGAGGGATGAAGACTTCGTCGGCGACGGCCGAGACGGTTTCGAGCATCGTCTCCCGCTCGTCCGCGGAGGCCGTGATGTCGAGGAAGACGAACTCGTCGGCGCCGGACTCGTTGTATGCCTTCGCCATCTCGACGGGATCGCCGGTATAGGCGAGGTCCTCGAAGTTGACGCCCGTGTAGACCGCAGCGTTGCCGTCTTCGTCGAGGTCGACGTCGATACAGGGAATGATGCGCTTGGCGAGTGTCATATCCCGACGCCTACGTTCATGCCGGACGGAGCCGGGCGATGGGCTAATCGGTTTCGCCTCGGTGGGGACGCATGAAGTCGATTGAACGCTCAGAATTCCTGGACGTCGAGCCACTTCTCCTCGCCAGCCATCGCCTCCTCGTGGCTGAGCGAGTCATCCGCCTCCGCACCGTCGTCCTCGTCGGTCTCCTTGGCTCGGTGGGGGATCGGCCTCATGGGTCTTGATAACATGGGGCGCGGACCGCATAGGCTTTCGGATCTGACAGTCCTGCGGGAGGTTCGCATCAGTCGGAATTCGTGACGGCCTGTGGGAAATTTTCAGTGGCGCTACAGCGTGCCGAGTCCCGAAACCCCAATCGATCGATCCGATCGGATGCTGACCTAACAGCTGCCGGAACGGTTCCAGGGGTCAACGCGTATCCGATCGGCACAGAGACAGGGTGCGCCGATTCACGATGCTCGCTCTTTACGTACGTTTACATCGGACGGATTGGCACGTTACGAGAGAATGCCGACGACTGCACTTGAGTGGAGGATGTCAACCGCACCACGCCAACGCACCGAGCGACGATTTCCGTCCCTACTTTGATGACCCAAGGACCTGACACCCGGGTATGGGGACGGAGCGGACCGCAAGCGAGGTGTTTCAGCTACTGGCGAACGAGACGCGGCTCGACGTCCTCCGGACGATCGCGGTCGCCCAGAACGAGAACCGTCGGACTGGCGTGGCAAGACTATCGTTTTCGGACATCTATGAGCGCGTCGACGTCGACAACACGGCCAAACTCTCCTACCACCTCGGGGAGCTCACCGGGGTCTTCCTCCGGAAGCACGACGACGGCTACGCTTTCACGCATGCCGGCGAGCAGCTGGTCCGGTTCGTGCTAGCCGAAAACTACCGCGCCCCGGCGGATGTCGACCCAGTAAAGACGGACGGCCACTGTCTCTTCTGTGGCGAACCGGCACTCGAGGCGTCGATGCACGACCAGTATTTTATGATCGAGTGTACAGACTGTGAGCGGCCGGTCTTCTCGTACCGCGTCAGACCCGCCCAGATCCGAGCCCACCGGGGGACGGACCTGATCGACGCGGTCATCTGGGAACACGCCGGGGACGTCCTCAAGATGCGACAGGGGGTCTGTCCGGACTGCGCCGGCCACATGACGACGGAAGTACTCGACGCCGACGAGGAACCGGTGCCCGCCCCAGTCCCTATCTCGTTCGCCACCGTGTCGCAGTGTCAACAATGCCTGCGGATGCTGAGCCTCCCGTTGCCCTCCGCTGCGGCGGTCCACCCCGAATCGGTCGCCTTCCACTGGGAACATGGCGATGACGTCCTCGGCACGGGGATGTGGGAGTGCTACGAATACCTACACCAAGGCCGCTGGTCGGCCGCCCGCTCGGATTCCGGGGCCGGCGCCTATCTGGTCGAACTGAAACGGGAGGGGACGACGCTTCGCCTGTATCTCGACGAGTCGGCCGCGGTGACGCGTACCGAGCGTGTGCAACGCCGGGAACAGCCCGACCGCCGGAGTTGACA
>CAYUFG010000099.1:0-3475 GCA_964443815.1 uncultured Halobacteriales archaeon | reverse complement strand
GTATTAGTGCCCGGGGTTCGTGATCACGAACCGATAAATGTCTGGTGAGCACAGCCCCCCGGATGGGCCGGCACCGCTCGATCACTCGCGTCGCGGCGGACTCGGGGTAACTGACCGATGCCTGCTCGGACTCGTTGTCGTCGTGGCCCCGCTCGCGACTCGGCGATCGGGTCTCACGTGCGGACCGGCGTTGGTGAGTGAGGATGACTGACCTGGCCGGCCTCCTCGATCCGGATCGTGTCGCGATCGTCGGCGCCTCGGGGCGACCCGGCTCCGTCGGCCGGGCACTCGTCGAGAACATGCAGGGTTTCGATGGGGAGGTGATCCCGATCAATCCCGAGTACGAGACCGTGCTCGGAAGGGAATGTTACCCGTCGATACGGACGGTCCCGCGATTGGAGACGGTCGACTTGGCAGTCGTCAGCGTCCCCGCCCCGGCCGTCCTCGACGTCCTCCGGGAAATAGGTGAAGCGGGAGTTCGGAATGTGGTCGTCGTTTCCGCGGGATTCGGCGAGAGTGGCCCCGAGGGCGAACGGCGCGAGGGCGAACTGGTTACGATCGCGGAGCAGTACAACCTCAGACTCGTCGGCCCCAACAGCGTCGGCGTTATGAACGTCCCGGCGGGGGTGAACGCCACGTTTGTACAGGGCACTCCGCCCGCCGGCTCGATCTCGCTCATGAGCCAGTCCGGGGCCTTTGTCGCGGCGGTCCTCGGCTGGGCCGGGACGCAGGGGGTTGGCTTCAACGACGTCGTCTCGCTGGGGAATGAAGCTGTGCTCGACGAGGTCGACTTCCTGTCGGCCTGGGGGGACGACCCCGATACCGACGTTATTCTCGCGTACCTCGAGGATGTTGCCGACGGCCGAGACTTCATCGAGACCGCCAGGGCGGTCACGGCGGAGACACCGGTCGTCGCGATCAAGTCCGGTCGGACCGAGGCAGGCGCGGAAGCCGCAGCCTCCCATACCGGGTCTATCGCCGGGACGGACCACGCGTACGACGCCGCCTTTCAGCAATCTGGAGTGATTCGCGCCGCGACGGTCGAGAGGGCGTTCGATTACAGCCGCGTGCTCTCCGGCCAACCCGTGCCCGACGGTGACGCGGTGGCCATCGTCACGAACGGCGGGGGCCCCGGCGTACTTGCGGCCGATGCCGTCGGCGAGTCCCGCCTCTCGATGGCCACCTACCGCGACGACACCCGGACTACGCTTCATGACGTACTCCCGGCGGCCGCGGCGGTGGGCAACCCGCTTGACATCATCGGCGACGCCGACCTCGAGCGCTTCCGGCAGTCGATCGACGCGGTCCTCGGAGACCCCGAAGTCGACGGGGCCGTCGTCATGTCCGTCCCGACCGCTATATTCGACTTCGAGGAGCTGGCGCCGGTCGTTGGCGAGGTCGCGTCGCGACACGGCAAACCAGTCGTCGCCTGCTTGATGGGTGGCGAGCCTGCCGACCGGGCGGCAGCCGCCTTGAGCGATTACCGCATTCCGAACTACTTCGACCCCGCTCGGGCTGTCTTCGGTCTCGAGTCCCTCGCGCGATACCGAGCGGTCGCCGAGCGCGAATACGACACGCCGGCGGCGTTCGACGTCGAGACAGACAGAGTCCGGGCGGTCCTCGCCGAGAGCGCCGACCGCGGTCGTGAGTACGTCGGCGTGGAGGGGATCGAGGTGCTCGACGCCTACGGAATTCCCACACCCGACGGAGACCTCGCCGGCGACGCGGCCCAGGCTGAATCCATTGCCGAGGAGCTAGGCGGCCCCGTGGTGCTGAAGATCGTCAGCCCGGACATCGTGCACAAGTCCGACATCGGCGGTGTGGTCGTCGACGTACCGATGGGGGCGGTACGCGAGACATACCGCGAGATCATCGAGCGGGCCCGGGCCCACGAGCCTGGTGCGACAGTGCTCGGTGTGCGCGTTGAGGAGATGGTGGACATCGACGATGAGACTGAGACTATCGTGGGGGCGAGCCGGGATGCTCAGTTCGGTCACCTCGTCATGTTCGGACTTGGCGGGATCTTTGTGGGTGTCTTCGAGGACACTTCTTTCCGCGTCGCGCCTGTCAGCGGCAGCGAAGCCCGCGAGATGACCGAGGAGATCACAGCGGCGCCGATGCTCAGGGGGGCGCGTGGCCGGCCACCCGGTGACGTCGACGGCGTCGTGGAGACCATCCAGCGGGTGTCCCAGCTGGTCACCGACGTCCCTGCGATCACGGAGCTCGACATCAATCCCCTGGTGGTTGGTCCGGATCGCGTCTGTGCCGTCGACTTCCGGCTCTCGCTGGATCCCGCACAGCTCTGACGACACCTGTACCGTTCCGAACGCACCCCCAGCCCGGACGAAGCTTGTGCGGATCGCGCCGTCGACTGAGGCCGCCGAGTCCACGTGGATCCCCCTAGTGTATGGCCCGGTCTTACAGGACCCCGGACTCAGCAAAGAGACCGATAGAGCGAGAAGCAGCGTATCCGTCGCTGTACGAGACGTAAACACCGGGACCAAACAAAACCGTTCGGATCGTCTCGATCCCTCTCGTGGCGCGCGGGATTCAACAAACGGTCTGTCACGCGCGTGTGTCACCCCCAGGTCCTACCGGTCGCCGCAGGTCTACGCTCCGAACCCGACACAAACGAAGCGATACGCCACCCCAATCGATGATGGGCCTGTGATGAACGTCGTGATAGCCAAACACCTGCCAATTCTTATGTACCCGCCAACCACCACGAAACACGAATGACAGCCCACCCGGAAAACGAACGGTACCGACTCCTGGGATGGTTCGCCCGGGACGTCGCCGTCGGTCCACGGGCTGTCTGTTATCGGTGCGTAACGTCGGACGAGTTCACTTCAGCGTGTGTCGTCCGCTCCACCGATGAAGGGTACGTCGTGGCTGCGAGAGCAGGGGAGAGTCCGGCACTCGAAACTGTCCGCGCAACCGTCGAAGCGTCGCTTCGGATGTCGGAAGTCCGGTTGCTCGGGAAGGCGGATCGCACGATCGCTGTCGTTCCGCTGTCGGCATCACAGGACGACCGGGCACTGGTTCTCGAAACTGCCTGGAACGGGGATGGCGACGACCGCGATCGATCGTTCCTCCGTGAGCTGGGGACGGCCGCATCGGCGGCTTTCGAACGGGATGTCCATCGACGGCCGAGGGGTCGGTCATCCGACGAAGGGGGCGGGGAAGCGCTCGAATCGAGCGGCGGGCAACTCGGCGCTATAGACAACGCTGCGGGGCAACGGAAGCTTCAGGCACTCCAAGTCACCGCCGAAAACCTGGTCCGCGCCAGGTCGAAGGACGAGATATCTCGCGTTGCCGTCGACACCGCCCGGGATGTTCTCGACTTTCCGATCACCGGTATCTGGCTGTATGACTCCGAGGCGAACATGCTGAAGCCAGCGGCCGTCACCGACGAAGGCCGCGAACTGCTCGGCGAGCCGGTGAGCTTCGAACCTGGCGAGAGCCTCGCGTGGGA
>CAYUFG010000098.1:0-7877 GCA_964443815.1 uncultured Halobacteriales archaeon | reverse complement strand
TACATCGACTGGGAAGCCGACTACGACGGCCCGGATGACCTCCCTGACTTTTAGCAGCTGAGCGAGGGACGTGTCCACCCCGGCATTCGGTGACGAGCCGGTGACTCGCGAGGCGGACGTCGGCCGATCAGCCCCTTGTCGACGAGCCCCGACGTCTGTGAAGATTCAAGGTGTTCGCCCCGCTCAGTCCGGTAATGACGACCGTCCACCCCCCGGAAGCCCGGGTTTGCGAGCGTTGCGGCCGGACCGAAGTCTGGAGCGAGGGTCAGGAGACGTGGGTTGGCGCCGACGACGACAGCCCCGGAAACCCACACTGCGTGCACGTATGGGACATCACGGGCACGTACAATCCGGTCCGTCCCTGAACCCGGAGCGCTCTTCTCGCAGGGCGTCCACTGCCCCGGCATGCCGACAGCCTACGTCACCGCACCGTCGGAAACCGCGGCGGATCTCGCCCGAACGCTCGTCGAGGAGCGCCTGGCCGCCTGTGTCAACCGCGTGGCGTGTGACTCGGTCTATCGCTGGGAGGGCGAGGTCCACGCGGAGGACGAGGAGATTCTCCTCGCGAAGACGACCGCCGAGCGCTATCCCGCCCTCGTCGACAGGATCGGTGAACTGCATCCGTACGACGTGCCGTGTATCGAGCGGTTCGACGAGACCGAACTCGCTGACGCCTTCGGCGAGTGGGTGACAAAGAGCGTTCAGGGTACGGGGTAGGGTACGGCACCCGGCTCGAGCACGCCGGTCATCGCGAGTCCGGTGAGGAGCAGACTCGTGACGAGAATCGACGTGAACGCCGGGTCGAAGTAGGTATCACCGTGGGCGAAGAGGACGCGCTGGGCCAGTTCACCCACGAGCGCCCCGACCAGTCCGGCGATCGCGCCGCCGACGATGGCGATGGACGGGTGTTGAGTGGCGAGCCCGAGCGCGGCAATACTCGCCGGGAGGGCGATGTGGTGCGTGATGGGAACGCTGTCGAGACCGACACTGCGGAACAGCAACAGGGCCGCAGCGACGCCGAAAGCGAGGAAGGCGCTCCCGGTCGCGAGGCCGAGGTACCCGCCGACGACGCCCACGGCGAGACCGAGCCCGACGACTTGCTCCCACGGGTAGTGGGCCGGCTGCCACGGCTCGACCGCGGGCCGCCCTGCCCCCTCCCCCATCGATCGGCGCTCGCCGCGATCGTAGGGAGACATATCGAGGAGCCCTCCCTCCAGGCGGCCGAGTAGCGGATAGCCGAAGGCGATACGGTGCCCGACTGCGGAGAGGACGACTGCCATCGCGACCGGATCGACTGGGAGGGACGCCACGGCGGCGAGCCGCGCGAGGAGAACGCCAATGGCCCCGAAAATGGCCCCTGTCAGGAGGACGTCCGGTCGGCTGCCGAGAGGTACCGTTGCGTCTTTGGCTTCGAAGAAGTCCGTATCGGTGTCCACACGGCCGTTCCTGGCGGCGTAGGCTGCTGCGGCGACGCCGCCGGCAAAGGCGACGTGCGGGCCAAGGGCGGGCCCGAGGCCCAGCGTGGCCGTCAGGTCCAGGCCCACCGCAGCCCCGGGATCGCCGATGGCCCGGCCAACTGCCTCGATCGTCTCACCCACGACGACAAGCAAGCCCGCCAGACTCAACGCCGGCAAAGCGCCGACGGCCGCCCCGAGCGCCCCGCCGGCGAGGCCGGCGAGGACCGCCTCGATCGTGAAGACGTCGACTACCACGACTGGTCACGGCCGTGTCTCGGCGCCATAGCTGGTTTCGGTGGGTGGCCGGCACGACAAAGAACTATCCCTTACAGTTCGAGGTCGGACGTGTAGCGATCCAGGACGAGTACCGCCCCGGCACCGAAGAGCGCGGGCGCGACAACGGCGGTTGCCGCCGCGGGTGTCCAGGTCCCGACCGCCTCGGCGACTTCGCGAACCGGCAACCGTAGCGAGCCGACCATCAGGCTGACGAGGAACGCGAGCGTGGCCCGGCGGTAGCTGTCCAGGGCCCAACGGATCACCCGCGCGACGGAGAGTAATCCGAGCACTGCCCCCGTAAGGAAGACGGCAACGACGATGCCCTCGGTTCCTGGACTCCCGCCGCCCGACACCATCCGGAGCAGACCGTCGACGAACCGCGTGAGCACGCCCGTGAGGTACTCGTACTGGCCGAGCAGGAGCAGCAGAAATGCCCCGGAGACCCCGGGCAGGATCATCGCGGTGATGGCGATCGCGCC
Organism: uncultured Halobacteriales archaeon; assembly: GCA_964443815.1. Lineage (GTDB taxonomy): Archaea > Halobacteriota > Halobacteria > Halobacteriales > Haloarculaceae > CAYLJD01. The sequence goes on along the minus strand of CAYUFG010000098.1, from coordinate 5,665 downwards.
GGTGAGAAACACCAGCGGCAGGTCGTGTGACAGCCCGCCCCCGGCGGTCGCACCCGAAAGCCAGAACGCGATCACGAAGCCGCCGACCGATGCAGCCAGGGCCCCAACCGTGTCCACCGACAGCTCCCCGTACAGGACCACCGCCGAGGCGGCGATGAGGCCGAAGAAGAACGCGAAGGTGGGAGCGGGGTACCCGTCGAGTGCGGCGTGCATCACGCGAGAGAGTGCCACGACTGCCGTGACCGCCCCGAGTCCGAGGACGATCAGGAAGTGGACGTCCCGCTCGCGGAGGGAGTCGACAAACCGCCGCCGCCCGGCCGCACGGTGGATGCCGTCGATGGCGACGAGCAGCCCCGGGTCGAGCGCGGCGATGGCCGTGACCAGCCGCTCGTACACGCCGGTGATCAGCGCGATGGTCCCGCCCGAGACTCCCGGGATCGTGTCCGCTGCGCCCATGGCGATCCCCTTGAGGTAGATGGCGAGCCAGTCGCTCGGTGCGGCAGTGGCCCTCCCGGCCTCACCGTTCGCGCTCTCGTCGGGCACGTGTCACCCGGTCTGATCGCCGCCCGAGGAGATACTGAGCTCCGTGGATTCCCGCTCGAGCGTCACCTCGGCCGGCGAGTCGTCCTCGCCGAGGACCTGACCTTCGGTCACGTCTACCTGCCCGGCCCACCGAGTCGCCGTGCCGTTGCTCACCGTCGTGGCCGTCGTGACGTTGTAGGGTCCAAGTGCCGTCACGCTCGAGTTGGCGTACCCCTCCGTGACGCCCCACTCGCCGTCGCCAGTTGTTGCGTAGGGGACGGTCAGACTGAATGAGCCGTCCTGGTCAGTTCTGGTCTGTTGAGTGTACGTGAAACTCGTGCCCGCGTTTGGATCGAGTTCGACCGAGGCTCGGATTGTCTGGTTCTCCGGGCCAGTCCCGGAGATGGTCGCGCCGGGGACTCGCTCGAACGTCTTGGTCCAGCTCGGGGTGGTGTCGAGCAGCCAGTTCAGCGCCTGCCCTCGCGTGACGTTGGCGCCGAGGACCTGCTGCAGGTTGGTCTGCTGGACCGTCCTGGTGCGGGCCTGTTGATAGGCGCCTGATTGGAGTGCGGAGATCGGACTGGTGTGAACCAGCCGGTAGTGCTCGAGCGCTGGCACCCGTTCGCTCGGGATAGTGCCGATCCCGCCGACCTGCCGCACCTGCGGCGCCTCCGCGACGTATTCCCGCGCAGCATCGACCGTCTGGAATCGCCTGATCACCGGCGACGGGCCGTCGGTATTGTCCGCGGCGAAGGTGAACGTTCCCCCGCTTCTGAGGGGCTGTTCCTGGCCCTGCCACTCGACGACGTACGGCTCCGGTTCGGCGGCGCTCCCGTGATAGTGGTACAGCCGCGTGAGCATCGACTCGTAGTAAGGCTGTTTCTGGCGGACCATCAGTGTCGACTGCACCAGATTGCCGGTCTCTTGGAGCGTCTGCCGGTCGACGATCCGCGAGTAAAAGTCGCTACGTGCGACCTCGTCGACGAACTCGGGCGGTGCGAAGTACTTCCCCCCGACGGCGGTTTCGGTTTCGGCCATCTTCCAGTCCACCATCACGATGTTCGTCTTCGCGTCGGGTTCCTCGCGTTCGGCCAGGGCGGACGCTGCCGCCGTCTCGTTCTCCGCGAGCAAGAAGGACGCGGCGACGTTCGCGCCCTGCTGGAAGGGGTTCGCGACCGGAATCCGCTCGCCGTTCGTCGTGATCCAGTGGCCGTAGTCCCACCACGAGAGGATACCGTAAGCGCCGGCGGGGTAGTCGTAGTCGTCCGTTCGGGCGAACGTGCCGAGGAACTCCATCGGCTCGCCGTCGGGGTTCGCGTACGTGCCCGGTGCTGGTGTTTCAGATTCGAGGTAGTCGAGACTCGGCTGCCAGCCCTGGATCCCCCCGCCGGGCCCTTTCGCACTCGCGCCGCCAATCGCCGTCGGCGCGAAGGCGACCATCGGCACGAGTACGACCAGCAACACGGCGCCGACGGTCATGACCTGGTGAGTTTCGATCGAGTCCGTGTCGCTCGTTCTGTTCACGTAGGTGACGATCGAACCGACGAACAGTGCCACCAAGCCGGCAATCGGGATGGTGAGGTAATAGGCGAAGCGCTGCTGGGTGAGCGACGCGAGAACGACGAACAGGAACCAAACGGCCATGAGAGCCTGCTCCGCGCTGGGCTCGTCGTCGACGACCTGCCGCACCAGCACTACGAAAAAGCCCGCGATCGCGATCACGATGGCGAGTTTGTAGTACTGGGTTAGTTCACCGATTGGCAGCGGGGCAATCTCGCCGACGGTCGCCGCCGTCTGGGATCGGTCCAGACCCAGTCCGATCACTCGGAGGACGTTATTGAGGAAGAACCCATAGACAGACGGCAGGGCGACAGCCACGACGCCGACGATGGCCACGCCGATCCCCGCCACGGTCGCCGGGTACGCCAGCCGGGGAAGGTCACGCTCGTCCCAGACTCTGGCCAGCCAGGCCATGAAGGCACAACCGCCTGCGATGGCAAGGGCAAGGCCCGGTTGGAGGAGTGATCGACCCGTGGCGTCAATACTCAACGTGTTGATCGTCGAGAGCGTAATGACTGCCGTCGCGAGCATGGCTACCGTTCCCGCGATCGCGACGTGTTCGGGGCTTCGCCCACGCAGGAAGATCGTGCTCAGGTACACCACGAAGAAGACACCGAGAATGCCGAGCAGTAACACGCCAGGCGGCCAGACGAGGAGGTAGACGCCGACGGCGGCACCCCCGAGGAGACTCCACCCGAGGGTCTGTCGCATCGCCCCGAACGAGCGCTCGGCGAGGAGTTCGTAGACCGGCTTCTCGCGCTGCGCGACCGACACGGCGACCATCATGCCCAGCACGCCGATCGCCTGGAAAAGGGCCTCCGCGATGTGGTGGTCGGGGGTGCCGACGAACCCGTTCGCGAACAAGCGGCCGGTCGCAAAGGCCACGACGGCCGCGCTAATGACGCCGCCGAACCGTCCGCCCAGCCGGCGGCCGATGAGGTACGCCGGGACGAGCGTGAGCGTGCCGAAAACGGCCGGTGCGAACAGGGTGACGAGCCTGACGAGTTGCTCGTCTGGGTTCCCCAGACCGACGATCAACGCGGCTGCGGCGATCAGCTGGTCGAAGATCGTCCCGAACTGCGAGTTCGACGTGCCGAGCGCGAAGTTCGTCCACGGGTCGAACGGCATCGTCGCCGGAAAGTGCTCGACGACGTACTGCACGGACCGGAGGTGGTAGAACGGGTCGTTCCCGCTGTACAGGATGGTGCCCTGCGTACGGAAGTTCCCCCAGGAGACGACGCGGGTATAGAGGGCGAAGACTAGGAGGAAGGCGAGCGAGGGGTAGTGGTAGTTGGCGACGAGCCAGTCCCAGGCGACCTCGGGCCCGGATTCCTCCTGCAGCCGCTCGCGCCAGGTGCTCATTAGGCGGTGACAGTTCCAGTTCGCGCATAAGCCTTGTCATCCCACGGTTTCGGCCGGTTCGTGGCGGCACCTGCCGGAGCACAACGCCTATGCCCCGCGACCGAGCATCGAGCCACGATGCGGGTGTCCGTCGTCGTTTGCGAGCACACGATGGACCGTTACGAAGACATGCGTGACGCCGCCGAAAGCGTCCGGCGCCAGTCCCATCCGGAGACGGAACTCGTGCTCGTCAGCGACGGCAACGAGGCGGTCTGTGACGCGATGAAATCCGACTACGGGGACAGCGGGGATGTCGTCGTCCAGTGTCTGTCGGAGAACGTCGGCCTGCTCGAAGGGCGCAACGCCGGTGCCGAGGCGGCGAACGGGGACGTCGTCGCGTTCCTCGACGACGACGCGGTCGCCGACGAGGACTGGGTCGCAGAACTGGTTAGCGTCTACCAGAACCGGGACGTCCCGGCAGTTGGCGGCAAGATGACTCCAGCCTGGGTCGCGGGAAAACCTCGGACGCTCCCGTCGGAGTTCTACTGGCTCGTTGGCGTCACCCACGATGGGTTCGCCGATGGACCCGGCGAGGTCCGCAACACCTTCGGGTCGAACATCTCCTTTCGTCGGTCCGTGTTTCTCGAACTGGGTGGCTTCGACGCGAACATCGGCGGCCGCAAAGGCGACGCCAACCTCCAGGGGGGCGAGACCGAGCTCTGTGCGCGGATGCAATCACGCTACGGTCACGGCGTCTACTACACGCCCACTGCGAAGGTCGCCCACAAGGTCTTCGCGTACCGGACGTCACTCCGCTGGCTGCTCGACAGGGCGTTCTGGCAGGGCTACTCCAAGCGTGGAATGGAGGTCCTCGTCGAGGAGTCGACAGGTGCCGAAACCGACTTCCTCGGTCACCTCCTCCGGTCGTCGCTTCCCACCCGACTCCGATCGCTGGTTACGGGACCGTCGGTTACGAAACTCGTCCAGTTCGTAATGGTGTTCGTCTTCACTGCTGCGGTCGGCTTCGGATACGCCTATGGCCTGCTGAGGTGGCGGTAGATGACGACTGAAGAGGCGCTTCCGGACGTCTGCGTGGTAACGCACCCGCTTGCCGCTGCCGGCGAGAACGCAACACGCAGCCTGCTCGACGTCCTCGGCGCGATTACGGGAGTTGCCCTCGTCACGGCGGACCTCCCGCCGGACTCCGAAATCCGCGATAGCCACGAAGTCATCGAGATATCAGACGCGGGAGCTGGTGATTCGATCCCGGTCGCGGCGTTCCGGTTCGTGTCCAACCAGATTCGTATGGCACTGGTGATCCGCCGCAGGTCGGAACCGGTCGTGCTCTTCTTCGGGGCGACGGCGTACCTGCTGCCGATCCTCCTCGCCCGGCTCTCCGGCAAGACGGTCCTCCTCGAACCACGGGGCGACGTTCCACTCACGCTACGGATCGCCTGGGAACGGCGGCTCCCGCCAGTGCTCGCTCGGGGGCTCGCCGGGTCGGTGTGGCTCCTCGAACGCACCGGCTTCCGTCTCGCAAACGCCGTCGTCACATACACGCCCGCGATGGCGCGCGAACTCGGCCTCGATCCCGATTCACCCCGAGTGTACCCGACGGGTGCGCGGTACGTTCGGACCGACGAATTTCGCATCGAGATCCCATACGATGCACGAAAGCCGGTCGTCGGGTTCGTGGGTCGGCTAGACGCAGAGAAGGGCGTGCGCGAACTCGCGGCGACGGCACGACGGTTGCCCGACGACATTACCGTTCGGTTCGTGGGTGACGGCGACCTCCGCGACTGGCTCGAAACCACGCTCTCGTCCGAGATCGAGGCCGGGACAGTCGAAGTGACCGGCTGGGTCGACCATGACGCAGTGGCGAGCGAACTCAACCAAATGCGGCTCCTCGTTTTACCTTCACAGCCCACCGAGGGACTCCCAACCACGATTCTGGAAGCGTTGGCCTGTGGAACTCCGGTCCTGGCGTCGCCCGTCTCCGGCGTGCCGGACGTGGTGGAAGACGGAGAAACCGGGTTCCATATCCACTCCAGAGAGCCGGACCTGCTCACGGACCGGATCGAATCCATCCTTGACCGCTCCGATCTCGACGCCATCAGCAGTCGCGGTCGCGAACTGATCGAGGCGGACTACTCCTTCGAGGCCGCCTGTGAACGCTACCGTCGGATCCTCGCCGCCGCCCGGTAAATCCGCTTGGACCGATAGGTCGGTCACTCTACATCCG
>CAYUFG010000097.1:0-7956 GCA_964443815.1 uncultured Halobacteriales archaeon | reverse complement strand
CGCCCGGGACCACACAGCACTTATCTGCCGCATCCGCGTGTCCCCAGCCATGCAACCGTTGGACGGCGTGAGGGTACTCGACCTCACGCAGATCATCGCCGGACCGGTCGCGACGATGCACCTCGGAGACTACGGCGCGGATGTGGTCAAAGTCGAACACCCCGACGGCGGTGACATCTACCGCGAGTTCGAGCCATCCGTCGACGGCGTCGGCGTCCAGTGGGCATCGTTGAACCGGAACAAGCGCTCGGTCACGCTCGATCTCTCGACCGGGAGTGGCCGGCAGGCGCTGTACGACCTCGCCGAAACCGCGGACGTCCTCGCGGAGAACTTCAAGCACGGATCGACCGAGAAACTCGAAATCGACTACGATACCATCCGGCAAATTAACCCGGGAATCATCTACTGCTCCATCCGCGGGTTCGCCACCGGGTCGATCAACGAGGACAAGCCCGCGTTCGACATGATCATGCAGGCGATGAGCGGACCGATGAGCATCACGGGCCAGGCCGACGGCCCGCCGACCTGGTCGGGCATCCCCATGGGCGACCTAGCACCGGGATCCTACGCCGCTGAAGCCATCCTGGCAGCCCTGTACGGTCGGGACGTTGGCGACGGCGGCGGAGCACATATCGAGATCCCGATGTTCGACGCGCTGGCCTCCTGGCTCGGCCCGCGGGCCACCCAGAGCCTCGTCGAGGGTGAGCCGTTGCCCCGGACCGGCAACGAGCACCCGAACGCCGTTCCCTACAAGGTATTCGAGACGGCCGACTCGTACGTCGCGGCATGCGTCGTCGGCAACTCGATGTGGCCAGATTTCTGCGAGGCAGTCGGCCGGCCGGATCTCGTCGACGACGAGCGCTTCGCGACGCTTGCGGACCGCAAGGAGAACAGCGAGCGTCTCTACGACGTCCTAGACGATATCATCGCGTCGAAGTCGACCGCGGAGTGGGTTGAGCGGTTCAGCGACCACGGCGTGCCGAGCGGTCCCGTGCACGATACGCTGTCGGTCTGGTCGGACCCGTACGCAGAGTCAGAGGGCCTCGTCGAGGAGTTGCGCGCCGAGGGCATGGATGAGGATATTCCCGTGCCCCGCCATCCCGCACGGCTTGACGGGGAGCAACTCGACGCACGGAGCGCCCCCAAGCCGCTGGGTGCAGACACCGAGGCCGCCCTGCGGGAAGTCGGCTACGAGGACGACGACATCGATCGACTCAGGAACGAGGGCGCAATCTGAGATTGTTCGAATCCCGGACTAACGATACTTCGGGATTTGACCTCCCCGGCCGTCGGACAGCTTTTTGCCACCCCCTGACCTCCCGGGCGGTATGCTCTCACTCTCCGCGGAACAGGAAATGATCGTGCGGTCGTTGCGGGACCTCGCCGAGTCCGAGTTCGCCGAGAAGGCTTGCAAGTGGCAGGGCGAGATGCCTTGGGAGAACTTTCGAACACTCGCAGACAAGGGCTTTCTCGGTATGGAGATTTCCGAAACGTACGGCGGCGGGGGGATGTCCGAGATGGAGGCGCTCCTCATGCTGGAGGTGGTCGGCCGGGTCTGTCCGGACACCGCATACAAGCTGGCGGGACACAACATGATCGCCTCGCGGGCCATCGACATGTTCGGAAGCGAAGCGGTGAAGGAGGCGTACCTGCCACCGCTAACGGCAGGCGAGAGCTCCGTCGTGACGGCCATCTCCGAGCCGGAGGCGGGTTCGGACGTCGCGGCCATGAACACCACCGCAGAGAAACGCGGGGGCGATCTCGTCTTGAACGGCGAGAAGGTCTGGGTCAGTGGCTTCACCGAGGCCGACGCCGCCATCGTCTGGGTGAAGTTCGACGAGGGCATGGGGAGCGTCGTTATGGACGCCGACGCCGAGGGGATCGAAGTTACCGAAACGTTCACCAATATGATGGGATACCCGCAGAGTCAGTTCTTCATGCACGACGTCGTTATCCCCGAGGAACACGTCCTCGTTCGGGGTCGGGACGCCTTCCGCGAACAGCTCAAATCGCTGAACTGGGAGCGGGTTTTCCTCGCGGGAATGTCGAACGCGGTCGCCCTCTGTGCGATGGACAAGGCCATCGACTACGCCGGCGATCGCGAGCAGTTCGGCCAGCCTATCGGCGACTTCCAGGGGATCGAGTGGAAGCTGGCAGATCAGGCGACGGACCTCGAGCTTTCGCGGGCCTATGTCCACCAACTCGCCCAGCGGGCCCACGAGACGGGCGACCCGCCGGATCGGATGGCCGCCTCGATCGCCAAGTTGCACTCCGCAGAGATGATCGAGCGGGTCGTCAGCGAGGCGCTTCAAGTCCACGGCGCGAACGGCTACCAGCAGGGCCACCCGCTGGAGTACCTCTACCGCTTCGCCCGCGCGCGGCGCATCGCCGGGGGCACCGACGAAATCGTCAAAAACCAGATCGCCTCGGTGCTCAAAGAGGACGGTTTGCCCCACCTCGCGTAGCCGCCTGCACAAGGGTTAACTGCCCGTCTGGAGCATGGCCGGTATGCCAGACTCCCTCGCGACTGAGACGCTCGACGGCCAGTTCCGCATCACTATCGACGTTCCCGATAAGCCCAACCCCATCGACGACGCCACGCTCTCGGAACTCGACGCCGCCGTCGATGAATTCGAGACGTCGGACGCCTCGGTGCTCTCGATCACCGGCGCCGGCGGGAGTTTCGCGACCGGTGCCGACATCCACGCGATGAACGAGTGGATCGAAGCGGGCCGGGCCGACGAACTCATGTCGTTCGTCCGACAAGGTCAGCTGTTGATGGACCGCATCGACCAGCTCCGCGCCCCGACGATCGCGGCCGTGGACGGGTACGCACTCGGCGGCGGTCTGGAACTTGCACTGGCGTGTGACTTCCGGTTCGCTGCCGAGGGGGCGACGGTGGGCTTTCCCGAGCTGGGGATCGGGATGATTCCAGGCTGGGGCGGGACGCAGCGGCTTCCACCGCTCGTCGGCGAGTCAGTCGCGAAGGACGTCCTCCTCACGAGCCGCCATATCGATGCCGTGGAGGCGGCCGAGATGGGCCTAGTCGACCGTGTCATCGACGGGGAGGAATTGCTCGACGAGGTGGACGGCTACGCCGCGACGCTCGCGGATCAGCCCGACGAGGCGACGGGCTACATGCTCGACTCGGTACTCGCCGCCCGGGAGAACCCCATGGAGGGGGGGCTCGCCTATGAACTGCTCTGTGACATGCTCGCGAGTGGGACCGACGAGACGCAGGCCCGCATAGCGGCCTTCGTCGAGGAGCGATCCTCATGACCTACCCGCTCGAGGGCGTCCGGATTCTCGACCTCTCGCGACTGCTTCCGGGCCCGTACGCGACGCAGCTCCTCGGCGACATGGGCGCCGAAGTCGTCAAGATCGAGCAACCGGGCCTCGGCGACTACATGCGCGAACAGGAACCGAGCGTCGCGGGCGGCGACAGCCACATTTTCTCGATCCTCAACCGCAACAAGCAGAGCGTCTCCCTCGACCTGAAGGACGAGCGGGGGCGTGAAGCGTTCCTGGCACTCGCCGAGGAGTCAGACGCCATCCTCGACGGCTTCAGGCCGGGCGTCTGCGAACGCCTCGGCATCGGGTACGATGCCGTCCGGGAGCGCAACGAGTCGATCGTCTACTGCGCGCTGACGGGCTACGGCCAACAGGGCCCATACGAACAGTGGGCGGGTCACGACATCAACTACATCGGCATCGGTGGGCTCCTGGGAATGACGGGCGACCCGGATGGCGACCCGACGGTTCCCGGCCTCCCGATCGCTGACTTCGCCGGCGGCATGATGGCAGCACTCGCGCTCATGTTCGGGTTGTACCATGCTGCCGCGACCGGTGAGGGCGATTATTACGACGTCCCCATGACCGACACCATCGTCTCCTGGATGGAACTGTACGCCGGCGAGTCGCTCAACCCCGACGGCGAGACACCGGAACGCGGCGGGACGCTCCCGGCCGGCAAGTTCCCCTGTTACAACGTCTACGAGACCGCAGACGGTCGGTACATCACACTCGGCGCCATGGAGTTTCACTTCTGGGAGAACTTCTGTACTCAGGTCGGCCTCGAGGAGTATGTCAACGACGACGACCACATGCCTGAGGGCGAGCGGCTAGAGGAGATCGAGGCGGCCGTGGCTGACGTCTTCGCCGGGCGGTCCCGTCAGGAATGGCTCGAGTCCTTCGACCCATCGGAGGTGCCGGTCGCGCCGGTCAACGACCTCGACGAGGTCTGGGAGGACCCTCAGGTGATCGAGCGCGACCTTCTGTCCTACATCGAGATCGACGGCGAGGAGGTCGCTCTGGTCGACAATCCGATCGACACGCGAGAGGAGCGAGAGTGGATCCGAAAGCCCCACCCCGGACTCGGCGAGCAGACACGCAAACTGCTCGCGGAGACGGGACTGTCAGACTCCGAGATCGAGGAACTGGCCGCCGAGGGCGTCATTGATGAGCCCTGATCAGCACATCGTCAGGCCACCGGAGACGGACAGCACCTGACCGGTGACGTAGTCGGCGTCCGACGAGGCGAAGAAGGCGACGCCGGCGGCAATATCCTCGGGCTCCGCGAGCCGACCGAGCGGAATCTGGTCGACCATGCTCCCGTGGATCGTTTGGGCGAGTTCGCTCTCCTCCTGCATCTCGCTCAGCATCGGCGTATCCGTCGGTCCCGGGGAGACAACGTTACACTGGACATCGTACCGCGCGAGTTCGCGGGCCATCGTCTTCGTGAAGCCGATGACACCAGCCTTTGCTCCGGCGTACGCCGCTTCCCCCATGGAGCCGACTCGACCGGCGTCCGAGGAGATGCCGATGATCTTGCCGGTCTCGCGTTCCATGAAGTGATCCATCGAGGCGTGGACCGTGTTGAGGTGGCCCTTGTAGTTGATGTCGACGATGCGGTCCCACAGCTCGGGTTCTGTGTCCTTGAAGAAGTCGATGCGGTCCCAGCCGGCGTTGTTGACGAGCACGTCCAGACGGCCGGCCTCGTCGATCACTTGCTGGACGCCGTCGTCGACCGCGGCTTTGTCCGTGACGTCGAAGGGCACCGCCAGGGCGTCGTGGCCGTCGTCGCGGAGCGACGCCGCGGCGTCCGCCGCGCGTTCATCCTCGACGTCGTTGATGGCGACTGTGGCACCTTCTTCGGCCAGCCGCGTTGCGATGCCGTTGCCGATGCCCCGGCCCGATCCGGTCACGAGTGCGACCGAGTTGTCAAGTCCACGCATACCTCCGCGGTCTCCTGGCTCGCGCTTAACCGTTGGGAAACCCGGCCATCACTCCTCCTTTCGGATGAAGTGTGCGCTCTCGACCGTGATGGCCGTCCCGCCCTCGCGGGTGTGGATGTCCCACTCCAGTTCGATCACGCCGCCGTCCTCGCGGCTGGTCGGGTGGGTGTCCACGACCTCGATGTTCGCCCGCATCGTGTCGCCGACGTGGATCGGCGCGTCGAAGCTGGCGTCGAGGTTCATCAGCGCGAGCCCGGTGTCCTCGAGCCAGCCCGACCGGCTGAACAGGCCGAGCGCCATCGACATCGCGAGCATGCCCGGGACGATCCAGTCGTCGTACTGGGTCTCCTCCTCGAGGAACTGCCGATCTTCGAACAGCGGTTCTTCCAGTTGGGTCAGCCCCATGAACTGCGTCAGGTGACCTTCCATGACCGTCTTCCATGTCGTGGTGTACGTGTCGCCTATCTCGAACTCACCGAAGAGCTTGCCGCGTACCATATCCGACCCTCCGATAGGGCGAAGAAAAGCATTTCTGCTTGGTCATCGCCGGGCTCGGCAGACGAATGTCTCCGATCGGGAATCGCCGCGGTCGATCTCGAACCCCGCCTCCATCTGCGCCGAGATGGCGCTCCCGAGATCGTATCGCTCGTCGAGTGGCGGACCGGTCACCCGAGTCCCATCCCGCGACCAATCGACAGTGACGAGCAGCCCACCAGGCCGGATGACGCGGGCGAGTGCGGCTAGTGCTGCCGGTGAGGCGTACTCGTGGTAGGTCATCGTAGAAAAAGCCGCGTCGAGAGCGTTGTCTGCGAGCGGCAAGTCGGCCACCCTCGCGGTCAGGGGGTGGACGTTATCGGGCATGCCGCGCTCGGCGTACAGCTCGTGCATTTCTCTCTGGATGTCGATGGCGTAGACCACTTCGGCGTGCCCCGCCACGGTATCGGTGTAGAAGCCGGTACCGCTGCCGAGGTCCGCGACGACGGCATCGCCGTGGAGGCCAAGCAGCGAGCGGAGCTCCTCGGCGGAGCACCACTCGAACCGGCTCGGGTCGTCAAGCCTATCGGCCCGATCGACGTCGTAGGTGTGAAAGCCCATATCGACTGGTCGGGCCGCCGGGCGCTAAGGCATATCGACCGTCCGTGCCGAGGCGGTCCGCTGTCGAGACTGGCCGATACGGACGCCCGGTACACTCCCGTCCCGCAACTCCCGCCACGAGTTACTCTGGCGGCTGCTCGTGGGCGGAGAACACAACCGTTGCTTACTGAAACGGTCGTCGCAGTAACTCCCCGTGCCCGCTACCGCTCTTCGGAATCCAGTACCCGAATCTGGTCGCCACGGACGGTTACGGGAATCGGGACCGTCGCCTCATAGAGTTCGACGGTCACCTGGTCTTTGCCCTCGTCTATCCGTTGGACCTGGGCCTTCTCGCCCTTGAACGGTCCCGCGATCAGCTCGACGATATCGCCTTCGGCGATGCCTTCGACGTCAGGTTTGGGTGACAGAAAGTGCTCGACCTCCCCAATGCCCGACTCCCCGGGGACGACGCCGCGGGCGTGGGGAATCTCGTCGAGGATGCGCTCGAAAACCGACTCGTCGTCGGCCTCTACCATGACGTACGAGGTCAGCGAGTCCGGCGCGAGCGCGGCGTGGATCGAGTCCTCCTCGCGGTTGATGATCATGTCGGCCACAGTGCGCTCCTGGCTCGCGGTCGTCTTGACGGCGAAAATGCCCATCAGGGACCACCCGGCACGAAGGCCATCACGATGAAGATCAGGAAGCCGAGCAGGCCCACGAGGACGATACCGGCACCGGCGATCTTCGCTATCTGGCTGAACTCTTGCCAGGAGGGTGTGCTCGCCAGCTTGAGCACGCGCAGGTACGAGCTGAGATCCGTGGGCGTTCGCATATCCGAATATTGCCGCGCGGGCTTTTCTATCTATTGAATGGCTACGCGACCAGCTGTCGCCAGCGGTCGCCGCCGTCGAAGGCGGTGTAGAGCGAGACGCGGTCGAGGTGGTCGTACCGGGCGTCGAGGGCGTCCCGCAGGTCGGCCCAATCTGCCTCGACGCTGAAGGTGTCGACCATGTCGTCGGTGACCTGACCGCCGAGTTCGTCCCAGCGACCCTCGCTCGCGAGGTCGTGGAGCGTGTCGGAGACGTCGCCCCAGCCGTGGACGTCGAAGATCGTCCGGTAGGTGCGCGTCGATCCATAGAAGCCGATCCGCCTGCGGACACGCTCCCGGGCGGCTTCGCGGTCGTCACCGGTGATCGCGAACACCTGCGCGGAGAGGTCTACCTCGTCGGGATCTCGGTCGCCTATTTGCGCGCCCTCGACAACGTTCGGCACGACGACCTCGTCGAGGTACGCCGGCGAGTGCATCGGGTGCACGTGCAGGACGTCACACCGGTGGCCGGCTAGTTTGAGGTTGAACGGATTGACTCCCGCGACGCCGATATCGGGTCGCGCCACATCGATCTGGGGAGGCCGGAAGTTCTCGGGACACATCGTGATCTCGTAGAATTCGCCGCGGTAGTCGACATCGTCGTCGCCGGCCCACGCGTCCCAGAGGTGGGTGACGACCTCGACGTACTCTCGAAGTCGTGGGCCCGGTCGCTCCCACTCGAAGTCCACGGAGAACCGCCGCTCCATGTGGCCCTTCACCTGCGCGCCCAGCCCCAGCGACATTCGGCCGCCGGTCAGCGCCTGGAGGTCCCACGCGGTG
>CAYUFG010000096.1:0-7985 GCA_964443815.1 uncultured Halobacteriales archaeon | reverse complement strand
GTTGCGCGGCTCGTGGACGTCGAAGTAGTGCACCCACCCGAAGAACGGCGCCGAGCCCGCCTCGAGTGCCGCGACGGCGTCCGTGGTGACGCTCTCGGCCGTCCGGCAGTGGAGCTGGATGAGGCCGAGGTCGCGGAGGAGGTTCTTGACGGTGTAGCGGCCGACCCCGACGTCCTTGACCGCGCCGAAGGCCGTGTTGAACGCCTTCGTGTCGTAGATCCGGCTCAGCACGGGGTAGAGGGCGTCGTACCGGCTCCCGCCGTCGACGTATCGGTCGAACCCGCGGCCGAGCCCGGAGTGTTCGTGTGCGAGGTGGTCGACGCTGACGACGCCGAACGTGTCGAAGCCGGCCGCGCGGAACCGCTCGGCCGCGACCGGATCGTCCGCGGGGAGGCCCCACCCGTTCTCGACGACGCCGTGGGTCAGCGGGTACTGCCCCGTCATGAACGACGTCAGGCTCGGGTCCGTCGTGTTCGCGACCGTGTAAGCGGCCTCGAAGCTGGTGCCGGCGTCGGCGAGTTCGGCGAACGTCGGGCACAGCCCCGACTCGACGGCCTCGCGGAACCGGTCGGCGCGCAGACAGTCGACCGTGACGAGCAGGACGTTACGGGGACCGTCCATCACGCCGACGGTCGCTCAGCCGCCACCTAAGCGTGTCGTTTCGGTACTCGCACGGCCGGGTGATCAGGGCGCGACTGCGGGGTCCCGATGCCAGGCGTGCCGAGGCGCCACCGGCCCACGCCGGCGTCCCCGGTCCCGGACGCTCGTGTTCGGACGACGCCGGACGGGTCGTCCCGGGGGCGGCGGCAGCCCGACCGGCCGCTCCCGGCCCGGCTGCCGCCGGCAACCCTCAGGGCCCGACGGACAGGGAATGCCGCAATCTGGACGCGGCCGAACCGTGGGTGTCGCGGGTCGGTGTCGACGGTGGCCGGTGGGCGGGTCAGTCGTGCCCGTCCGGCGGGGCGAGGCCGTCGACGGCCCCGCCTCCGGCGTGCTCCCGCGCCCGGCGGAGCACGGTCGGAATGTCGCGGCGCCGCCGAACCAGGAGAGCGACGCCGAGGAGGAGATACACCGCGCTGAACACCAGGAGGCCCCGGTAGTCCTGGAAGAACGGGAGGAACTGCAGCGCGAACAGCGCCAGGAGCGCGACCGCCTCCCGGACGCTGATCTCGAAGTTCACCAGGAGCGTGACGGCGAAGAAGCTCTGGGCGGCCGTCAGCCAGATCTCGCCGGCCTGTTTCCGGCTGAACTCGAGGACGCCGTACTCCCCGAGGGAGATGCTGTACACGACCACGAGCGTCCCGATGAGGAGGGTCCACTGGTTCAGCTTCGAGGAGATGAGCGCGTTGAACGCCGACGTCGTCCGGAGTTTCCGCACCAGGTACGCCGTCGCGATGAACTCCGGGCTCTCGCTCGCCAGCGGCGCCACCCACTGGATCATGAAGAACGACGACAGCCCCAGTTGCGGGCCGAGCGTCTCCAGCCCCCGCGCGAAGGGCTTGACCGCGATGAGGATGATGAACGCCGAGTAGGTGAACATCGCCAGCACCGCCGTGATCCGGCGGGTCCGTGGGAGGGCCTGGAGATACCCCGGCACGCCCAGCTGTGGCTCGTGGGTCGTCTCGCTCCGGAGGATCACGACCACGTAGGCGCCGTAGAGCCCGACCAGCACGATGGCGTCGATGGCGTCGATCCCGCCCAGGAAGGGGATGAACAGCGCGTAGACGGTGGCCGCCCCGAGGAACAGGAGTTCGATGCTGATCCGCGGCTCCAGTTGGACCGAGTCGGCGAGGAAGCCGTCGCGGCGCGTCACCGCCTCGTCGTTGGTCGTCCGGGCCCGGTAGATCGCGTACAGCGCGATGAGCGACCACCCGAGCCCGACGAGGATCCGGTTGGCGCCGGTCATGTTCGCGACGGCGAGGTTCGAGGCCTCCATCCCCCGCTGCGTCCCCGCGAACTGCCCGGCGTCCCAGGCGTACAGCGCGTCGACGGCGTACTCCGGCGCGACCGCGATGATGGCGAGGACGGCCAGCGCGAACGACCGCGGGACGTCCATCTCGGCGGTTTCGGCGCCCCACGTCAGCACGAACGCGGCGCCGACGACGGCGACGCCGCTGACGAGGATGACCGCCGTGACGGGGAGGGTGGCGACGAGGCCGAGGCCCCGGAGCAGCAACCACGGAATCGTCAGTGCGACAACGGCGGCGAACGCGACGAGCGGGTGTCGCAGCCGACGCATGGTTGCCGCGTCGACCAGGAGCCACTTATAGATCTATCTTCAATTGAGTCGCTCTTGCTGGGCAGCGAGAAAGTCACGGACGCGTTGGATCGTTTCCTCTGGCACCGTTTGCTGCTGGAATTCACCTTTGAACGCATCGACGAACGAGTCATCCGCCAGCTGGTCGCTGATCGTGGTCAACTGCTCGGTGAGGGCGTCCGGATCGCCGCGATGGAGGTGTGTTTCGGTTCGATCGAAGTCGGCGTCCGCCGCGGCTGCAGCCACATCACGGGCGTCAGTGAACCGGCCGCTGTGGAGTTTGATCGCAAGCAACAGCTCCCGCTCCGGAATGCGCGTGTCCACCGACACCGTTCGACCGACCGTAACGGGGTGGGCATGTCCCTCGAGATAGCGATACGACCACTCCGCAGCGGTCTGTCGACAGCGAAGCGCATTCACCATCAGTTCGAAACTCACCGGATTCCCGACATCCTTCGTATACTGGATGAACCGGCCCTCGTAGATCCCGCTCGTGTCGTGCTCGCTCGTTCGGTCGTAGTCGTGCTCCCGGAGGAACGATGCGTAGTCCTCAACGGCGTCCTCGGGGATGACGAGATCGACATCGGTGGAGAACCGTTGATTGAACGCGGTGACGGCCCAGCCACCGACGAGGACGTACGGCAGGCCAGCGTCGGTAATCGCGTCGAGCGTCGTCAACTACTCCTGTTCGCGATCAGGGAGACTCATCGTGGTGGAGCGTAGTCGGGGCTGTCCACGTCGATCTCGACGTCGTACTCGTCGGCGACCATCTCCAAGGCCGACTCGAAATTCCACCGATACGCCTGCATGTACGCGACCGTCTCCGACAACGGGATGACCGGATTCCCGTCAACCCACTCGGGGTCGATCGGGTCGCCGGTCGCCGGATCACGGAGTGCGTCGAACTCCGGGTCCACGCCGTGGAGCTGGCTGCAATCGTGGCACCAGAAATAGTCGCTGGCGGTTTTTCCGGCGAGGATGGTCCCTTACCCCCAGCATAGGCTTCGGTGCTTGGCTGGCAGCGTGAATCGATCGACGACTGTACTCTCCCCGTCCTCGGCGTCGAACGGTAGAAACTGACAGAAACCAGGTGGGGCCAGACACTGAACCGAGCTGCAGTCCATACACCCAACATCCCGGGCATCGTAGCATAGGTAACGAGAAACCCATGGACAGGCACAAGCACGGCGAAGAGGAATCCAATCCGGCGGAAGACTCGTCGCACGATCACGGCGGTGAGGATGGTCACGACAACCACGACGCTAGTGGCGGTGATCGCGTCGAGCGATCCATGGTCGAGGAGGAATCAACGGACGCCGACCGCGGCGGGCGCTCGGTCGAAGCCCGCCACGGGACAGGTGGACACGATCATCACGATCACGGCGGTGGCCACGGTGACCACGGCGGGCACGGCGGGATGCACGAGGGACACGAGCAGATGTTCCGGCGGCGCTTTTTCGTCTCGACGCTACTCTCCATTCCGGTCGTCTACTTCAGCGACTTCGTCCAGCGGAATGTCGGCTACACGGCACCATCCTTCCCCGGCGTCGAGTGGGTTATCCCAGCGTTCGCAGTCATCGTCTTCCTCTACGGTGGCGTCCCGTTCCTCCGAATGGCCGTTCCCGAGCTGCAGGACCGGTCGCCTGGGATGATGACGCTCATCTCGATGGCCATCTCAGTGGCGTTCGTCTACAGTCTCGCGACCGTCGCCGTCGACTTCGGCGAACCGTTCTTCTGGGAGCTGGTGACGCTGATCGATATCATGCTGCTGGGCCACTGGATCGAGATGCGGTCGGTCCGGCGAGCGTCGAGCGCGTTGGACGAACTAGCGAAATTGATGCCAGACACCGCCGAGCGGATCACGGCGGCCGGAGAGACGGAAGAAGTGCCAGTGAGTGACCTCTCCGAGGGCGACCTCGTGCTCGTCCGACCGGGGGCGAGCGTCCCCGCGGATGGCGTCGTCGAGGACGGCGACTCGGACGTCAACGAGGCGATGATCACCGGGGAGTCAAAACCCGTATCGAAGGAACCGGGCGACGAGGTCATCGGCGGGACCGTCAACGGCGACGGGAGTCTCCGGATCCGGGTCGACGCCATCGGCGAGGACACGACCCTGGCGGGCATTATGCGTCTCGTCGAGGAGGCCCAGAGCAGCAAGTCGAAGACGCAGGTGCTCGCCGACCGCGCCGCAGGCTGGCTGTTCTACGCGGCGCTCGGCGCTGCTGCCGTCACGGCCGTGGTTTGGACCGTCGCGACCGCGTTCGATGCGAACGTCGTCGCCCGGACGGTGACCGTCCTGGTCATCGCGTGTCCCCACGCGCTCGGACTCGCGATCCCGCTCGTGGTGGCGATCAACACGTCGATGGCCGCCCGCAACGGGATGCTCATCCGCGACCGCATCGCCATGGAGGACGCCCGGAACCTCGATTCGATCATCTTCGACAAGACCGGGACGCTTACCGAAGGCGAACACGGGGTCGTGGGAATGGAAACCGTCGAGGGCGTCGACGAGGACGAGGCATTGGCGCTGGCGGCCGCCGTCGAGGCCGACTCCGAGCACATGATCGCCCGAGCCATCAGGGAAGCTGCCGAGGAGCGAGGTATCGGCGCGCCGGACGCCGCGGACTTCGAGGCCATGAAAGGGCGCGGCGTCCGGGCCTTCGTCGACGGCGATGAACTCTACGTCGGCGGCCCGAACCTTCTGAACCACCTCGACAGCGACGTCCCGCCCGAACTCCGGGGCTTCGCGGCGGACGCCGGTGAGAACGCACAGACGGTGGTCTATTTAGTTCGTGACGGAGATCTCATCGCGGCCTTCGCGATGGCCGACCTGATCCGCGAGGAGAGCTACGCCGTCGTCGACGCGCTTCACGACCTCGGCATCGAGGTCGCAATGTTGACCGGTGACTCGGAAGACGTGGCCAACGCCGTCGCCGACGAACTCGGGATCGACACGGTGTTCGCCGAAGTCCTGCCCGAAGACAAGGACGTGAAGGTCCAGGAGCTACAGGAGCAGGGCAGACTGGTCGGGATGGTCGGCGACGGCGTCAACGACGCACCGGCGCTCACGCGAGCCGACGTCGGTATCGCCATCGGCAGCGGGACCGACGTCGCCGTCCAGTCGGCCGACGTCATCCTCGTCCAGAACAACCCGATGGACGTCGTTCGCCTGGTGAAGCTGAGCAAGGCCAGCTACCGGAAGATGCAGGAGAACATCGTCTGGGCCGCCGGCTACAATGTCTTCGCGATCCCCGCGGCCGCCGGGGTCCTCGCGCCCTGGGGAATCCTGCTCTCGCCCGCCATCGGGGCGCTCCTGATGTCGCTGTCGACCGTGATCGTGGCGATCAACGCCCAGTTGCTTCGCCGCGCCGACCTGTCGGTACCAAGCCTCCCCGGTGTGTCCGCACCCGGGCCAGTAAAGCCGGTGGACTGAGGCGTATCGCCACCCGGCTCGAACGGTCGGTCTGGCGATCGATCCCGTCCGACGACCCGCATCGAAACCGGCGACGGAGAACGGGTGCTCGACGGAACGGCCACTGACCTCGTCGACCCGCTCCCGGTCTGAACGCAGTGGGTGGCATTATGTCGAACCACGCCGTTGGATCGAGACGGAGGAACTACGCATGGCTCCGCAACGGTCCAGCGACGGATTGCTCCGGGTCGTCGTCATCGTGCTGGGCCTCCTCGTCCTGTTCCCGCTGTTGATGATGGTGTTCGCGATGCCGATGATGGGGATGATGGGCTGGTGGTGGGGCGACGGCATGGCCGGCGGGCTCTCGCCGCTGTGGGGGCTGGGAATGATGCTCGTCTGGCTGGTCGTCCTGCTCGGCATCGGCTACCTGCTGTATCGTGGCCTCGTCGGTGGGATGCAGGCCGGTGCAATATCCGACCCGGCGGTCGAGGAACTCAGACTGGCGTATGCCCGGGGAGACCTCTCCGACGAGGAGTTCGAGGAGCGACGGGCGAAACTCAAGCAGGACGAATGAGCGATTCGTCGGCGATGTGTTGATAAGGCGGGTCGAACCTTTATGTCGGTGCTACGTATGACCTGACACGTTATGACATCCGATGAAGTCCGGTTAGAGAGTAGCGTTGGTGGCTTCACGGCGACGGGACAGCTCCACACGCTCAGCGTTTGGTTCATCCTGGCACTTAGACTGATGATGGGCTTCGCCTTCCTCCAGAGCGGGTTGGACAAGGTTCTCTCGGGAAGCTTCAGCGCCGGCGGGTACCTGACCCAGGCGGTGCCGGCCAACAACAGCCCGGTCGCGGACGTGTTCGTCGCAATGGGAAACACGCAGTGGTTCGTGAGCGTCGTAAACGTCGCCGTCCCGTGGGGTGAGGTCCTCATCGGCCTTGGCCTCCTCGTCGGTGCACTCACCCGCCTCGCCGCCTTCTGGGGTGCGTTCATGATGCTCCTGTTCTATCTCGGGAACTGGGACATCGGCCACGGCTACATCAACGGCGATTTCGCGTACATGCTCGTCTTTCTATCCGTCGCCGCCTTCGGCGCCGGCCGCATCCTCGGCCTTGATGCGTACATCGAGCAGTACGAAATCGCCGGCAAGCCACTGGTCGAGCGCTACCCATGGACGCGATACGTACTCGGATAACGAAGCTAGGCGCTCTCCATAACTGGCACTTGGGCAGTAGAATCGGTGAAAACGGGGCACCATGACACCGATCATGAGTGTCGCCGACAGCGGCAACAGATTGACGGCCCGGCACGCGACCGACGTGAAGACCGAAGTCGGCGAGGAGCGAACGCACAAACCAGGACGGTCCTCGTCAGGTGCGAACCGAGCGCGGCGGGGAAACGGTCCCATCGTCCAGGGGCCCCGTCCATCGCGAAACGATTTGCTGGATCGGCTCCGTCTCACCGGTATGTCCACGACGGTCGCGACACCGAACGCGGACGAAGCCTGTGCGTACTGCGAGGCCCGAATCTTCGACCACGAGCCCATCCGCGTCCGCGACTGCACCGACGACTGTCGCTCGCCGACGTACTTCTGTAACTACACGTGCCTGTCGGCGTACGTCGAGGAGACCGACCTCACCGCCGGCGACGCCTGCGAGTGGTCCCCCGAATAGCGACGGACGGTAGCGATCGGTCTTCGACTAGTGCTGCTGGGCTCGCCGTCAGGCGCTCGCTTCGTAGCCGGCGTCCTCGACGGCAGCGACCATGGCGGCCGGGTCGGCGTCGCCCTCGACCGTCACCTGCTCCGTCTCGCGGTCGGCCGTCGCGTCGGTAACGCCGGTGACGTCCTCGAGGGCGTCCTCGACGGTCTGCTCACAGTGCCCGCAGGTCATCCCTTCGACGGTCAGCGTCCTGGGCATGGTCGGTCGTTCTACGGTCCGGCGGACTTTCTCGATTGCGCCTTGGAAACTGAGGCAATCACAGTGTTCGAGTTCGGGTCACGCCATGTGGATTTCGGAGCCGGAGCGACAGCCGACCCAGTACATCACTCCCATTCAGGTTCGATTGCTAAGTATGAGCCCTTCGTGAGTTCGGAATCTGAAGGACAACGGCATTGAACGATACCACCGTATAGTCTAGTAGAGATCGCGCTTCGGCGCGACGGAAGGTGATGACCATGGCTACCAACACAACTGACCGGCAACTCGTCTGGGTCGTTCTCGCAATCGTCGGTGCACTCGTCGTCCTCCCGGCGGTCGCGATGGGATTCGGCATGATGGGCATGGGGCCCATGATGGGCGGCGCCTGGGA
>CAYUFG010000095.1:3316-8134 GCA_964443815.1 uncultured Halobacteriales archaeon | reverse complement strand
CCTTCGAGTACGTGATGGTCGACGAGTTCCAGGATACCAGCGAGATCCAGTTCAAACTGGCCCTCTTGCTCGCTGGGACGGACAACCTCTGTGTCGTCGGCGACTGGAAACAGAGCATCTTCTCGTTCCAGTACGCAGACGTCGCTAACATAACCGACTTCGAGGACCGCCTGGAGCGGTTCAGCGCGGTGTTGAACGATACACAGGACCGCGTTGCGTTCGACGTCGACGACGTCACCCGCATCGAACTCGCCGAAAACTACCGATCCACGCAGGATCTACTCGACTTCTCGGAGGAAGCGCTCCGGACGCCTGCCACCGACGGCGAGGATGTCGACGAGACAGTCCTTGACGACGCCGTCTCGCTATCCTCGAACGCCAGTCTCCAGGACTCCCGGATCGAGGGCGTCAATCACGAGAATGAATACGAGGGTGTCCTCGCCACCATCCAGCACATCGTCGGCAACGAAGACTACCATGTCGAGGACGAGGATGGCGAGCCCAGAGCGCCGGAATTCGGTGATATCGCTGTTTTCACGCGAACACGGGCATACGGTCGTAAACTCCTGGATGTCGCCGACACCTACAACCTCCCGATGGCCTACGACGGCGGCGTCGAACTCTTCCGTTCGGACCAGGCGAAACTCTTGCTCGCGTGGCTCCGAATCATCGAATCCGACGCCGAACGGGGTTGGGCAGCCGTCCTCGAGGAAGCGGGGTACACCTTGGACGACGTCAAGTCGATACTCGCCACCGAAGACTATCCCGAGACGATGCGGGACTTCGCGTCCTCCCTCGAGTCGATGGAGACGCTGGGCGCGGTAGCCCGCCGAGTTTTCGACCGCTACGGCTTCACCGACGAGTATGCCGACGTCATCCTGACAACCATACAGTCCGTTCACGACACGTCGACACTCACGCGCGGGGACCTGACCCGCTTCATAGAACGCGGCATCGATAGTGGGAGCGAGCACGAGGTCGTCACCGGAACCGGTGTGGACTCGGTCACGGTCCAGACGATTCACACTGCGAAGGGCCTCGAATATCCCATCGTCATCCTCGCGAACATGAACGAGGGCGCGTTTCCGCCACGTGGTGGCGGTTCGCCGGTCATCCGGTACGAGGAGCCGGTCGGGCTCCGTCAGCGTAAGGTATACGCCGACGTCGGAGCCTACCCTCACGTCTACGACAATTGGACCCACGACGTCCTCAGGCACTGTCTCACGCAGGACTACGACGAGGAACGCCGGCTCCTCTACGTGGCGATAACGCGCGCCGAGCAGCACGTCGTCTTCGCCGGCGGCGAAGATCCCAACACCTTCTTCGAATCGCTGCCCTTCGACGAACGCTCCATCGAACCCGAGGTCCAGACCGTCTCGCGGGACGAGACTGTCCAGTCCCAGTTGCCGTTCACGATCGTTCCGCCGGACGGTCCGGCTGGCGAGACGCCC
Organism: uncultured Halobacteriales archaeon; assembly: GCA_964443815.1. Taxonomy (GTDB): domain Archaea; phylum Halobacteriota; class Halobacteria; order Halobacteriales; family Haloarculaceae; genus CAYLJD01. Next base: position 6,683 of record CAYUFG010000095.1, on the reverse strand, counting down.
CACACGATGATGGACAACGACGTGTTCGCTGATGACGACGTTGACGGTGACCCCGGCGAAGCGATGAGCGATCGGGAGTTCCGCGGCCGAGAGTTCGGATCCCGCGTTCACGACTTTGCCGAGCGGTACGCGCTTGGTGAGGGGGTCAGCCCGGACGGAGAGGACGAACGTCACGTGAAGCGGTTCCTCGACGGGCTCGACGGCGAACTCCACGTCGAACAGCAGGCAGTCCTCCCGCTCGAAGTAGACGGCGAACGGGTCACGGTCTCCGGCGTCGTCGATCTGGTCCACGAGACGCCCGAAACGGTGGCGATCGTCGATTACAAGACCGACCGGAGCCGTCGGGCGGCTTCCGAGTACCGGAAACAACTCAGCGTCTATTACCACGTGCTCTCGGAGTGGTATCCGGGGAAATCCGTCGCCGCGTCCATTTTCTACACGGCCACTGGCGAATTGGTCGACATCACTCCACTCCAGCGGACGGAACTCGAATCCATCGTCCAGTCCGCTGAGTGATTTCCATCGTTCACCCCGGGCACCCGGGTGAGTCCTGACTGGCAGTCAGTCTCGATGAGCGATGATCGATAGATCACGTTCGACGAGCTCCTCGACCGCCGGACTGCGACAGTCCACCCGTAGGTGTTCGTCTTGCCACGCCTGGCCGCCCTTGCCCTTCCAAACACCGTAGACGGTCACCTTCGGCAGTGAGAGCACCCCGAACAATACGGCGAGAACGTACACCGTGTCCTGGATCGCATCCCAAGAGACCTCGACACTTCGTGGAAGATCCCGGGGGAATTCCACGCGCTGGGCGAGTACCCTGTGTGACCGGGCCCGTTCGACAAAGTCGCGATCGTTGCTGAACAGCAGGACGTCTTTGCGGTTGTCGTCCTGGTAGGCGTCATAGCCACGGACGATCTCTTCATCGCCTCGGTCGGTCGCGACCTCGTCGGCGTAACGGTGGTCGCGCAACTCCCGGTAGTACGTCTCGCCCAGCCGACCCTCCCGGCGGGCGCCGGACGGCTGATTCCAGAGTTCGCTGAACTCGGGTCCGAAGGCATCCTCGAGATCGTCGGTCTCCGCGCGCTTGTCGTCCCAGTCGAGTTCGTCGCGGACGCCCGTCGCCAGCGCGTACCCGTTGACGACCGAATCGGCACCCGGCGAGAGGCCGAGCACGTCGGCGATTCGCCAGGCCAGCAGGTTCGTGTCGAACCCGGCGACGACGGGTTTGTGACCGGCGGTCAAGTTGGGACTGCCGTATCTGTCCAGAAATGCCTCGATTTCGTCTGCGTTGGCCGGTACGACTAGACCGCCCGCCAGCAACGCATTACGGTAGGAATTCGGATCGGGGAGTTCCCGTCGCACACCGCCGCCGTACTGCTGGTAGACCGTCTCGCAGGCGTTCGCGTATTCGCGCCGACCCCGGCTGATACTGATGGTTGACGAGTCCGCATCGCCGAGCTTCACAGAGAGAAGCTCGCCGATTTCGTCGCCCGGGTGGGCGACCGACACGGTGGTTTCGCCGAGGTCGTGGAGCGCGTTCAGGAGCACTGTCAGCTGCGAGCGGGAGATCCGCATCACAACTCCTCCGCGAAGTCGTAAAGGTGGGCGGCCGGACGCGGGATCTCCGGATAGGGCCGGCCGAAGAAGTCCGTCGAGGAGATATACAGGTAGAAAACGTGGTCTGCGTCGTACCGCATCCCGGTCGCGAAGGCGATCGCGGACATGAACTTGCGGCCGGGCGTGATGTCGACCGCCACCGCATCCTCAGCGTCGTGCGCGTCCCGAATCGCCGACCGGACATGCTCGTGTATCCGCTCGAAGTCGACTTCCCGGTCGATCGACGTGAAGTGAATGGCCGGCTCGTCACCGCCGTAGGCCTCGATCGTCCTCGCGGCGTCGGCGATGGCGTCGTCAACCTGCTGAGCCACGTTCGGCATTTCGAGGACATGAATCGCGTCCGGAACGTACCCCTCGTCACACGCAGCGGTCAGGCTGTTCGTCATCGCCTGGACGTTCGAACTCGCGGTCGTCACCCAGGACTTCGACATTGCGATACCATGTCGGGTCCGGGACATAACAGTAGCGGCGGGCCCACGAGAGGGGGACGAGCTGAAACGCTCCGCTTACTGGAGTTTGAGTTCGACCCGTCGTCCGTCCGGATCGCGAACGTACGCGGCCCACCCGCGACCGTAGGCGCCGTACCGCTTGTGGGGTTCTCCATCCTCAACCTCGTATCCCGCCCCACGCACCGATTCGAGCAGGGATTCCACCTCATCACGGGTGTCGATCGTCTCGGATCGAATCAGGATGGCGATATGATCACTTCCGACGTCGATCCCGTCCTCGTCCGTAGGCACGAGGTGAAAGTGTCGCCCACCCGCCACGACCGCGACGTAGGGAACCTCACCGGCCTCGTACCGGTCCCGATCCCTGATCGGCATCCCCAGCAAGTCGTGATAGAATTCGAGCGACCGGTCGAGGTCTGTGACCCTGAACGCGACGTGGTCTAGGTCGACGACGTCGATGGACATAGTCCACCCTCGAGGCACCCGTTCATAAGGCCAAGGCCGGATTCGAATATCACGTGTGCAGTAATCTCTCACTCACAGCCGGGGCAGCCAGCAGCAACCATGCCGTTGGAGGGGGACGTGGGCTGTGCCTGTTCACGCAGCGTCGCCGGCAGGGCCCTCGCAGCGCGCCTGCCGCCACCGACCATCGCCATGACGGGTGGCTGCTGGCCGGGCTGATCGCCATGGGGGGCTTATTCGGCCACGGGGACGACCACGAGCCAAACCCGTTAGTGTAGAAATGTTTATTACACTATGCGTGGTACCTGCTACCATGGCGGAAGCTGACGCGACCGATACCGAAGACGTAGGTGAGCCGGGTACCAGATGGCCCGTTACGACCATCGTCGGAGCATTGGGCCTCATCTCAGCCGTAATCGTCGCGTTCGGGTTCTTCAATCAGGAACCCTGGTTCGTGCTTGGGGGCTTCGCCGGCGTAGCCGTCACGCAACTCTATCGGGCCATCGCCATCCGGCTCGGACTGCCCCTCGGTCGATTCGCCTGAATCGGGTCGGCGCACGTCCACATCCTACGCTGCGTCGAGTTCGGCTGTGACGTCGTCGACGTAGGGGGTCGCAGCGCCCTCCCAGATGACGGCCGTGCCGACCGCGACGTGGAGGATCTCCGTCGAAAGTACCGGTGTGGTCCACTCCAAGGTGTACTCCCGCCAGCCGTCAGCGAGCCACAACGATTCCCGCAGATCACCGGAGGACGTCTCGCCGAGTTCGCCCGAGCTGACGCCTGGGTGGGGAAAGTCAGCTTCTGCCGTCGGTGGGTCGGGGCCAAGCCGCATGACG
>CAYUFG010000095.1:0-3216 GCA_964443815.1 uncultured Halobacteriales archaeon | reverse complement strand
CGCCGGCTCGTCGGTGCCCCACAAACACCCAACGGGCGTCGCGGTACCCACTGTCACTCCGGCCCGAAGCAGGTCCCTCCGTTGGACGGCCAAAATTTGGCCGGTGGAGCCTATAGTTTCGTCGTCGAGCGGTGTGTATATTAGGTTCCCACGGTGACCGGCGCCTCCAACCGCTCGAGTGTGGCAAGGGTCGCGTCGATTACGAGCTGAGTCGCGTCACCTGCCGACGGGGTCGTAACGTTCTCCACTTCGCAGGTGAGGTCTCCGGCCGGGCCGCTTGCCGTGACAGTGTAGCGGCTCCGCGGCGCCTCATGTTCGAGAACGATCCGCACGGCGACAGCCTCCGGGTCCACGCCAGCGGCGAGCGCCACCGCCATCGCGATGTTCATGTGGGCGGGGAAGGCTTCAGCTGCCTCGGCTCCTGACCCTTCGAAGATAGTCGCGCCGGAATCACGGTCGTCGACCGCCTCGACATCGTCGACGTACGGCCCAAGCATCGCTGGAGGCCGGTGGCCAGTGAGAGAGATCTCCGTAACCTCGGAAACGGTGAGTGCGGCCAGACCGTCGAGGCCAACGACCGCCCCTGAGGGAACGCGAAGGCGGCTGTCACCCGCCGACGCAGCCGTCTGAACCCGCTCCAAGAGTGCTGGATCACCCAGCGCGCCTACGCTCAGTGCGACGAGATCCGTCCCGCGCTCGAGGATGGGAACGGCATGGTCTCGGAGCGCACCCTGGCTGGCGGCCTCAATAACGACGTCTACCGATCCCGCGAGCGTCGCTGGCGAGTCGACGATTGCGACCTCGTCGGTCGGGTCGGCCCGGGTGAGCACTTCCCGAGCACTCCTGGGAGTCCGAGTCGAAACCCCCGCGATGTCGGCGTTTGCCACGTCTCGATCGGCCAAGGCCTCGACGATAGCCCCGCCAATCGCGCCACAACCAAGAACGCCGACCTTCATCGCTGTACCGCCGGATATCGGAGCCACGTGGACGGACTCTTCATACGTGGTCCAGGTCCCAGCCGACGAACGGTTCCTCGACCTCGACGCCGAGCGCATCGACGACGCGGGCGTTCATCAGCCAGTAGCCTGCGAACAGGCAGACTCCCACGACGGTCGCATCATCGTAGAAATCGGCGAGGGCGGCGTGTATTTCATCGTCCACCGTACCCTCGAGGAAGGCGTCGACGTAGTCGAGCAGGGCGCGGTGCTCGGGCGAGAAGTCGTCGTACGATCGGTCGGCGATTGACCGGATCGCATCCGCCTCGACGCCGGCGTTTAGCGCGATGCGGACGTGATTGTGCCATTCGTACCTGGAGGGGATTTTCCGGGCACAGCGGAGGATGACGTACTCCTGTTCCGTAACGGTTAGGCCGCTGTCGCGCTTGATCGACTCGACGAGGTCGCGGTACATCCGCAGGACGTCCGGAAAATGACCGATCGCTCGGTAACTGTTTCGCGTCCGGGTAGACATGAGGTGTTGGTACTCCTCGGCAAGGTCCTCGGGCGGCGACGAGGAATCGAGCAGCTCCCCGTCACCGGGATCGAGGTCGTCGTGGTCGACGTAGGGGATCCGGGCCATGTCTCGCTCCTTCCGGGAGCGACGTGATAAACGATCCGCCGTTCCAGAGATTCGAGGAGATTGCCCACGTCTTCAGTCTTGGATGGACGTCACAGGACAAGCTGTTCACCGTCGACGCCGGTATCGAAACGGTCCAGCCGGTAGGGTGTGGCATCGAGAAACGACGCCCGGCCGGTGATCTCGGCACGGAGGTGCTCGCCGACCGCCGGTGCGTGCATGAAGCCGTGCCCGGAGAAACCCGTCGCCACGTGCAGCCCGGGCCGGGGCTCGTCGATGATCGGATTGTGGTCCGGCGTGACCGAGTACAGCCCCGCCCAGCCGCCGGTCGGCCGCGATCCCGGCCCGAAGTACGCCGAGAAGGCGTTCAATCGCTCGAGCGCGGCAATCGAAAAGTCCCGGTCGACCGCGGTGGAGTAATCGTCAGGGGAGTCGACCGCCTCACCGGACCCGCCCGCGGTCGCGCTGACGATGGTCGTCCCCGGCCGCTCCGGCCGGAAAGAGACCGACCGTTCGGTGTGATACGTGTATGGATGGGACGGTGGGACCTTCACGTCAGGTTCGACCAGGGCGAGCTGCCGGCGCACAGGAGTGACGGGCAACGTGACGCCGGCGAGTTCGACAATCCGGGGCGACCACGGCCCTGCGGCTATCACGACGGCGTCGGCCTCGACGGATCCGGACGCCGTCGCGACGCACCAGGCGTCTCCAATCCGTTCGAGGTCGGTGACGGGCGAATTCGTGCGTATCGAAACGCCGTTTGCCCGGGCGGCGTCTGCAAAGCCGCGAACTGCCGAGTGCGGATCGGCGTAGCCGTCCCGTGAACAGTAGGTCCCGGCAACGACGTCGCTATCCGGTCGAAGCTCGGTGTGTTCGGCGACCCCGTCGGCATCGAGGAACGTACTGGGAACGCCCAGATCCTTCTGGAGTCGGACGTTCTCCGCGAATCGGTCAGCGACGTCGGCCTCGGTCGTAAGGAAGAGGTAGCCGTGCTGGCGGAAGTCCAGGTCGACCCCAAACCGGTCCTCGAAGGACTCCCAGACGTCGAGGCTCCGAAGCGAAAGCCGGACGTTCGACGGCGTCGAAAACTGCGCGCGAATACCGCCGTTCGCCCGCTCCGTGCTGCCGGAACCAAGGGCCGCTCGCTCGAACAGCGTGACGTCTGCGTCGGCGGTGCTCAGTGCCTGTGCCGTCGCCAGCCCGACCACGCCTCCGCCAACGATGGCGACCTGCACGGTTGGACGAGGCACCGGTCCGGCATAAGCCTCCCGCGGCGATTGCCACCGGGATTTTTGCCGGGGACGGCCGAGGTCCCACCATGCACCCGAAAACGTGTGTCGTCACGGGATCTTCTCAGGGAATCGGCCGGGCCATCGCCGAACGGTTCGGCGAGGCGGGGTGCGACGTAGTCGTCAACTACCGTAGCTCACCGGGGCCCGCAGCGGATGCCGTCGACACCATCGAGGACGCAGGCGGCTCGGCCCTCGCGGTGCAGGCAGACGTCACGAGCCTCGATGACGTCGAAGCGATGCGGGACGCAGCTCACGACGAGTTCGGTGCCGTCGATGTCCTCGTTAACAACGCCGGCATCAACCAGGACGTCCGATTCAGCGAGATGAGCCACGAGGAGTGGGACACGGT
>CAYUFG010000094.1:0-8152 GCA_964443815.1 uncultured Halobacteriales archaeon | reverse complement strand
GTAACGGCGGCGTCCGTCGAAAGCATTTACCGGTCCCGGGCCCTCCTTCGGCCGAATGCCGATCCGGCAGCTCGTTCGTGGGACCGTCGACCGGGGGACACTTGGCAGAGTGGCCGCTGAAGTCGGCGCCCGCCACGCGATCCCGGGGGCGACCGTCCAGCCTCTGGAGGCCAACAACTGGCTCTCCACACCCGCGGTCGTGGGCGACGAGCTGTTCGTGAAGGTCATCACGCCTCAGAACGCGCTGGTACACGCGATGTTCACGGCCGGCCGAAACCTCGGAATCTTCTCGAGTGGGTCGGAGGGCTTCTTCGAGCGGTTCGAGACGCCCATCGAGATGGCCGAACACGAACTGGCGGCCACGCGCCGGATGTTCGACGAAGGGCTGAACGTCCCCGAGCCGCTCGAGGCTTTCGAGTTCGAGGGGCTCGGCGTACTGGTTCTCGAGTTCCTCCCGGACATGGAGCCGCTCGACGACCAGCCCACGGAGACCATCGCCGCGCTCGCACCGGCACTGTTCGAGACGCTCTCGCGGATGCACGCCGCAGGCATCGTCCACGGCGACCTCCGCAGCGAGAACGTCCTTCTATCGGGCGGCGAACTTTACGTCATCGACGCGACGAAGGTCACTGAGGGAGCAATCGAGGAGGCCCGTGCGTACGACGTCGCCTGCGCGCTCGCAGCCCTCGAGTCGCTCGTGGACGCCCGAACGGCCGTCGCCGCAAGCCGCGACACAGTCGACGCGAAGACGCTGCTCTCGGCCGAGACATTCCTCGACTTCGTCAACATCCGCCCCGACCACGACTTCGACGCAGTCGCGCTCAAGGCTGAGATCGAGAAGGCGGTCGCCTGAGCTTGACATCCACCACACGACTGACGTCGTGGGCTTGCGCTGTTGACGTCTCACTCGAGCAACTCCTTCGTCCGGCGGTGACGGTAGCGGAACATCGGCTCGAACCCGACAACAGCGAGCGGGCCAAGCCGTCTGCCCACGTCGCCGCCGGGAAGTCCGTAACGGACGACGTCACGGACGACCGTCGTGTCAGCGTCACGGTAGAACACGTGGGTGTGGAGCCAGTCCGGAAACGGCCCCTCCAACATCTCGTCTCGGAAGTACGCTGCAGCCTCGAACCGCTCCCTGTCGACAATCCTCGACGTCCACCGCTGGCGCGGGCCGACGGGGAGGCCGGTCGAAAGGTGGATCTCCGTGCCCGGCTCGAGAACGTCGGGATCGGGTGCGCCGTCGGGGCCCGTCACCCTCTCGACCCGAAGACCCATGAAGTCAGGCGTCAGCGCCTCGAGACCCTCGACCCGTGAGTGGAAGTCCCAGACGCGCTCGAACGGGGCTTCGACCCTCGCCGAGCGCTCGTAGGTCGCCATAGCCGGTCAAGGGTGACCGCCGGGCAAAAGGCCGGTGCCGAAGTCACGAGGTCAGGGGAAGACGCCCGCCTCGTCAAGTGCCGCGGCAACGCGGTCGGCGGCAACGACGTACGCCGCGGCCCGGAGTGTCTCGAGGCCCTCGGACTCGTACGTCGAGACGAGGGCGTCGAAGGCAGAGGTGATGACGTTCTCGAGTTCGTCGTTGACCCGCTGCTCGCTCCAGGCCAGCCGCTGACGATTTTGGATCCACTCGAAGTACGACACCGTGACGCCACCTGCGTTCGCGAGGATATCCGGAACGACCAGCGTATCCCTCCCGGCGAGAACGTCGTCCGCATCGGGTGTGAGGGGCCCGTTTGCCGCCTCGGCGATCACGTCGGCGGAGACATCCGCGGCGATGTCCACGTCGATGGCGTTCTCGAGCGCGGCGGGGACGAGCAAGTCGACATCGAGTGTCAGCAACTCCTCGTTCGATATTTCCGCGTCGGCTCCGTCGAAACCCACCACGCTACCGGTGGTGCGCTTGTGGTCCTTCGCCGCGATCGGGTCGAAGCCGCCCGCCGCGTACACGGCCCCGCTGGAGTCACTGACGGCCACTACGGTGGCGCCCATCCCTGCAAGCAGGCGTGCAGCGATGGAGCCGGCATTGCCGTACCCCTGGACCGCTACCGTAGCGTCGGCCACGTCGCCGCCGCGGTACTCGAAGGCCTCGCGGGCAGCGAAAGCGACCGACCGACCGGTCGCTTCCACGCGGCCCTGGCTGCCGCCGCTCGGGATGGCCTTCCCTGTCACGACGCCCGGTTCCGTCGTCCGTTCGAGCGTCTCGTACGTGTCCTTGATCCAGTTCATCTCCCGCTGGCCGGTATTGACGTCAGGCGCAGGGATGTCCCGATCCTCGCCGATGAGCGGGCGGATCTCCGCAGTGAAGGCACGAGTCAACCGCTCGAGTTCGGCCGCGGAGTACTCCGATGGGTCGATGGCGATGCCGCCCTTCGCCCCGCCTAGCGGGATGTCCACCGTTGCACACTTGTAGACCATCCACCCGGAGAGCGCCTTGACCTCCTCACGGTTGACCTGCGGGTGGTACCGGATCCCGCCCTTGTAGGGACCCCGGGCGCCGTTGAACTGGGCGCGGTAGGCCCGAACCGTCTCGAGGGAGCCGTCGTCGCGTTCGAGTGAGAGGTTCAGCTCGAGGATCCGCTCCGGTTCGCTCAGCCGCTCGCGAATGCCTGGGTCGATGTCAAGGTGGGTCGCGGCGTCACGGACCTGCTCTTGCAGACTCTCGAAGGGATTGACGTCGTCTGACATATGACTACGGTTTGTGGCCGCCCCCAAAAATCCCGCTGACCCAACATTACGTCACGAGAAGGACGCCATTGATCGCGACGGCCACCAGCCATGGCAGCGCCAGCCCGAGAGCCATCCATGGGCCCCACCGAGGTCGCACCCACCGCACTGACGCCGCCAGCCCGAGCGCCCCGCCCTTGACCGCGACGAACGCGAGGACCCCCACCTCCGCCAGAAGCACCCCAACGATGGGGTTGCCCTCCACCAACCCTACCTGGAGTCCCCGGACTGTCAGGACGATGTCGAGCGCCGCCAAGATAGCGGCGACAAGCCAGAGCTGGCGCTCCACCGGGTCGAGCCAGGCGGTGACTGTCTGGAGCCGGCGCTCGACCGCGGCTCGCGCTGCCGCCGTCGCTGTGAGTCCCCGCGACATGCGTGCTCGCGACACGAGCGGGCCCCACCCACCACCACAGGACCCTGCCGTCGTGTCGGACCCGACTGCACCCGGCTCCGACTAAAAGCTAGTGATCAGAGCATAGTGCCGTGTTTCTTGTCGAGGCGGTCCTTGTCGACGTCGGCGTAGAAGGAAAATCGCGCGGCGAGTTCCGACCGCAGCTCGCTCGGTGGGACCAGTTCGTCGATGACGACGTCGCTGGCCATCCGTCGCACGTCGATGTCCTCCCGGTATGCCTCGCGGAGCTCGGCCTCGCGTTGGGCCCGTTCGTCGGGGTCGTCGATGTCAGCGAGCCGGTTGGCATAGACGGCGTTGATGGCCGCCTCCGGACCCATGATGGCTATTTCGCCGCTCGGCAGGGCAATCGTCGACTCGGGTTCGTACGCCGGTCCCGACATCGCGTAGATGCCGGCCCCGTAGGCCTTCCGGACGACCACGCACTGCTTGGGGACAGTCGCCTCCGCGGCGGCGTAGATCATCCGCTTGCCCGCCTCGAGAATGCCGTCCTTCTCGACTTGCGAGCCGGCCATGAACCCCGGTGTGTCACAGAGGTAAAGGACGGGCACATTGTAGGCGTCGCAGGTCCACACGAACTCGGCAGCCTTCCGGGCCGAGTCGGGGAAGATTGCCCCCGCTCGCTCGGCGGGCTGGTTGGCGACGACGCCCACCGGCCGGCCATCGATTCGCCCGAATCCGGTGAGGACCTCCGCGCCGAACTCCGGCCGGAGTTCGAACCACGTCTCCGCGTCGACGACGTGCTCTATTACGCGTTCCATGTCGTAGGCCTTGGTCGGCGACTCGGGGACGACGCTATCAAGGCCAGCGGGGTCGGCTCCAGGCGCGTGGCCCGCCTGCTGTGGCGGTCGCTCGTCACAGTTGTCGGGGAGATATGAAATCAGTTGGGCGACAAGCTCCCGAGCGTGCTCCTCGTCCGATGCCACGAGGTCGGCGCTGCCCGACTCTTGGGCGTGGATCGCTGGCCCACCGAGGGCCTCGAGGTCGATGTCCTCGCCGGTAACCATCTCCACCATCCGCGGACTAGCGATCGCCATCGCGCTCATCCCCTCGACCATGATCGTGAAGTCCGCGAAGACCGGCGTATAGGCCGCGCCCGCGATGCACGGTCCGTAGAGCACGCAGATCTGGGGGACTTTCCCGGAGAGCCGAGCGTGGTTGTAGTAGTACTTACCGATGCCCTCCCGATTCGCGAAAAAGCCGGACTGCTGGTCGATGCGCCCACCCGAGGAGTCCATCAGGTAGAGGATCGGCTTTCCGGTGTCCATCGCGCGCCGTTGCATCCGGATGAACTTCTCGACCCCCTTCGCGGCCATGCTGCCGGCCTTGACAGTGAAATCGTTCGCCATCGCGTGGAGGTCCCGACCTTCGAAGGTGGCCGCCCCGGTCAGCAGGCCGTCCGCCGGGAGGCGATCGTCGGCGTCGAACTCGGCGAAGCGGCCGTCTTCGAAGGTGAACCCCCCGTCGCCGAACCAGAGTTCGAGCCGGTCGCGGACGAACAGCTTGCCCTGCTCGTCGAGGCGCTCGCGGTATTTGTCGGGACCACCGCGTTCGATGTCGGCGATGTCTTCACGGAGGGCGCGCTCGCGATCGGTCGGGCCGGGACTTTCTGGAGTCCGGGTCGGTGTGGCTGCGTCGGCTGCCGGCGGGTCGACAGTCACCGCTGGCTCGTCGCCATCCCCGACGTATACCGATACCGCGACCCCGATGTGCTCGGCGACGGCCGAGGCGATTGCCCGGGCCTGTTCCGGAGTGGCGTCGGCGGCGATCCGCAACGTCGTGGGGCCGTCGGAGTGATCCATGAGTGGGATGGGTGTTGGACGCATGGTTCGGCGGCATCCCCGGTAGGCTTTTCCCAAGACCGAGGTCCCTGCCAGTCCTATCAACGTGACCACAGGCTGGAGCAACCCTCCACACGCATTTCCGGAGGCGGTACCGCGGCGAGTACGCTCGAGCATACCCGCGTTGGAGGCGCGAGCCCTCGTCGTACGAAAGTCCCACCTGGGAGGTCCTCGCCACTGGACGAATCGATATCGACTGCACCGTGCTGGTCAGCCGCAAGCGCTTTTCCCCCCGGTCGGTGCTCTTCGGAGCTTCACTTCCTCCAATCGACTGGTGTCGTGGGCCTCCGCTCGGCCCGTATCGGGTGGTCCGACCCGATACGGGGAGTGCCGGGCTGGCGAGAGAGGCGTCTGTGCCTACAGGGCGGCCTCGAGACGCTCGATCAGCGCCGCGTTTCCGACGAACACCGGACTACGTTCGTGGAGCTCCGTCGGCGCCGTCGTAAGGAGCGACTCCATGCCGTTCGACGACGCGCCCCCCGCCGTCGCGATGACATGTGCAATCGGGTGCCCCTCGAATTGCAGCCGGAGTTTCCCCGTCGGAGCGTCCGACAGCATCGGATACCCGAAGATCCCCCCGTACGTGAGCACTTGGTTGACGTCGGCGACCATCGCCCCGCCGTAGCGCAGTTTGAGCCGATCGGCCTCGATCTCCTCGACGTACGATCGAAAGTTCTCGGTCCAGTCGGGGGTCCGGCCACCGAAGCCGTAAACCGTTGGCTCCGAGGGCAGGGTCACATCTGCATTCAACACCGTCCGCTCGCCATCCTCGACCAGGTACTCCGTGACGGTCCCGTCAACCGCGGTCACCATCGTCGTAATCGGGCCGTAGAGGACGTAGCCTGCGGCGATCAGCGAGGCGGCGCTGGCTGGAAGCGGCTCATCGTAGATCGCCACGATCGTTCCCATACCGTTGTTGGACTTGAGGTTCGAGGAGCCGTCGAGCGGGTCACAGGCGACGTGAACGGTCCCGCCGTCCGCGGCGTGGCTGACCGTCTCTTGTTCCTCGCTTGCATACGATCCCACACTGTCGAGGTCCAGTAACCGCTCCTCCAGACGCCCGTCGGCGAATACGTCGGCGGCGAGCTGGCGGTCACCGGTCGGATTCTCGGCCTCGCTGTAGGCGCGCCGGTCGCTCAGCGCACCGCGAACATCCGCCGCCGTGGCGGCGACCGTCTCGAAGACCGCGTCGGCCACGCCCATCTCAGGCTTCGGCCGCGCCGAGCGCCACGTCGACCGTGGCCTCCTCGTAGATGATCTGCTCGAGGGCGTCGAGGATGCGCTTGGGATTCTCCCGCTGGAAGACGTTCCGACCGACCGCGAGCCCCGCACCGCCGGCGTCGATCACCGACTTGACGCTCTCAAGGAACTCCCGGTCACTGGTTTTCGAGCCGCCCGACATGATCACCTTCGTCGGCCCCGCCATCCGGACTGCAGTCTCCATTGCCTCGCGTGACCCCGGGTACTTGACCTTCGCGACGTCGGCGCCGAGCTCGAGCGCCTCCCTGGCGGCGTAGGCGATGGTGTCTGGCTTGGTATCGTTCTTCAGCCCTTGTCCACGGGGGTAGGACCACATCACGACCGGCAAATCGTGCTCACGGGCGGCCTCCTGGGCGTCGCGGAACTCCTCGGCCATCTCGACCTCGTTGTTGGAGCCGCCATAGAGCGTGAAGCCGACGGCGTCGGCGCCGACCTCGGCAGCGTAATCGACGGACCAGTTGACCGCCGAGTCGGGCTCGCCCATCCAGAGGTTCGACGTACCGTTCAACTTCGCCAGCAGCGTGACGTCGTCCTCGTAGGAGGGGTAGTACGCCTCGGCAACACCTTTCTGGACCGCGAGCGACGTGACCGCGGGGTGGGTCGCCACCTCGAAGACTCGCTCCGGGTCGGCGCTCTCGGGGACGGCATCGAAGTCGACCGGGCCGTGCTCGAGGCCGTGGTCGTAGGCCACGATCAGTACTTTTCCGTCCCTGGCGAGGGGGGTGTCGGCGATGGGGCGCATATCGGTTTATATTGCGGCGAGCGGTGTCAAAGTTCTTGTGAACCCGCGGGTGGCCAAGGATTATTTCTGGGCCGGTCGAACCGAGGGCATGGACTTTACGCCGACGGCCGAACAGGCCCAGATTCGGGAGACCGTCGCGGAATTCGTCGATGAGGAGGTTGTCCCGCGGGCAGCCGAGATCGACGAGACCGACGAGGTGCCCTGGGACCTCATCGACGCGATGGCTAATCTCGACCTGATGGGTATGCCTATCCCGGAAGAATACGGCGGCGCTGGTCTCGATTACCACGCCTACGCCTCCGCGCTCGAGGAGATATCCCGAGGATCCGGCGGCCTCGGCACGATCGTAGCCGCACACATCTCACTCGCGTGCAACATGATATACGAGTACGGCGACGAGGCCCAGAAGTCCGACTACCTCACGCCGCTGGCAGCCGGCAAGGAAATCGGCGCCTTCGCCCTCTCCGAGCCTGGCGCCGGCAGCGACGTTCCCGCCATGGAAACCGTCGCCGAACGCGACGGTGACGCCTACGTCATCAACGGCGGGAAGCTGTGGATCTCGAACGGGTCGATCGCCGACACGGTCGTCCTGTTCGCCAAGTCCGACCCCGAGGCCGGCGGCCGAGGCATCTCTTCCTTCATCGTTCGCCCCGAGGAAGACGACGGGTTCGTTGTGGAAGGGACCGAGCACAAACTCGGCGACAAAGGCTGTCCGACGGCGGAGTTACGTTTCGACGACATGCGCCTCCCCGAGAACCGTCGGCTCGGAGCTGAAGGCGACGGCCTGCGGCAGGCGCTCGAGACGCTCAACGGCGGCCGGATCACCATTGCCGCCCGCGGCGTCGGCATCGCACAGGCGGCACTCGACGCCGCGATCGACTACGCTGGCGACCGTGAACAGTTCGGCCAACCCATCGGCGAGTTCCAGGCCATCGGACACAAACTCGCCGATATGGACACCAAGACCTCAGCGGCACGATTGCTCATGCACCGCGCGGCGGATCTGAAGATCGACGGCGAGTCCTTCGTCAAGGAGGCAGCCCAGGCCAAACTCTACGCCTCCGAAGTCTCCCGCGAGGTCGCCAACGAGGGCATCCAGATCCACGGTGGCTACGGATACGTGACCGACTTCCCCGTCGAGCGGTTCTACCGCGACGCCAAGCTCAACGAGAT
>CAYUFG010000093.1:5851-8217 GCA_964443815.1 uncultured Halobacteriales archaeon | reverse complement strand
CTGTTACTGACCCTTCGGCTCTGGGACGGCGTATGGCTGGCCGCAGCCGTGAATCTCGAGTTCGCAGGACGGACACGCCGTATGCTTCTGGCGCCGGTGATCGACTGATTGTCGCTGTCTAGCTGGATCCGCCTCAAGGCGTTCCCGGATCCGCTCGGGGAGATCCCCGAACGGAACCAGATCGGTACCGCAGGCGGGGCAGGTCCTCGACATGGACGGCAAGAGGAGTTCACGTGGCAAAAACCCGTCCCTCTGACCGGACGATATTGGGGCAACGGCTTTACCCCCGGCCTCGTCAGGACCATGCGAATGCGCGAGCGGGTGCTCGATCGGAACGGAGCCGGCGAGAAATCCACGGTCGCACTCGCCCTGGCGGCCGCGGGTATCGGGCTGGTGCTCGCGGCGCTCGTCTGGACGCTCCTGCTGGGGCCGGGCGGGACCGTCGCCGTCGTCCCGGTCGACGGCGTCATCACCGGCGAAACGTCCGTCGAGTTTGGCACTGCGATGGCCACGGCCCGCCAGGATCCCTCGATCGACGCGGTCGTCCTGGTCGCCAACAGCGGCGGCGGGAGTGCCGCGGCAAGCGAGGAGATGTACCTCCAGACCAAGCGTACCGCCGCGGAGATGCCTGTCGTAAGCGCGGTCGACGCCGGGGCGGCATCGGGGGCCTACTACACGGTAGCCCCATCGGACTATATCTACGCAAAGCCGTCCTCGTTCGTCGGTAGCGTGGGCGTTCTCGCCGAGCTTCCCCCGGATCTCGAGCCGAACGACCTGATCGCGACGACTGGACCCAACAAGCTGGGCGGCGCCGACGAGCGGACGTTTCTCTACCAACTGGACGCCCTTCAAGCTGCCTTCGTCGGAGCGGTGTTCGAACAGCGCGGCGATAACCTGACGATCACGCGGGAAGAACTCGGGCGAGCCCGCGTCTACATCGGCCTGGAGAGCGTGGAGGTCGGCCTCGCGGACGAAATTGGCGACCGTGAGGCGGCAATCCGGAAGGCCGCCAGGCTTGCCGGCATCGGCGAGGCCGAGGTCGAGGTGCTCAGGCCGAACGCGACAGCCGAGTTCGTCGCGCGGAACAACTACCTGGCCTCGGCGGCCCCCGACAAGCGGACGGTGGCGGCCGATCATCTGCTGGGCAACGACTCCGCCGGGCAGTTCCTCATGATCCCACGGTCGTACGTGGCGAACGCCGTGACTGAGGAGGGGCTCCTCGACGCGGGTACCGAACGACCGACCGGCGGTAACGCCACTGAGGGAGGTGCGTCAGGCCGATGAGCCCTGACGTCGAACCAAGGCGACTCGGTGCGTTGGTGGCGGTGGGCACCCTGGCATTCGTGATCGGGATCGTAGGCGCCGCGATCGTCCTCCCGAGCGGTGGGCTCAGCGCCGCGGAGACACAGACGAACCCCGCGTTCCAGCCGGGAACGACGGTGGAGACACCACTGGCGAGCAGTGGCGAGCTCGACCCGTCCGTCGCCGCGGCAGATCGAGGTGGTGTCGTGCTTATCGACCGGGGCCACTCCAACGGCGTGGACCGAACGGCGATCGGGCCGCTGCTCAAGGGGTTGATCGAAGTGGAGCACACCGTCCGGTTCCACGAGTCCGGCGACGATCTCGACGATCAGCTCTCGGATGCCACCGCCTTCGTCACCATGACGCCGGGCGAGGAGTTCGATCAGTCCGACGTGGAGGCCGTCACCGACTTCACAGACCGAGGCGGCCGAGTACTCGTCGTCGGCGAACCCAACCGGATCCAGGCCCAAGGCGTCTTCGCCCAGCGGCGGTCCGACGGCCTCACCGCGATTGGTGGTGCCTTCGGGCTCTCCTTCGACACACGGTACCTCTACAACATGGAGACGAACGACGGCAACTACAAGAACGTAATCGCGGAACCCGGCCCCGAGGCCGGACTCGACGGTGTGAACCGGACGGTGGTCTACACCGGGACTGCCGTGACCGCACCTATGGGCACGGATCTGCTCGTGAGCAAAGCCGAGACACACCTGTCGAACGGCGGACCGGTTGGCCGGTACGCCGTCGCGGTGGAGACGGGGGAAGTCATCGCCCTCGGTGACAGTGACATCCTACGTGACAGCCGGTACACGGTCGCCGATAACGAGGCATTCCTGGCCTACGTCGTCGAATTCCTCGCCAAAGGCAGCGGTGCGTGATCGGATCCCTCCATCAATCGGTCGCCGGATGGATCGAAGAGGAGTGACGACACGTCTCACGTATGATTTGATGACGCTGCTACCCGGGAAGTCAGGCAGCAGCGGGCCTGGCAGTACTCATAGGGTTCATCATCACCAGTCCTTGGTTGGTGAACTGGCTCAGTCCGATCCGTTCATCATCGGCCA
>CAYUFG010000093.1:0-5751 GCA_964443815.1 uncultured Halobacteriales archaeon | reverse complement strand
CCACGACCGAAGTCGTGGGATTCCCCGCGCTCGGGGTCGGCGGCTGCGATCGACCGCCGACGGGGGGCAACGTCCCGACCTCACAGATCGGTCCCGGTTTGTGTGCTCCACGTCGGGGCGATGAGCGCATGCTGACGCCGGTCCATTTCACACCGCCCCCCTTTGGCACACGGGCCCTGCCATCTGCCTGACTCGGATACCATCCGAGTCACCCTCGGACAGGGTTGCGTTTTGGAGATGGAGACCCCAATCCACCTCCAATTTCCCGAGTGAGTTGTATCTGTATCACGGCCCGAGCGGCGTAATTTTGTGGGTCCATGGCTCTGCCTACCGCTTTGACCTCGTGGCGAACAGCTTTTCGAGGCCAGCCCATCAGACCCGTCATGGTCGCGATAGATGGCAGTGTGGGCGGCGGCCAAGTGCTCCGGACCGCGCTCGCGCTGTCCGTGCTCGAGCGTGAACCCCTCGAGATGAGCGGGATCCGCGCCGATCGCCCCGAGCCCGGCCTGAAACAGCAACACCTGAGCGCAGTTGAAGCGGTCGCTCGAGTCGCCGATGCCACCGTCGAAGGGGCGGATCTCGGCTCGGAGGAGCTCGGCTTCGTCCCGGGGGAGCTTCGAGGCGGGACCCACCAAGTGGACATCGGGACGGCCGGCAGTCTGACGCTCCTGTTCGACGTGTTCCTCCCTCTCGGTATCGCCCTTGAGGAGCCATTATCAGTCACCGCGACGGGCGGGACTGACGTCAAATGGTCGCCACCGCTCGCCACCCACCGACGCGTCAAACTCCCGCTCCTTCGTGAGCACGGCGTCGCCGCAGCCGTGGAACCACGGCGAACCGGCTTCTACCCGGCCGGCGGAGGCAAGGCCACGCTGCGTCTGTGGCCATCGGCGCCGACCCCATTCGATCTCGAGCTGAACACGACTACTGTCGCTCCCGAGGCGCGGGTCTATTCGAAGGCCTCGATGGACCTCGGAGATGCGGACGTTGCCGAGCGCCAGGCGACGCGGGCTGTCACGGAACTCACGGCATCGGGTCTCGAATCTATCCGTCGGCAGGTGTCGTACGTCGAGACGGCGAGTCCGGGATCGTCGATAGCGGTGGCGCTCGACGGCCAGAAGCTGGCGGCCGGCTTTGACGCCTACGGAGAGCGCGGAATGCCTGCTGAGGAGGTTGCAGACAGGACCATCGCGGACGTGCGGACCTTTCGCCAGAGCGGTGCGGCCGTCGACGAACACCTCGCCGACCAACTACTGGTCTTCCTCGCACTCGGAGGTGGACGGATCACCGTCCCGGGGATCACGGACCACGTCAGAGCGTGCCTCACGGTCCTCGAGGCGTTCGGGTACGATCTCGAGCTCCAAACAGATCACTCGCCGCCGGTCGTCGAGTCCGGCTGAACGGGCCACGATCCTCCACGGGGCGGAGCAAATACCTGGTCTACCCCCATCCCAGCCCCCAACCACCGGCTCCGACAACGGGCTGCGGTCGGCTCCGCTCAGACGATGCGCTCACGTGCCGCGGCGACGAGGAAGGGGAATGTGACCGTCGCGTCGGCATAGACGGAGACGTTCTCGGCGTGGGGCTCGAGCTTGCCCCAGGAACGGGCCTCGTCCAGCGTCGCGCCCGACAGGCCGCCGGTCCGCGGCGGGTCCATCGTGAGTTGGACCGCGTAGTTGTAGGCACGCGGCACTGTCAGCATCGTCTGGAGGACGTAGTTCTTCGGAACGCCGCCGCCGACGACCAGCGCGCCGGCACGATCGGCGCCGTGTGCCTGATCGGCGATATCGTCCATGTCCGCGAGAGCGTCGAGCGAGAGGTCGGATGTCTGCCCGTAAACCCAGGTCTGGATGCCGAGCACGGAATCTTGGACCGCTGGGGCGTAGATCGGCACGTCGGCCTCGTGGGCGGCCGCGGCGATGCCAGCGTCGGCGTCGACCGTCTCAGTTGCGTTATAGGCCTCGTTGGCCCGCCCGAGCGCGGCCGTGAGCTCCCGAATGCTCACGGTTCCCTCGTCAGCCAGCGCGGGAAAGACCCGTTCTCGGAGATGAGTCTCGAACTCGACGAAGTGCTCCTGGGGGAGGTAGACGTCGTAAATGCGGTCCACGCCCTCGGCCCGGAGAGTTTCGTCGTGCGCCTGCGCGGACGTGTCAGGGGCCGACGCCCGGCCGTGGTGATGGTGGCCGCCAACGGCCTCGATGGTGTCGTGCGTCAGGATCGCGCCGGTCGTGACCAGTGCGTCCACGTGCCCGTCACGGATGAGGTCGGTGACGAGGGTGCGCATTCCCGCGGGAACCATCGCGCCCGCGAGGCCGAGAAAGTTCGTCACGTCGTCGCGGTCGAGCATTTCGGCGTAGATGTCGACAGCGGCTGAGAGGTCACCAGCGCCGAAACCCGCGTCGCCGTACTCGGTCGCGAGTTCACCGACGGTCATGCCCGGCGCGACGTCCACGTGGGCGACCGGATCGTGGCGGAACTCTTCGCGGTCGTCGTCGCTCATTGCACTCTTATGGTCACCCGACTCGCTTGAGCGCGGCGATTCGCCGGGATACCGTTTTGCCCGGGGCGGCTCAAGCGGATGGAATGACACTCGAGACGGACGCTATCGACGTAGTCACCTTCGACTCGTTCAGCACGCTCGTCGACGTCGAATCGACGGCCGTCGCCGTCGAGGGCTACGTCGACAAGCCGACCGCCTTCGCTCGCGATTGGCACTCCCGGGCCGCCTACTACGGTATCGTCGCCAACCACGTCGACGCCTACCACACTTACGACGACTTCCACCGCCTGGCCCTCGAGTACATGTTCGCGGCGAAGGGAATCTCGGCTACCGCCGACGAACTCGAGGAGATCACGTCCGTGTACCACGATATGCGCCCCTTCGACGACGTCCGGCCCGCCATGGCGACGCTCCGGGACGCCGGTTATACCGTAGGTATCGTCTCGAACGGCAACCCCGAGATGCTCGAATCACTCGAGCGTCGCGCGGATATCGGCGACCTCGTCGCCGAAGCAGTCAGCGCGGACGAAATCCAGCGGTTCAAACCCGCGATCGAACTGTACGAGCATGCAGCCAGGCGCTTCGGGATTAACACCGAGGCGATATGCCACGTTGCTAACGGATCCGTCGACGTCATGGGTGCGAAACACGCCGGTATGCAGGCGGTCTGGTGCAACCGGACGGACACACCACCGGAGCCATTCGGCCCCGAGCCGGACACCGCGGTCGACGGCCTGGCCGACCTCGTCGAGCGGCTCACTTGAACTACTGGTGAAACCTCTGGACCGTTTGACCGTGAAAGCCTGGGCTACAGCCCTGTCGGGTGGTCGACGAACGTGGTCTCGAGCCCCCAGTCGTCGGCGAGGGCCAGCAGCGACCGCACGCCGAACGTCTCGGTGGCGTAGTGTCCCGCGAGTACCACGTGGATGCCGGCTTCGCGGGCCTCGTGGTACACCTGTTGTTTGCCTTCGCCGGTTACGAGGACGTCCGCGCCGACTTCGACGGCCGCGTCGAGCCAGTCGGTGCCACTACCCGTCAGCACGGCGATATCCCGAATTCGGTCCGGTCCGAAGTCGAGCGCGCGAACCCCGCCGTCCCCGGTATGGAGTTCGGCCGCCAACCGGGAGCGCAGCGTCTCGATTCCGAGGGGGTCCGGCAGTCGACCCCGCTGCCCGGCAACCTCGCCGCCGACGTCGCCGAAGGGCGCACGGTCGGCCAGGTCGAGCAGGTCGGCGATACCGGCGGCATTGCCGATTTCCTGGTGGCCATCGAGCGGGAGGTGGGAGACGTACAGCGCGAGATCGGACTCAACGAGCGGTGCGATCCGGCCGTATGCCGTGTCGGTGATTCGCTCGATGTCGCCCCAGAAGAGGCCATGGTGGACGACGAGGAGGTCGGCACCGGCATCCGCCGCCGCGTCGATGGTCGCCCGGGCGGCGTCAACCGCGAACGCGACGTGCTCCACGTCGGCGTCGCGAGACCCGACCTGCAGCCCGTTCGCGCTCGCGTCAACGTCGGCATACGCTGCCGTGTCGAGTTCAGCGTCGAGTCGGTCACAGATCTCAGCACACTCCATGGACGCTCAACGTTCCGGGACGTCCTTTAACCCTCAGTCGGGACGGACGAGGCGGCCGTCCTCCTCGTCGAGGAGGCCTTGATCGATCGCGGCGTCGATGACGCGGTCGCAGTCGGTGTATGAGACCTGGTAGGCGTTGGCGGCGACGGCGACGAACTCGTCGCGGTCGACGGGGAACTCACGGTTCTTCAGCATCCGCATCACCTTGTTGTACTCGAGCGCGCTGACGTCCTGGTCGCCCGCGACGACGGCCCGGTCTTCGTCCGTCGTCGCCCCCCGGCTCGAGGCCGGGCTCGCCTCCGCTTCAGGGGACCCGGGCTCGTCGTCCGAGGGGTCTGTGCCGACGGGCTCGTCGCCCACCGGTCCCGGGGCGTCATCGGTCTTGGTGCGGGACTCCGAAATGCGATCCGGGCTCGGTGTCTCCGTGGCGTCCGCGACGGATCCCGCGTCGACCGCGTCGAGGACCCGTTCGAGTTTCTCCCGACAGCTCCGACAGATCGTTAGGGTCGGCCCGTTGCCGAGTCGGACGGTCTGGAGGGCATCGTCCAAGGCGGCGCCGCAGAAGTAGCACGCGGCGAGGTCGGCCATACGTGAGAGCGGCGGGGCCACCGCAAAAAACCCTCGGCCCCAGTTGATATCCACCACACGACTGACGTCGTGGGCTTGCGCTCGTAACGTCTCAGTCCGCATCGGCGTGAGCGAAGACGAATTCCCGTAGCAGCTTGCCCGCCAGCGCTGGCGACTGACCGTCGTCGCGGTCGTTCACTTCGACCACGTCGAAGCCGGTTGCGTCCGGCGCGACCGATCGCACAACCTTCCGCATCGTGGTCGAGCCGAGCCCGAAGGGTTCGCGCGTCCCCGTCCCCGGCGCGACTCCAGGATCAGCGGCGTCGATGTCGACGCTGAGATAGGCCCGGCGGCCGCCGAAATCGGGTTCCCACGCCGGCACGTTCGCCGGCGGGACCACGGTGACGTCGGCCTCGGCGGCGCGCTCCCATTCGGCTTCGCTGCCCGACCGACCGCCGAGGACGACCGCCTCGTCGGCGACGTCAAGGGCGTGATGAGTCACGGTCGCGTGGCTATATGGATCGCCCTCGAAGGACTCCCGGAGATCGAGGTGGGCGTCGAGACAGACGTAGACGTCGGGGTCGATTGCGCGCACCGCGGCCACGGTCACGGTGTGCTCGCCCCCCAGCAGCAGGGGGAGGACGTCGTCGGCGGCGAGTTCGGAAACGGCGCCGCGGAGGAATTCGAGGTACTCGGCGGTGTCGGCTCCCGGCTCGACATCGCCGTAGTCGTGGACGGCGAGATCCGTGAACCGCTGGTCGGTGTGGTGATCGAAGTCTTCGAAGGGCTCGGCGAAGGTGCGGATCCGTCGGGGGCCGAATCGGGTCCCCGGCTGGAAGGAGGTCGACGCGTCGAGGGGCGCACCGAGCACGGCATAGGCAGCGTCACCACGCGGGGCAGCCGCGCCCGGGAACGTCATCTACGAGCGGAGGATCTTGCGCTGCTCTTCCATCTCGAGATACTCGATCTCGTCGTCCGGCGCCAGGCTCTCCTCGTCGGGGACGCGCATCGTGAACGTGTCGTAGGTCTCGAGGTCCATCACCTGGGCGTCGCCGTTCTGGACCGAGACGACCTGGCCCTGCTTGCGGTTGATGATCGGGACCCACAC
>CAYUFG010000092.1:0-8423 GCA_964443815.1 uncultured Halobacteriales archaeon | reverse complement strand
GGTAGCAATCAAATCCTGGAAGATTGTCAACAACAAGGTTGACACGTTAACCCGCCTACCGGAATCTTACGCCGAGATCGTGGAGACCGTCATTGTTCACCGCGAGGTTGATCAGCAGCGCGGTGACCGATTCAACCTCTGCGGCGTTCCCGAGTCCGCCGGCCCGGAGCGGGCGGAGCCCGTCGATATCCGCCGTCACCGACTCCACCGTATCCACCGCCTCGGTATCGTCACCAACGATGGCGACGTCCCAGTCGATGTCGGCGTCGAGGTCGGCCAAACGGCCGGCGGGCAGGTTGTGGTATGCCCCCACGACCGGAACGTCGTCCGGCGCGACTTGTCGGGCGAGTGCGGTCACGCTTCCCGCGTCCGGCGGGTTGTAGTGCATGCCATCGTCCTCGCGTTTCATCCCGACCGCGGGCGAGACGAGTACGGCACTTGGATCGATTCGATCCGCGACGGATTGGATGGTACTCGAGAGATGATACGCCGGCACCGAGAGCACGATCACGTCGGCGCCGTCCGCCGCATCGGGATTCTCCGCGTGCCCGACAGCGACTTCGTGCCCGCGATCCGCCAGTTCCGCCTCGTACTCCCCGGCTTTCTCACGCGCTTTCTCTGCCTTTCGTGAGCCAACGACGACGTCGTGGCCGGTGTCCGCAGCCAGCCTGAGCGCAAGTCCTTCACCGATGTCGCCGGTCCCACCGAGAAGTGCGATCTGCATGTCGGACGGTGAGACCGGTTCGAGAATAAGGGTTGCGTGATTGCCTTACGCGGGCTTTTGGGCTTCGATCCGGGCCGCGACGACGAACTCGCTCGGATCGATCTCGCCGTCCCACTCGCTGATGAACGACTCGCTGTCGTCCTTCGGGACGATGGACACGTTCGTGAATCCGGCCGATTCGAGCATCCCCGTCAGATCGGGGATGGGTGCAGCGCCGGCGACACAACTGGCGACAGATTCCGGATCGAGCACGATCGACTCAGGCGGCTCCGCCGTCAAGACGACGTCAGAGACGGCCAGCCGACCGCCCGGCCGGAGCACACGGTGGGCCTCGCGGAATACCTGGGGCTTGTTCGGGGAGAGGTTGATCACGCAGTTAGAGATGGCCACGTCGATCGACGCGTCGGCGACGGGCAGGTGTTCGATCTCCCCCAGGCGGAACTCGACGTTGGTCGCCTCGTTCGCCTCGACGTTTTCTCTGGCTTTCTCGACCATTGCCGGGGTCATATCCACACCGATCACGCGACCGGCGTCCCCGACCGCCCGGGCCGCGAGGAAACAGTCGAACCCAGCGCCCGACCCGAGGTCGAGCACGGTGTCGCCTTGTTCCAGGTTGGCGATGGCCGTCGGGTTACCACAGCCGAGCCCCAGGTTCGCGCCGTCCGCCACCGAGGCGATGTCGCCGTCGTCGTATCCGAGTTGGGTAGAGTTGGTCCCGCCGTCGTCACAACTATGGGACTCACCGTCGCCGGAGCTCTCACTCGACTTGGCTGCGATGCCCGCGTACCGCTCACGAACGACTCGCCGTTGCTCGGCCGGATCGATAGTCGGGTTGCCGCCGTCGCTGTCACTCATCCGCGCCACCCCGTGTCTCGTCCAGTAGGGACAACAGCCGGTTCGCGCGTGGGGTCGCCTCGTAGTAGCGCCATCGGCCTTCTTTCCGGCGAGTGACCAGCCCCGCGGCGAACAGCCGTGAGAGCGCCTGGCTGACGGCGCTCTGGCTGACCCCCAACGCGGGTTCGATTTCGCAGACACACCGGCCGTCTTCCGCCGTGGCGATGAGTCTGAGGGTCTCGTACCGTGTCTCGTTCGAGACCGCAGTAAGGACGTCCAGGTCGGCGGCGAGTTCGCTGTCCGTCAGGTCGTGTGCTCCCGGTTCGCAGGGCGCCGCCGGGGGATTCGCTTCGGAACTCATCTTAGTATATGCTAATATTAGGGTGGGCTAATATAGCAATTTCGAATCGAGCCGACGCTGCCCCGAGTAGTGGACCCAAGGTCGGTCACGGCGCAGCCTGCAACCGTCGCTCAGTTGCTCAGGAGCTCAGGGACGTCGTTCACGGAGTCGACGACCGCCGTCGCGCCGGCTTGCTCGAACTTTTTTCGTCCGTGTTTTCCCGTGAGTCCGCCGGTCAGGGCCCCGATGCCGTAGAATGAGCGTTCGTCCTCCTCGGCGGCGTTGACCGCGGTTTTCACGTCGTCGAGGGTGTCCCCCACGAACGCGAGCGACTCGGCCTCGAGTCTGTTCGCGAGTTGGATCAATGCGGCGGGGTCGGGCTTGCCGGCCGTCCAGTCGTCCATCGTGAATCGATGGGCGGGGTCGAGATCGCCCAATCCGGCTCGCTTTAGGGCGACTTCTGCCTCCGCCTCTGGCCGGCCCGTGAGGATCCCGAGTGCCCAGCCCTCCCGGAGTTGTGCGACCGTTTCGTCGTCGACTATAACCGGTTCGTCGTGGATGAAACCGGTAACGTCGAGCTCAGTTTCACCGCCCTCGAAGGCACGGTAGAGTTTCGGCCCGAGGTACAGCTGCTGGAAGACGTCACGGATGCGGTCGCGGTCCCAGGCTGCGAAGACGCGTTCGCGGTCTGCGGGGGTCAATTCCTCGGCGGTGACGGTTTTTGCCGCCGCGAGCCCACCGCCCAAACCCGCAATCGCGTCGGTGTAGGTATCGAGCGAGAAATCCAATCCTCGGCGTCGAGCGAGAACGTACAGGGCAGCGGCGTCGGTCAACTCCCAGTCGTTGTTGAAGCCGCCAGCATCCTTGAACAGCTGAACGTCGGCCTTGTCGATAGTCTCGTCGTAGAGCTGCTCCAAGGTATCGACGATGGCCCGGCGGTACGATTCGGCGACGTCAACGAGGACACCGTCCACGTCGAGTACCACCGCGTCGACGTCCATGGTACCGGAGGAAATGCACCGGGGGTAAAAGCCCCTTCCGTCTCGGCTATGGTCCGCTGATTGCCCGGTATAGCGTCTCTCCGGGCACCGCCTCTCTGACGACGGGCACGGCCGGCTGCTCCCCGCCGAGGGTAGTGAAGACGAACTTGGCTCCGACTGTCTCTGCCAGCTCAAGCGTCGGCCGCTGCAGTTCGGCGGGCAGGTTCTGCGCGAACAGGATCTCTGCACCTCGGTACAGCGAGGCGTCCGGATCGGTGAGATCGTCGCGGACGAAACGAACTCCTTCTGGCGTAGTCCGATCGCGCACGTCCGTCGCCATCACGGCGACGCCTCGATCAGCCAGTGCCGCCGCGATGTCGGTTCGCTTCCCGATCGCCACTTCGACGACGGTGGTTGCACTGGCGAGCGTAGCCACGACCGCGTCTCGGGTTGCCGGTTCCACGTCGGGGTATTTATGCCATGCCATTGCATAGGCGTTCTCATATGCACGTCGACATCGTGCCGGTCGGCGACGTCGACGCCGTCGTCAAGCGGGAGGCCTCGGGGGGGCTCCGCACCATCTACGACTGCGACGTGACCGTGCACGACGCCCAGCCGGTCCCCGCCGGCTCCTACGACTCGAACCGCGACCAGTACCGTGCCGAGGAGTTCATCGATCTCGCCAAACGGATCGGCTCCGGGGAGAAGAACATCGCGCTCACCCCGAACGACCTCTTCTACCACCGCCGGAACTACGTCTTCGGGCTCGCGTACCTCGGCGGGAACGGCAGCGTCATCTCGACTTACCGGCTCCGGACGTCATCCGACGGGGGCTTCTCGAACCGATCCGCGAGCGAAATCTTTTCGGACCGCGTTCGCAAGGAAGTCATTCACGAGATCGGCCACACCCTCGGCCTCGAACACTGCAACAACAAACGGTGTGTCATGAACTTCTCGCCGACGGTGCGGGAGGTCGACGTCAAAGAGGAGACGCTCTGTGGGTCCTGTCGGCGGGACGTGCTATAGAGTCGACCGCGGGACTGGCGGGTAACAGTCCGCCGCCGAGGATCGATACTGGGAGGATGGGCACTGTCGGGAGTGGTGATACGAAGTTTCGTTCGGCCCCGTGGTCCGCATAGATTCAGAATTGTCCGAGCCAACCTTCGTTTGGGCCCCTGCCGGACATCAAGGTGCTGCCCACTCAGATCGCGATGTACCCCCATCGCTGATCGATTTGTTCCCTCGCCGTCAACCTGGTCCTCAGGCCCCCGACTTCGAGGTGCTTCTTGTACCTCACGAAACAGCCTCCTCCCACAGCTCGCTTCCCTCTCACGCCGTCGCCGTTCGAGCAGGCCGAAACGCTCACTCCCTTCGAGTCCTCCCACCGTTCGATAGCGAGGTGCCGCCTGCTACGCTCACGCCACCTCAGGGCGCATAGTAATACTCTCCCGCGTTCTTTTGTTCGCGATCCAACTGACTGTCGGGCTTGTTTATCCGCGGTCGGCCTGTCCGCTCGTCCCGACGAAAGGTGATCTCCAGGTTCGCGAGGAACTCGTTCATCCCCTCGCGCATCGTCATCGGCGTGCCGGCATGCCCGATCCGCGCCGGTTGGCCGTCGAATACTACCAGCCGATCGGACAGCAGGTCGATCATGTAGATGTCGTGGTCGATCACGAGCGCGGTTGCGTCGTGGTTCTCGGCGTAGCGTCGGATCGCCGACGTCGCCGTTACGCGCTGCTCGACGTCGAGATGGGCGGACGGCTCGTCGAGCAAGTAGAGGTCGGCGTCCTCGGAAAGACACGCCGCGATGGCGACGCGTTGGCGTTCCCCACCGGAGAGGTCCGTGAGCTGCTGTTCGAAGATCGCCTCGAGTTCGAGCGGCTGGGCGATCTCCGTGGTCCAGTACGAGGTGCCGAAGTCGTCCGTGATCGACGCCAGGAAGGCGTCGACTCGCATCGGTTGGTCGATCTCTATGTACTGTGGCTTGTAGGCGATGTCGATCGACGCAGGCACCTCCCCCACGTCGGGGTCGAGCCGACCCGCGAGCAACTGGGCGAACGTCGATTTTCCGATGCCGTTCGGGCCGACTACGCCCAGCACTTCGTTTTCCCGTATCGCGCCGGCGTCGACCGACAGCGAGAACTCTCCGTCCCCGTAGGACTTCTCGAGTGCGGGATACTCGATGACGACGTCGCCGGCGCCCGCCGATCGCGGCGCGTGCTCCTCGAATGTGATCGCGGACTCGCGGAACCGCATGTTCTCGTTCTCGAGGTACCCCGCGAGGTACTCGTTGATGCCGTTCTTCGTCGACTTCGGGTCGGTGATGACGCCGAACGCGCCCGGCCGGCCATAGGCGATGTGGATCGTGTCCGCGAGCAGGTCGAGGATCGCCAGGTCGTGTTCTACCACGAGCATGGAGCGGTCCTCGGCGTCCGCGAGGTCGCGGATGAGCCGCGCGGCGGTCATCCGCTGGCCGATGTCGAGATATGGCGTTATTTCGTCGAGGAAGTAGAAATCGGCGTCCCGTGCGAGTGTCGCTGCGAGCGCCACCCGCTGGAGTTCGCCGCCTGACAGGGTATCTATCGGCTGGTCCACGACGGGTCCGATGCCGAGTCGCTCGACGAGCCCGTCGACGGCGTCGCGCTCGTCGGTACCCGCAAGCAAGTCCATCGTCGTCCCAGTGAATCGGTCGGGAATCTTGTCCACGTACTGGGGCTTCCGGGCGACGCTTACGTCGCCCTCGCGCATCGCCTCGAGGTAGTCCTGGAGTGCAGTCCCCCGATACGCATCTAGGATCTCTTCCCAGTCGGGTTCGGCGTCATCGCCCCACTGTCCGAGGTTGGGGGCGAGTTCGTCAGCCAGGATTCGAACTGCCGTCGTCTTCCCGATACCGTTTGGGCCGAGGAGTCCGGTAACCCGCCCCTCCTCTGGGGCAGGCAGCCCGTATAGCGAGAAGGAGTTGTCGCCGTAGCGGTGGACGGGATCGTCGTCGAGTTCTTGGGGCAGGTTGATTATCTGGATGGCGTCGAAAGGACACTTCTCGACGCAGATTCCACACGACTCGCCCAGGCAGATCTCCTCGGAGATGCGGACCTGGTCCGGGCCGCCTTCGAAGGGTTCGCCCTCCTCGTAGTGCTCCTCACGCGTCACGATGCACTCCTTGCCCGTCCGATTTGGCGGGCAGAAGTTCACACACTCGTAGTTACAGCGGTCGGGTTGACACCGGTCGAGATCGACGACCGCGATGCTATCGTCCGCCATGTCAGAAGGCGCCGGCGGTCAGCAGGATGCCCCAGGAGACGAACCACATCGTGAAGGTCATGAAACCGACGTATATCTTGTCCTTCGTCGAGAACTCAGCGACATCGAGCCCAACTAGGTAGAACACCGGGAACTGGATGACGATCGCCGCGAGCAACACCCCCAGCGCGATCTGGTCGCCCGAGCCGGACGCGAGCGCCCCCGAGACCACGCCGCCGAGGATGCCGCTGACGGTGGCGATGGTCGTCACCGTCACCCCGCGCAGGTGCGAGCTGTATCCCTCGCCCGTGTCCGTTGCCATACTCGTCCGTCCGCCAGCCTGGCTAAAAAGCCGTTCGTTCGGGCCCGCCGCTTTTCCCCCTCCCGGCCGTGGTTCTGGCAATGTCTTCCGACGACGCGTCGCGTGTCGCCAGCCAAGATCGGTCCGACGCCCGATTCGGGACAGCGGTCTTTCTCGTCGGCCTGTTCGGCCTTTTGCTCTCGGTGTTGGGGTTCGTCGCCGCCCTGGGAACCGGTATCGACGTCCGCCTCCCAATCGCCGCCAATGGCGCGTCGGCTGTCCTGGTTGTCAGTTGGCTGGCCGCGGACCGGCTGGGCGATCCGGCCTCCGGGGTGATGTCCGTGCCAGGTGCCGTGGGTACAGCCATGCTCCTCCTCGGTTGTTATGGAATCCTCGTCGCGGTCCTCGTGGCCGGGACGGCACGCTGGCACGGCCGGTTCGGCCTCGTATGGTACCTCCTCGGCGGGGCCGTCGTCGTCGGCGTTCTCGGCGTCCTCACTTTCCCACTTGAGGCCGTTACGGGGTCGTTGAATCGGCGGGAGAACGACTGAACACCCGGATAGCGTCCACCGGCCGGCACTGTGGCCGGTCCTCAATCTTTATACAGGCGGCGACCCTGGCCAGCACCGATGACAGATTCCGCCGGGGAGTCGATCGCGGACCTTCCCCCAAGCGCCAAGCTCGTCTACAAGGTGCTCGAGTACAACGGGCCGCTGACGCAGAAGGGGATCGTCGAGGAGTCGATGCTCTCCGCCCGGACCGTTCGCTACGCACTCGAGCGCCTCGACGAAGTCGGCGTGGTCGACGAGGACGTCTACTTCGCCGACGCCCGGCAGAACCTTTACGAGATCACGGAAGACCTCGCCGAGGCCGAGGCCACCGCGGACTAACTCTCAAGCGCCGTCTCGAGTTTGCCATTTTGGATGCTCCGGGGTGGGAGCGCACCGAGGAACGCGTTAACCTCGCTGTCCTTACATCAAGTCCATGGGTACAGCCCATCCCACCCGGCCGGCTCGATGCTGCGGAGGGTTTCCCTGCGTCCGATTGTTTCGGATTCGACCGTCTCCCGTTTGGAGATGCCTTCAGCCGGGTAAACCAGACGTGATAGACGGTGTTAGCCGCCATGGTTCGGGGAATCCGCGTGGATGTGGGCGTAGCCGTCCAGTCGGTCCACCTCCTTCCTGAGGCTTCCCCCCCGTATCATCCACATAGTTCGGACACGAGCTGGATTCATACGACTTGTTTGCGAGCAGATTTCGTTCCTGGCCGGGTCGCCGCCCTCAGCGATCGGAACGCCAATGGTCGCCTCGCTCCCCGCTTCGATCGTACTCGGTCCCGGCCGTCTTTCGACGCGGTCCACGTCGTCAAGCGGAGTCGTTCGCCGTCGTCTGAGAGTCCATAGACCATTCCGTGATTGCCGGCGGAGAGGAACCGGTCGACCGGTTCGAGCGTCTTGGATCGGTCGTTCCGGATCTGGATGTGAAGAAACTCGTCGTCGTACCAGTTGGCATACACTCCGATACCCTCGGGTCCGTTGTGGACGACCTCTCCTGGTACCGTGCTCCGTGGGGTACTCTCGGCGTCCGAGTTGGTTCCCGAACTGTCCGGGCAATCGTCCGCCGCAATGGGCCTTTCATCCCCGTTTCCATCGCCTGCACAGCCGGCCGTTCCGACCGTCACAACCGTCCCCGTGGTGATGGTGGGGGGCCGTGTCGATCCCCCCGATCGGTCTACCCCTCCCGTTCGAAGCCACGCCCGTAGATCCGTGTCGTGATGATAAAAACATCGTATCGATCCGATTCGATAACGCGCCTGAGCGACCGAGTCCGATCTGCGAAGGGGATCTCGGTCGGGCGTCGCCCCTTCCGGAACTTGCCGGGAGCTTGATGGCGATATCTCTCCTCTCGTCCGATCAGGCCGGATTGACAGTAATCCGACGGTTGCGATCGATGGCCTTCTCGAGTTCCTCTGCGATGGCACTCCCGCGGGAGACCTGGATTTCGC
>CAYUFG010000091.1:0-8545 GCA_964443815.1 uncultured Halobacteriales archaeon | reverse complement strand
CGGCGACTGCGGTGTTCGTTCAGTCGGCTGGCTCGGCCCCTGCCTCGCCGAGGCGACTTTCAGGTCACCGCGGCAGTGACACATCCAAAGCGGAAGCCCACGACTTCAGTCGTGGGAGGATGTCAAGACGGCCCGGACGGTCGCCGGAAGTGGAACTACGGCGGGTGTCGCCAGCCAGAGCGGTGGAGTCTCGCTGGTCGGCTTGGTGCACGTCGCAGTCGCGGTGCCGTCCCTCCGGTGGCGGCGGCGAGCGAGGTCGTGTTCACTTCGTTGGGATAACAAACAGTTTTGCTGTCGGGCCCGCCAGGCCCGGGTATGTTCGACAAGGAGACGTGGATCAGACTGCCGCGGAACGTGGTCGTCGGCCATGGCGTGCTCCGGGAGACGGCCGACGCGGTCAGCGAGCTCCACCTCTCCGGGACGCCGCTTGTCGTCACGAGCCCCACGGCGCGGTCGGTGGCCGGCGACACGGTGGCCGAGCAACTCGCCTCGATCGGCCCGGAACCCCGCGAGATCGTCGTTGAGGAGTCGAACGTCGACGAACTCGACCGCGTGATAGATCTCGCCCGCGAGGTCGACTTCGGGTACGTCGTGGGCGTGGGCGGCGGAAAGGCGATCGACTTGGCGAAGATGGCCGCGGACGACCGCAGTCTGGGATTCGTCTCCGTCCCCACCGCGGCGAGCCACGACGGTATCGTCTCCGGGCGGGGATCGATCCCCGAGGGCGACACCCGCCACAGCGTCGCTGCAGAGCCGCCGATGGCTGTCGTCGCCGACACCGAAATTCTCGCTGCGGCACCCTGGCGGTTGACGACCGCGGGCTGTGCCGACATCATCTCCAACTACACCGCAGTCCGGGACTGGCAACTCGCGAACCGCCTGAAGAACGTCGAGTACTCGGAGTACGCTGGCGCGCTTTCCCAGATGACGGCGGACATGCTCGTCAATCGGGCGGGCTTCGTCAAGGAGGGGCTCGAAGAATCCGCGTGGATCGTCGTCAAGGCGCTCGTCGCCTCGGGGGTCGCGATGTCGATCGCTGGATCGTCCCGCCCCGCGAGCGGCGCCGAACACCTCTTCTCCCACCAGCTCGACCGGCTCGTGCCCGATGCTGCTCTACACGGTCACCAAGTCGGCGTCGGTTCGATCATGACCGAGTACCTCCACACCGGCGAGGACGGTCAATGGCGTAACATGCGCGACGCGCTGGCGACAATCGGCGCGCCGACGACTGCCGCCGATCTGGGCGTCGAGGATGAGACCGTCATCGAGGCGCTGACGACGGCCCACACCATCCGCGACCGTTATACGATACTCGGCGACGGCGTAGACGAGGCCGCCGCCAGAGAAGTCGCGAGCGTGACCGGCGTAATCTAGACGGATTTGTCGAGGAATTCCGCCACCGCGGTATAGGCGTCGATGCGATTTTCGCGTTTGGCGATGCCGTGACCCTCGTCCTCGAACACGAGCAGTTCGACGGGGACGCCCTGGTCGCGGGCTGCCTCTGCGATCTGTCTCGCCTCACCGACCGGCACTCGCGGGTCGTTCTCCCCGTGAAGCACGAACAGCGGTGCGTCGATGGCGTCCACCCGGTTTATCGGGCTGATCGCCTCGAGTACCTCCCGATCCTCCCTCAGGCTACCGTACTCCGCCTCCCGGAGATCGCGGCGCCATTTGCCGGTGTTCTCGAGGAACGTCACGAAGTTTGCGATGCCGACGACGTCGACGCCTGCGGCCCAGCGGTCAGGGTACTCCGTCATCGCCGCAAGGACCATGAACCCCCCGTAGGAGCCGCCCTTGACCGCGATGCGGTCCGTGTCGACGTCGCCCCGGCCAGCCAGCCAGTCGTGACCCGCCGCCAGGTCGGCCACGGCGTCCATCCGCTTCTCGACGTCGTCACGGGCAGCGTAGACCCGGCCGTAGCCGCTCGATCCCCGAACGTTCGGCTCCAGGACGGCATATCCGCGTGAGATGAAGTACTGGGTCAGCGCCGCGAAGCCGGGCCGGCGTTGGCTCTCCGGGCCGCCATGGACGTCCACGATTACCGGTGCGCCTTCAGGTGGAAGTTCGTCTGGCTTCGAGAAGAGGGCGGGGATCTCGAGTCCGTCGAACGATTCGTAGTGGACCAACTCCGCGTCGGCGAAGCTATCGCGCGGGATTCCCGCCCTCGAGGCGCGTGTCCACCGGACTGCGCCATCGCTGACTCCGGTATCGGCTCCCACACCGGCAGTGACTGCGGGGCCGCCGGGTGTCGGATCGCTGTCTCGGTCCCGCAGCGCTGCGAGGTCGACAACGTGCACGTTCGAGTTCTCCGTCCGACCGGCGGCCGAGATGGCGAACCGATCACCGACCGGATCGAAGCTAACGCCGCCGGCGATCCCCCCGGGCAGGGTCGGCATCGGGAGCCGCACCAGATCGGTCGGGCCTGCCAACTCCCCAAGCGAGAGCTCGGTATATCCCTCGACGTTCCGCGAGTAGACGAGCGTCCCCGACTCCCGGTGGACGGCTACGCCGTCGATTTCGTTGTCGCCCCCGCGTGCGACCACGGAGAGACTTCCGTCGGTGGCGTCGAGCCGGGCGAGATAGCGGGTGTCGGCGTCTTTATCGGTCACGACGTAGAGCGCCTCCCCGTCCGGACCCCACTCGACACTGCCGTAGCGGACACCGTTCGAGTCAGCGGTCAACTGACGCAGCTGGCCATCCACTGACAGGATATAGACGTCCTGCGCCATGCTGCTGTGTGCTTCGACGACGGCGATTCGGTCGCCATTCGGACTCCAGCCGGCGGCCGTCAGCCAGCCGTCGCCCTCGTGGAGCCGTTCGGCGGCGTCCCCCTGCTCGTCTCGGTTCTGGACGTAGATGTCGAAGACCGACGGGTCGCGGCGGTTCGACGCGAAGGCGAAACGTCCACCGTCGGGGGAAAAGCCGCCCCAGCGGTGCTTCGCTTCCGGGTGCTTGGTCAGAGGCAGGGTGTCGCCGCCGGCGTCGAGCCGGTAGAACTGGATGCGTTCGTTGCCGCCCCGGTCGCGGCCGAAGATCCACTCGTTGTGGGTCGGCGATGCTGTCACGAAAGAAACCGGTTCGTCGCCGATGGTCCGTTGCTCGGGCCACGCGCCGGGGGTCTCGAGCGTCCACACCTGCGCTTCGCCGGTCGCATCCAGTAGGAACGCCAACCGGTCGGGCGCGCCGAGCGTGGCGCCGTAGGCACTGTGAACGGTCAGGTACCGCTCGAGGTCGAAGCTCACGACATGTGAAAGCGGTGCTGCGGGCAAATGGCTTCCGCGACCGGACCGGGTGGATTTTTGCCTGGCGGTGTCGTGCGGCTCTACATGCGCGTCGCGATGGTCGCGATGGAGACGGCTCACCACCGCGACACGCGCGGGGCGCACCGGTTCGACCGAATCGCCACCCAATTGGCCGACGCGGGCCACGACGTGACCGTCTTCTGTGCCCAGTGGTGGGACGATCGACAGACGACGCGGGAGATCGACGACGTCCGGTATCGGGGTGTAACGCTCGGCCCCGCAACGGCGGCGTTCTGTGCCCGGATCCCCGCGCTGCTCGCAGTACATCGACCGGACGTGATCCACGTCACACCGACACCGCCCGAACAGGTTATCGCGGCACGGGCGGGCGGGACAGTGGCCAGATCACCGGTCGTTCTCGAGTGGTTCGGCGACGAGGGCCTCGACACCGAGGCCTGGCTGACCCAACGCGCCGTCCGGAGCCCGTCGATGGTGCTGACGCCGTCCGAGTTGATCCGGACCGAGGTTCGGGAACTCGGCGCCACCGATGGAACCACGCGGTCGATCCCCGAGAGCATCGACTTCGACCGCGTGAGCACCGTCGAGCCGGGCGAGGAGGTCGACGTCGTCTTCGCGAACCGCCTCGACGATAGCGCCAACGTCGAGGACATGCTCCTCGGCCTCGCGGAACTACGCGACCGGGGTTGGCGGGCGACGATCATCGGCGACGGCCCGCATCGCGCGGATTACGAACGACAGGCCGCGGAGCTGCGGATCGATGATCGGATTCGGTTCGCGGGCGAATGTGACCGCGACGACCGTCTCGCCATCTACCGGGGGGCTCACGCCTTCGTCCAGACCGCATACCGCGAGCAGTTTCCGACCGAACTCCTGTGGGCGCTCGCGTGTGGGTGTGTCGGTATCGTCGAGTATCAGGCACGCTCGGCTGCCCACGAACTTATCGAGGGCTACGAGCGCAGCTTTAGGGTTACCGACCCGCAGGAGCTCGCCGACGCCATCGTGGCCGCGGGCGACCATGCCCGGGAGTCGATCGACGAATCATGGGCCAGGTACGATCACGGGACCGTCCGGGAGTCCTACGTCGAGACGTACGAATCGCTACAGTCCGACGCCGGCTGGTTGTAACGTTGTGCGAGCAGTCGCTGGCCCGGTTTGAACCCGCTCCGCGCTGCAGCCCTCTCCGACGACCACAACCCGATCCACGTGCAGTTTCCGGTCGCCCAACCGAAAATACCTGGCTCACTCCGCCGTTCGATTGGCCTCGCTGACCACGTCGACGGCGTCCCGGTTCGCGGCGACGTCGTGGACACGAACGATGTCCGCACCCCGCTGAGCCGCAACGGCAGTGCCGGCGACCGTCGCGTGGAGCCGGTTAGCCGCGGCGGGTTCGATCCGTTCAAACATGGATTTCCGGGAATGCCCCACCATCACCGGACAGCCGAGCGCCTGGAACTCGTCGAGCCGATCCAGCAGCTGGAAACTCTTCGCACCCGACTTGCCGAAGCCGAGGCCGGGGTCGACGACGATCTGCGAGCGGTCCAGCCCGGCTCGTTCCGCAAGCAGGACGCGCTCCCAGAGTGAGTTGAGGACGTCCTCGACCACGTCGTCGTAGTGGACTGACCGATCCGGTGACACCGGCGTTTCGATAGAGTGCATAACCACCAGCGGGACGTCGTACTCGGCCGCCACGTGGGGCATTTCCGGATCTGCGAGTCCCGATACGTCGTTGACGAGGTCGGCGCCGGCGTCGAGCGCTGCCCTGGCGACCGTGGCCTTCCGCGTGTCAACCGAAATCAGCGCGTCTAGGTCGTCGATCGCCTCGATGACCGGCACGATTCGGTCAGTCTCTTCGGCGGCGGATACCGGCTCCGCACCGGGGCGGGTCGACTCGCCGCCGACGTCGACGACGTCTGCGCCCGCCGCGACCATCGTCTCCGCCTGCCCGACGGCATCTTCGACCTTCTCGAACCGGCCGCCATCGTAGAAGCTGTCCGGGGTGACGTTCAAGATGCCCATGATCGCCGTTCGATCGCCGCTCCACGGATACGCTTCTCCGCCCTCTTTTACGCCGATTCCCACCGCCTGCCGGATCTCATCCGCCAGCGCAGCGAGGCCGTAGGGCTGGCTTTCTAGTTTCTCGGCCAGCCGTTTGTACTGGGCCAGGGTCCCCATCAATACTACCGGGACGTTCTGCTCGGTGTCGGCGTCGATGCCGGCGATAGCACACTCGCCACCGAGTGACAGCAGTTCTTCCTTCAGATACTGGGCCTGCCGGGGCCGGACGCGCGTTCGTAACACCCGATGGACGGCCTTGCCGCGCATCCGCCACGTTCCGGCCCGGGTCACCGCCGAGCGAGCGAGTGTGGCCTCGGCGTCCGGGATGGATTCGACTCTCGTTTCGACAACCGGCCGCGACCACCGTGTCCGTGCCTCCGCCACCGTGTAGAGCGAGCCAATGACCAGCACCGCATCGCCCGGGTCCGCGTCTGCGATCGCGGCGTCGACCGCATCCCGAACGTCGTTCCGCGATTCGACACGCGCGTCGGTCTCGTACTCGAACGCGGCGGCGAGGACGTTCTGATCCTCGGCGCGGGTCCGGTCCGGGTGGCAGGTTGTGACCCGGTCGGCGTTAGACAGCGCGTCCGCGATGCCCCGATGGTCCTTGTCGGTCATCACGCCGGCGACGACGTGGAGATCATCGTAGTCGAAGTCTCCGAGTGTCTCCTGCACCGCCGCACACGCCCCGGGATTGTGGGCTCCGTCGAGTACGACCAACGGTTCCCGGCCCATTACCTCGAACCGGCCGGGCCAGTGGGCGCTTCGGAGGCCACGGCCGATCGTCTCGGCGTCGTCGACGCCGAGTTGGCGGGCAAGCGAGACGGCAACTCCGGCGTTTCTGGCCTGGTGGCGTCCGAGCAACGCCAGCCGGCCGTCCAGTACCCAGTCGGGGCCGTCCATGTGTACCAACCCCTCGAGACCGTCCCGGCCATGGTACTCGACGTCGACGTCCGGCGACGGCGGTTCGCCGTTATCCGTGCTCGCCGACGCGGCAAGCGCTGGGCCGGCTCCGCCGACATGGACAACTTCGCCGACTTCGTCACGAATCGCCGATAGCGCCGGCTCCGTCGCGGCCGTCACCAGCGGTCGATCCGCCGGGGCGACGTGGGCTTTGTCGCGGGCAATCGCCTCGACGGTATCGCCCAGTACGTCAGTATGTTCGAGCGTCACGGACGTGAGTCCGGCGGCCACCGGTTCGACGGCGCTCGTCGCGTCGAGTTTGCCGCCGATGCCAACCTCGAGGACGGCCACGTCGACGTCCTGACGACCGAACTCCCACAGGGCCATCGCGGTGACTGTCTCGAAGAAGGTCGGCGAGTCGCCGTCGGCTGCCGTCTCGGTCAGGTACGGCTCGACTTCCGTGACGAATTCGGCCAGTGCGGTTTGCGACAGATTTCGCCCGTTGACCTGGATCCGCTCGCAGACGTCGTCCAGATGCGGCGAGGTGTAGAGCCCGACGTCCAAGCTGGCGGCCTCGAGGATCGAGGCCAGCATCCGTGCCGTCGACCCCTTGCCGTTGGATCCGGCCACCTGGACGCAGTCGACGTCATCGTGGGGATCGGCCAGGTGCTCGAGGAGGGCCTCCGTGGGCCCGGTGCCGGGCCGAGGCGCGAACCGCCTAAGGTCGAACAGGGTGTTCGCTGCCTCGTGGTACTCCATGCCTGGGGTCCCGATCCGGTCGCGTTTCAAACCTTCGAACCCGCGGACTCAGGCCGCCTCAAGCCGGTGTTCCCACTCTTCGGCGGGCATCGACTCGCCGGACACGCCGTCGGAGTCCTGGGCGAGGAGGGCCGTCGCCGCGTCGTCCATCACGTCCGGCTCCCGGATCTCCTCACGCTCCGCAGCAGGGAGGTGGTCCCAGAAGCCCGTCTCGGTGCGGCCGCCGGGGTCCAGCGCGTTCACGTTGATCGCTGGTCCGAGTTCTATCGCCTGCACCCTGGTGAGTCCCTCGAGCGCCCACTTCGAGGCGACGTACGGTCCCCACCCCGCGGCCGCCCGCCTGCCGAGGCCGGAGGAGATGTTGATAACGTTTCCTCCACCCGCATCGCGAATCGCCGGAACGGTGTGTTTCGAGCAGAGGAAGACGCCGGTGACGTTGACGTTCAGAATCCGCCTGAAGTCTGCGGTGTCCACGTCCGTTAAGGCGCTCCCCTCGTCGTACAGGTTGAGCAACCCGATGGCGGCATTGTTCACGAGGCCAGTTACTGCGCCGTAGCGGTCGACGGCTGCCTCGATGACTGTCCGGACATCGGTCTCGTCGGTGACGTCGGCTGGAGCGACGAGCGTCGAGCCATCGGCGTCGGCGGCGACAGCTTCGAGTTCGTCCCGGCTCCGGGCGGTGAGGACTACGTTGGCGCCTTCGACCGCGAACCGCGTCGCCATGGACGCTCCGAGGCCGCGGCTCGCTCCGGTAACGAGAATCGTCTCTCCGTCCAATCTTCCCATGGACGCCCCTTATCGCTGGAGTACAATGGAAACGTCGGAGCTGATCGGTGGCCATGAGCCCGATAGAGGGGGCGGGCAGACAGGCATCATCCTTCGAGAGAATCCCGTCGTTCACGGCGGGCGTAACGCGTACGCTCAGTGCCACAGACCACTGGATTCGGCCTGTCAGGCACCCCACCGCGTAGTATCGTCCATGTCAACTGATCACACACGGGTTCCGCCGACTCCCGGCGGCTGGCGATCGTGGGAGTCGGGCCGCATCCCACCCATGTCTGGGGCGCTCCGCAAGCCCGGTCACAAGGTGTGACCGGAGCCGGTACAGGTGCCGCGAGGCACGACCACCGGGGAGAGAGCCGCGGTGAGAAACCGCGCGGCACTGACTTGTCGGTAGATGGGAGCCCCAGTGACAGGGCGGCAGGACGCTCCCGAGCGAGGGTCGAAACCCGCCCCGCTGACCTCGGGAGAGTCAGTCCTCAAACCGACCGGCAGCAGGCCGGGTTCCCTCTGTGGAGGGAAGCCGCGCCGGTCACGGCGCGGAGGATGTCACACCGCTCCCGGTCCGGGTGGGGGATAGGTATAGCGGTGGTGTGGTCCCTCACCCCGCTGGACGTGTCGAATTGTCGTGAAACCAGTAGATATCTTGACGAATCGCCACGGTGCCGTGGACGACCACTACGACCCCTTGGAGGGGTCACAGTGTCCGCGATTCGACGTCCGGATCGATTCCCGCCTCCCGGAGGTCCTCCCGGACGCGTTCTCGCAACGGCGTCGGGACGGC
Organism: uncultured Halobacteriales archaeon; assembly: GCA_964443815.1. Lineage (GTDB taxonomy): Archaea > Halobacteriota > Halobacteria > Halobacteriales > Haloarculaceae > CAYLJD01. The sequence goes on along the minus strand of CAYUFG010000091.1, from coordinate 1 downwards.
G
>CAYUFG010000090.1:0-8562 GCA_964443815.1 uncultured Halobacteriales archaeon | reverse complement strand
AGGGTGCCGACGGACCCGAGGGTCGACTGGAGCGTCTCTGCGCTCACGATGGCGTCGAACATCTTGTGCGGGGTTCGGCGGCATCCGGTATAAAGACTTCACACTGCCGGCTACGTGGACAGCAGATATACCGCCACCATGGCGAGCGCGACCCCGACGAACTTCCGCAGCGTCACCGGCTCCGCGAGGACGACCACGCCGAGAACGACGGCGACGAGCATGCTCAGGACCAGCGCGGGCTTGGCGGTGCTTGCCTCGACATCCTCGAGGCCCGTGCTAAAGAGAATGAACGCGACGCCGGCGAAGGTGCCGTTGAGAGCGGCGAAGCCCGCACCGCGAAGGTCCATGGCTGGCCGACCGCCGACGGCAAAGACGAGCGCCACCGCAACGATGACGAAGACGGTCTGGAGCAAGGAGCGGTGCAACCGGGCACCGTCAGCGCCGCCAACCAGCACCGAGTACCGCAGGAAGACGGTCGAGCTGCCATACGCGACCATCGCGAGCGCCAGGGCGACGAGTCCAGCGTCGATCATGGAGCCAAAAGTACAACGGCGCCCACTGCGGCGACGATGCCGACGCCCTTCCGGACGGTGAGGTGTTCGTGGAGGACCGCGATGCCGAGCACCACCGTCACGAGCAGGCCGAGGCGCTTGACTGGACTGACGATACTGACGTCGTACGAGAGCAGGGCGAACCGCGTGGCCACGATGGAGACGCCCACGACGACCCCCGCGGCGGCGGCCGATAGTGTCGCGCGGTCGAGCCTGGTCCGGGGCCGACCGCGGCGCATCGACCAGGCAGCGACGATCGGGAAGAACACGAGCGAACGGACGAGCGACGTCAACCACGGGCTCGCAGTCGCGACCGCGACCTTCGAGAAGACGTCGGAGACGCCCCACAAGGCCGCCGCGGCGACGATAAGTGCGATTCCACGGACCACGTTTCTCGGTGGCTCGGTGGGGCGGGCCTTGGCCGTTCCGGTCGCCTCAGTCCCGGCGCGATCGAGTCGTCACTGTTAGGCGCGTCCGCGGTGTAGGGGAGATGACTCGGCCATGTCCGGCAAGGACCACTACTACAACAAGGCCAAACAGGAGGGCTATCGCGCCCGCTCGGCCTACAAGCTCCAGCAGCTGGACGACACCGCCGGCCTGCTCGGCGAGGGCCGGACGGTCGTCGACCTCGGGGCGGCACCGGGCGGCTGGCTCCAGGTCGCCGCTGAGCGGGTCGGCCCCTCTGGCCGCATCGTCGGCGTCGACCGCCAGCGGATCGACCCACTCGAGGACCGGGGTGCGCCTGTCGAGACGATCCGCGGAGATCTGACCGAGGACGCCACACGCGAGGCCATCACCGACGCGATCGGGAAGGACGGAGCCGACGTCGTCCTCTCGGACATGGCACCGAACATGAGCGGCGAATACGATCTCGATCACGCACGATCGGTCCACCTGGCCCGGCAGGCGCTTGCGGTTGCGCTTGCCGTGCTCAGGCCTGGGGGTGACTTCGTGGCCAAGGTGTTCGACGGCCGCGACCTCGACGGCCTCGTGAATGATCTGGACCCCGAGTTCGAGTACGTCCGGCAGGTGCGGCCAGAGGCCTCGCGGGACGAGTCCTCCGAACTGTACCTCGTCGGGAAGGGCCGGCTGACTGCGCCTGTTCGTCCGGGGGACGAACTAGAGGTGGAGATCGTCGATACGGGTAGCGAGGGCGACGGCATCGCGAAGGTCGAGGACTACACCCTGTTCGTCGCCGACGCCGAGGAGGGTGAGACCGTCCGGATTATCGTCACCGACGTCAAACCGCGCTTTGGCTTCGCCGAGCGGCGAGACTGATCACTCGGACGCCGGATCCAGCAGGGCAGGCTCGCTGCGGCGAACCGTCCCGACGACAAGGTAGACGAAGGGCGTGTCGAGAAGGGCGAGCCCGAGTTTGACGAGGTACTGGCCGATGATCAGGCCGACGGCGGCGCCCGGCGATAGGCCCTGGAAGAGAACGAATGCGATATAGATGAAGATGACCGTGTCAATCAGCTGGCTACTCGCCGTCGAGGCGACGTTCCGTAGCCAGAGCGCGTCGCCGTCGGTGGCGTCCCGCAACCGGTGAAAGACGATCACATCCCAGTTCTGGCTGACGACGTACGCGAGGAGGCTCCCCGCGACGATGCCGGTACTCGCCCCGAGGACAGTCGCGAAGGGTTCGCCGCCGACGGGCGAGAACTCGAAGGCGGGCGCCCAGATGGCCAACCCGAGTAGCGCCAGCAGCACGAAGTTCATCGCGAAGGCGACGTTGACGAGCGCCTGGGCGGGGCGCTTGCCGTACAGTTCGGCGTAGCAGTCAGAGGCGAAGAAGGTCAGTGCGTAGGCGAACACGCCCGCCGGGACAAGCAACTGATCGCCCGCGAGCGGGACAGAGACGGGTAGGTCGAAGGCCAGCACCTTCGAGGCAGTCACCTGCATCACGAGCATGCCAGTGATGAACAGCGCCGCAAGGGCCAGCTGCGGGATCGGGAGGGCGTCCCGCGTCCGAGTCTCCGAAGACGCGGTCACCTTCGGACCTCCGCCCCGACGGCGGTGGGGCCGGAGTCGAGAGGGTGAGGTGGCGCGTCAGTCTGCTCCGAAGTCACGTCCGAGCGTCTTGTGTCCATTTCAGGTCACCGGTTGCGTGCACTCATCGGCCGAAGGCGGTAAGTCGTTCCGTTCTGGCGGCCTGGTCGGATCGGGCAGCTCCGGAAACAGGCCGGCTCTGAAGGGGGCTCCACTCCGTACGAGGGACGCGCCGCTCGTTCAGGCTCGAGAGACGAGAACCGACTTATCCGTCAATCAGCGGACGGGTCGAGTTCGCCCAGATTGCGCCTGCAGTGACCGCGACGGCGAGCATCACGAATAGAGGGTTCAAGAGCCCGGCAAGCGCCAGGGGAACCGCCAGTGCGTTGAACGTGAGTGCCAACACGGTGTTTCGTCTGGCCCGCCGTCTCGCCCCGTGGGCCAGGTCGAACGCCGTCTCGACCGCGCGCAAGTCGTCGTCGAGGATCGCGAGATCGGCAGCCTCGGAGGCCAGCGCAGTCGCACTCCCGAGGGCAATGCCCAGATCCGCCTCGGCGAGCGCCGGCGCGTCGTTCGAGCCGTCGCCGACCATGGCGACGATTCCTGCCGCCCGAAGGCTGGCGACGGCGGCGGTCTTGCCCTCCGGCGGCACACCCGCGAACACCCGGTCGACACCTGGATGGTCGGCAAATCGGCGGGTCGCGGCCGTGTCGTCACCGGTGAGGATCACCACATCGGTGTCGCGCTGTGCCAGGCCGGCCACCGCAGCCTCCCACCCGTCACGTGGCTCGTCGCCGACGGTCACGACGCCCTTCGCGCGGTCCGATCGGCCAACAACCACCGGCAGGCGACCCGCCGACTGTGCCGTCTCGACGGCCTCGCGGACGTCGTCGCCGACGGCCCAACCCCGCTCGGCGAAACACGCGAGGTTGCCGACTAGGATCTCGTCGCCGTCGACGACGCCCTGGACGCCGTTTGCGTGGCTCCGGAAGTCCGTGACCGAGCTCCCAGATTCGACATCGGCACCGTACGCGTCGACGATCGCCGCTCCGACCGGATGGGACGCTCGGCGTTCGATGGCAGCCGCGGCCGCAAGTAGGTCCGCCGGCGCGTCCGCGGTGAGGACCGTCATCTCTCCCCTTGTCAGGGTACCGGTCTTGTCGAATACGACGACGTCGACGGCCCGCAACCGTTCGAAGACCGTCTCGTCGAATACCACGACATTCCGCTCCATCGCGTCCCTGACGCTGGTGGCGACGGACAGCGGCGTGGCGAGCCCGAGGGCCCAAGGACACGCCACGAGCAACGCCAGGATGGCGGCAAGGGTAACCGAGACAACACCACCGCCGAGCACGAGCGTCCCGACCGCGACGAGGAGGGCCAAGCCCGCGAGGACCGGAACGGCGAGGCCAGCGAGGGCGTTCGCCCGGCGCTGGGCGCCGTGTTCCGCGCTCTGGATGTCCCAGACGGCGGTGACGAGCCGGTCGACGCGGCTCGTGGCCGCCTCTCCAACGTCCATCACCGCTGCGTCGTCCGTGACGACGGCGCCGCCGATCACCGGATCACCCGCACGCTTCGTGACCGGTAGCGACTCGCCGGTCACGACCGACTCGTCGACCGTGCACGTCCCCTCGGCGAGTTCGCCGTCGACCGGAATCCGCTCGCCCTCCCTGACGAGCAGCCGGTCGCCGGGCTCGAGGTCGTCGACTGGCACCGCGGTTGTCGTTCCGTCTGGGCCGTAGGAGCGCGCCTCGGCGACCCGCGAGCCCGTCAGATCGGTCAGTCGGTCCATCGCGCGGCGCTTGACCAGTGACTCGTAGAAGACCGCGCCCACGACGAGAGCCGCGACCACGACAGCCAGGTCGTAGTAGATGTGGCCACCGCCGAGGAGACCGGCGACGGTGCTGTAGACGTACGCGCCGACGACGGTGATGGCGACGAGGAGGTCCGTGTTCGCCCGGCGCATCCGCAGAGCGACATAGGCACCGCGCAGCATGGGCATCCCCGTGAAGACGAGCACGATCGCCGCCAGGACGATGTACAGCCGGACAAGTGCCGTCCCGACGGCCCCGTCGAAGGCAAACTCCGCAAACCGGCCCAGCAGTTCGCCACCCAATACACTCGATAGGTGGGCGGGATAGAGCAGCGCGACGTAAGGCAGCAGAATGAACGCCCCGAAGAGAACACCGGCGGCGTACCTGAAATCGAGTGTATCGTCGAAGCCCCGGTCGGGCGTCGCGCCGCTCGCCATTGGACCGGCAGCGGCCGTGACCGGGTCTTCGGCGTCCCGCGGGTAGGCATCGTAGCCGAGCGTGCTCAGCCCCTCGGAGAGGTCCTCGACCGTGATGGCCTCGGGATCGTGGTCGATCCTGATACTTTCGCTGACGTAACTCGCTTCGGCGTCGGAAACGCCGTCGATTCCAGCTGCGATGGACTCGAGGTACGCCTCGCCGGTAGCGGACTGGAGGCCGTCGACCCGGAGAAACGTGCGGGTCTGACCGGAGCCTGCCGGGTCGCTGTCTGCTCCAGCCGAATCCTCATGATCTCTGCCCGCGTTTCTGGGGCTGGCGACTGCACGATCACCGAATTCGGCGTGGACGTCACGGCAGCCGGTCGAACAGTAACTGCCGCCACCGGCCTCGACGGGCTCGGCGGAGAGGGGGCGTCCACAGAGCGCACATCCGTCCGGCCGAGCTGTGTCCACGTCCCGATTCGTCATCTACGGCTGGCGTCACCGGGAGAGCAGCCGTTCGAGAGACGTCCGTGCGACGGATCGAAGTGAGGGGTGATGACACAGGCAATTTGGCCCGGCCAGGCTTACATCGACCGGTTCGACGGTGGCGTTGAGCGCGGTACGTAGACTACACGAGTGGATGCGAGTCGACCCTGCGACAGTGGAGTCCGGTCACGGTCGCGCTGGCAGATTCAAGTGTGGGTTGGAGCCACGCTCCGTTCGATAGGTGGGCGCCGAATCTGCCATCGGCGTGGGGGACCCAGCCAGGCACTTTCGAGGCTGTCGTCCGTCGAGCCTCCCCGCGGATGCCCCGTACAACGAAGGATGCCGGGAAAGCGTCGGCCGTAGCTGGTCGCGTCACACAAACGCACGGCGAGGCGGACATGCTGGCGGCTTGGCGAATCGATGTGCCGTGGCGGGACCGACCGTCGACTTACCGGCCGCCGCGAGAAAGTCCCTCCATGGACTCGTAGGAGATCGATTCAGTGGGGGCTAACCTCGGGTCGTTCCCATCGAGGGGTTTGGTCGCACCATCGTCACCCTGGTACACCGCAGGCTCGTCGGTAGACTGAGCCAAATAACACCACAAAATCGATCCGCTCTGAGATCGTATCGGTTTTGTTCGTGTTCGAGCCGATTTCAGTGAGCGTGCCGGGAAACCGGTCGGATCAGGTCATGATGTTGTACCACATGTCCTTGTACTTCGACTTCTCCTCGGACCGGACGGTCCGGTCGTTGAAGGGCATGAAGATGGAGTTGACGTAGGGCTGTTCCTCCTGGATCGTTTGGGCGTTCGTCGCAACGCCCCACACCGGGTCCTCATTGAGTTCCTCGTCGGGGATGTCGCTGCGTCCCGGCCCGAGGTACCATTCGCGGGAGGCGTGGGCCTGGCCGTGGGGCGAGTTCGTCCAGTCGACGAATAGCTTCGCCGAGTTCGGATTTGAGGCGCCCTCGGTGACCTGCCAGTTGGGCCAGTGAAGGTTGTGGGTGACTTTCTGGCTCCACCACAGCGGCGCGTCCTCGTAGCCGAGTTCGAAGTCCTGTGCGGTGAAGGCCCCGATGATCCACTGGGCCATGCCCATCCCGTACGCGACTTCACCGTTACCGATCCAGCCACCCATGGTCGAGGTGGACCAGAACGAACGTGGATCTGTGGTTGCGATGGTCTCGTACTTGTCGACCATCCAGTCCTCGTCGTTGGCGACTGTAAAGAAGTCCATCTGCTGCCAACCGGTGGTCGAGCCAATCCCGTCGTACACGCAGGTGTTCTCCTGGTAGAAGTCGGAGTTGTCCTCGATGTGGTCCGTCCACCACTCGAGGTCGTGGTTCTGCGGGGGCTTCTCGACACCGTCAGCCTCCTCATACACCTGCGGATTGAAAACGTTCGCACCGTAGGAGTGATAGGCCTGGTGCATGCCCTCGATGTCACTCGAGGTCCGGTCGGGCCAGGCATCGGACGCCTCCGACCAGTTGGGGCTGACCCTATTCTGCAAAAGGTCAGCAGTGTACAGCTGTCGGACCGAGATAGGGTCGTAGGAGAACAGCGCGTCGGGTACGATCTCACCCCGTGAAGCTTCCGTGGTATACCGGGAGAAAACTTCCGCCGTGCCGAGCGAGGTAATGTTCCACTCCTGGAAATCCACGAGCTCGTAATACCCTGAGAGGACTGACTCGGCCATCGACCCGAACATCGAGGTGTACAGGGTCGGAGTGTCCTCGTCCATCGCCCCGTCGACGATCCGCCAGTAGTCGTCGGGATAGTAGTCCGGCACCAGCTCCGTTTCGAGGTACGGCTGTACCCGGTCGGGTGGGCCCTGTTCCGTCGGAGTGCCCCCGTCGCCGCCGGTGTCGCCACCTGTGTCGCCGCCGGTGTCGCCGCCAGTGTCACCACCGGTGTCGCCGCCAGTATCTCCACCGTCGCCGCCGTCGCCGCCACAGCCGGCGAGGCCGACTGCCGCCGCAACGCCCGTGCTTTTGAGTAGTGTCCGTCGGTTCACTCTGCCATTGGTATGGCGCTGCATATCGCACGTGTTCCGATGGCGTATTCATAAAAGTTGGGATAATTACCGAATCGATTGAGAAGTCAGGGGAAATGGCACCTCTGGAACCGCTTGGATCGGGTGAGAGTGTGTCGTGGAGGACCATCTGACCGTACCAACAGAGAGTGACGGAGAGGGTATGGCGAGACCAGTTCGTTCGAATCTTCGGTCTCTGGTCTCTCACAGCCGCCTCCATCTCGCCGATGCAGGTTTGCCAATAGTGTTTCGTGGTTCGGAAACGACTCATACAGGCAGCCGTCGATCACACTCTTACATCGATTCGTCCTGCTCCGAGAGGGGAGATTCAATGCACTCTGGCGGCCAACACCCACTACGATGGTAACCGCAAAAGCAAATCACGGAGCTTGTCGGAATCGGCACGGCAGCTATCCGTGAAGTCCGTATCCGAAGCCTAGGCCGGGATTTGAACCCGGGCTCTCGTCCTTACCAAGGACGCGCTTTACCGCTAAGCTACCCAGGCGCACCCGAGCCTTGCCGTGAATCGCCTTTAGCGGTTACGGTTCACTGGTCACCGACCGTCGTCACGCCCTCGGAACCGGGTGCCTCGGCGGCCATCGCGGAGAGCGCGTCCGAATCCGTCTCGGCGAAGAAGTCTGCCGGCTCCGGGAACGGAGTCACCGCGAGATCTGCGGCGTACTCGCGGAGGCGTGACGGCACGGCTCCGCCGGCCACCGTCGCACCGGCAACAACGGACAGCTCGAGGACGTCCGCTTCGAGATTTCGGTCGAGAATCGGGTCGTCTGTCTCCCGGCGAACGGTCTGATCACGGCCGAACGATCGAACGACGCCGACGGCGGCCGTCGCTGCCTCCGTTCTCGCGAGCAGGTAGAACCCCCGAGCGACCATGACGTCGGCGGCGAGGATCTGGATGTCTGCAGTCTCTGCCGACCCTGTGGTCCAGGGCTCGTCCTGGGCGAGCTGGCGGGTTAGGCGGAGCCCATCGTATATCAACTGGACGCCGGCAGCCCGTCTGGCGATTACCTCGGGCAAATCACCGTCGGTTGCTGGCGTGGAGCCGTCGGCGGTGGCACGGACCGCCTGTAGCGTAAATACCCCCGGGACCATCGAGCCGTCGGCGATGTGGCGCTCGATCGTAGCCCGCAGCGGAAGCGGTTCGACGTCGTCGACGGCGCCGGTTGCCGCCCGCCGGATCGCCACGGCCTCCTCCATCAAGCTGGGGTTGGACGGCAAAGCCAAAGACCTTTGGAAAACCCGGGCGAGCCGGGCA
>CAYUFG010000089.1:0-8658 GCA_964443815.1 uncultured Halobacteriales archaeon | reverse complement strand
GCGTCGTCGCCACGATGTTCGTCGCCTATAACGTCGGCGGCGCGACGACGGGGCCAGCCTTCGGACCGGCGGTAGGCGCGTCTGTGATCAGCAAGGTCACCGCCGCGGCGCTCATGTCGGTCTCCTTTTTCCTCGGCGCGTGGACGGTCGGTCGGCGGGTCGTCGACACGCTCGGTCGGGACCTTCTCACGGATCCGACGATCTTCACGCTCGAGAGTTCGATCGTCGTCCTCTTCTTCATCGGTGGGGCTCTCCTGCTCGGCAACGTCGTCGGCGCCCCATCGTCGACGTCCATGACGGCCGTCGGCGCCATCGCGGGGCTCGGCGTGGCGTCGGGCTCGCTCAACTGGGCCGTCCTCGGGGAGATCGCTTCCTGGTGGATCGTCGCGCCGATCATCGGCTTCTGGGTATCCGCCGTCATCGGGCGGTACCTGTACACCCGAATCGACCGAGCGATCGCCATCGAGAACACCGACGGTGCTCTGCTGAGGCTGGACCGCTCCGGCGGACTCCCGCGAATCCGGACCGGTCCGAATACCACCTACCGGGAGGTTGCCGGCGCGAGTTTCCTCGTCGGGATCGGCTGCCTGATGGCCTTCAGCTCCGGTACCAGCAACATCGCCAACGCCGTCGCGCCGCTCGTGGGCGCGAACGAACTCGGGATGAACACGGCCATCATCGTGGGCTGTGCGGCGGTCGCCGTCGGCGCGTTTACCATCGCCAGGCGAACGATGGAAACCATCGGCAACGACATCACCGACATGCCGCTGACGGCCGCGATGGTGGTGGCGGTCGTCAGTTCGACGATCGTCATCGGGCTGTCCGCAGCCGGCGTGCCTGCGAGCTTCGTGGTCGTCGCGACGATGAGTATCGTCGGCCTGGGCTGGGGGCGCGCGACGAGAACCGTCACGCTCGGCGAGGCGGTCCAGCGGGAGGACTCCCCCCAGCTGACGACCGGTGCCCTCGGGGCCGACGAGGCGCCGACAGTCGGCGACCCGTCGAGCCCGGACGAGGATGCAGAGCCCGCCCCGATGGGGACCGAATCCGCCCGGGATCTCCCCAAAACCGCGGACCTTTTCCGGCCGGCAACGACCGCCCGCGTCCTCGGGATGCAGAACGTGGTGCCGATCCTCGCGACCGCCGGCTCCTTTCTCGCCTTTACGCTGCTGGCTGCCCTCTAGACCCACTCCGCTGCCCACGCGTCGAGCCGGTCGAACACCGGTTCAAGCGCCTCGCCCTTCTCCGTCAACGAATAGTAGGTCGCGATTGGGCGGTCCTCGACGCGGCGGTCGACCAGGTCGACCGCCTCGAGATCGTCGAGGACGCGGGACAGCGTGCGAGAGCTCGCTCCCGTCGCGCGCTTGAGTTCGTTGAAGCGGTGTTCGCCGTCCGCGAGCGCGTGGAGGACCACCAGCCGCCACTCGGAGCCGATCTCGTCGACCGCCTCGACGACCCCGCAGACGTCCGCGTTGCGCTCCTCGACCGTCGCTGCGTCCCGTTGGGCCTGTGGTGACATCGGTGTGATCTACTCACCCCTATGTTGCCGAGCATATATATCGGTTCCGCAACGAACCTAGTATTGCAATGATACCAAGCACGCGTTCGAAAGCTACTCGGATCGGAACTGAAGCGATTCACCCGTGGGGTGGCAACTGATGGCGGTCACCGGCGCCGAGGGCGTCGCCCTGCTCGCCGCGCGCATCCTCTTCGGGGGCGTGCTCGCGTTCATGGGCCTGAACCACTTCATGCAGACCGACGGGCTGGCCCAGTACGCTGCACACAAGGGGGTTCCCGCACCACGCCTGTCGGTGCTGTCCTCCGGAGCCGTACTCGTACTGGGTGGATTGAGCATCGTCCTCGGAATTCTGCCACTGGTCGGCGGCGCGGTCGTCGCGGCCTTCCTGCTCGGCTCTGCAGTACTCATGCACGACTTCTGGGCCGTCCCCGAGGACCAGCAACAAGACGAGATGACGCAGTTCCTCAAGAACGCCGCGCTGTCGGGTGGGGCGATCGCCTTCGCGGCGCTCGCAGGCCAGACGTGGTCGCTGAGCGTCGGTCTCGGACTACTGTAAATTACCCCTGCCTACTCGCCGCCTCCGTCGACTCCTCGAGGGAAGGGACGTAGCACCTGCAATCAACCATCCACAATCGGCCCTCGGGGGCCCTCTCGTGCCAAAGATTCAGTTCCCCAAGGGGTCCCAGACGGCGAAAGAACGATCCTGAAGCAAAGCGACTGAACCCCCCAAGGCGACGCCATTGCTAGTGAGGTCCTCGATCTATGACCAGCTCGAGACTCCAGACAGTTTGTGACCCAGCCGGCCAATCGAGGAACCGGGACCGCGGTGGCGACGTAGCGGATGCACGGGAAGCCGGAGCGTGCGACGTCGAAGTGGTGAATCGGTAATGCAATCGGCGATCGGGGGATCGTGTCGATACCGCCGGTAATGCACCCGTATTACGCGTGTTCGATCACGACGTGCCAGCGGTCCGGTTCGGGGTTGGACGTCTCGAAGGTGAACCCGCGATCCTCGAGTACGTCGTAGAGTGGTTCGGGCTCGAAGCTGTTGACCAGCAGAAGGCGCTCGTCCGGGCCGAGGTCCTCGAGGGCCGCCACGATGGCGCTGAAGGGCTCGCCATCGATCTCCCGGGCATCGAGCTGCCGGTCGACATTGGACGGTTCAGACATGAACGCGGACGACGTGCCCGCCACACCCACACTGTTCGACGTACTCCCAACCGACCTCGTCACCGTACTCAGCCTCGAGGGTGTCGAAGAGGTAGGTCTCGGGGTGGCCGTGCTCGGCGTGCGTGACGAGGTTGACGTGCGTGCCGGAGGTTGTCTGCGCGACCGCCGAGAGGGCCTCCTCAACGACGACCGACCGATCTTCGGCATGGCGGGGCTTCTCCAGGTTCGCGGACCACGAGGTGTCGTGTGTGCGGTCGGTGACCGTCTGTGCGTCGTGGTCGTGGGTAGACTCGGCCATAACTCGGATACGGCCTGCGCCCGCCTCACCTCGTTCCCGAACGTGTTCGCCATTCCGGAAGCCTGGTCACCAGCGCGGTGGCAGCCGAGCACCACAAATCGAATGCGACGGGCAGGCTCGCCGAGCCGGCTGTGCTGGCCCGGGCGAAGGAGCGGCGCTTCTCATTCTCGTTAACACCACCGATACTGTCGCTCTCACTGGGCGAATGAGATACGTACGGGGCGGGCCCGAACCCGCCAACGTCATGGTGGGGTGTGCCGAGAATCCCCCATGGAAATCGGACTCCGCTGCTACGCCTGTGGCGCGACGGCGACGCTCGCCGACGGCGCACGGTGCCGCTGTGGCGAGCCGTACTGGCTCGAAACCGAGCCAGCCAACTTCGAGTGGCCCGAGACCGGCGAGCGGTCGATGTGGCGCTACCACGACCTCCTCCCCGACATCGATCCGACGGGGCTCTCTACGGCCGCCGGCGGCACGCCGCTGGTCCGGGCATCCAGGCTCGACGACGAGGTGGGTGCGCGCGTCCACCTGAAGTACGAGGGATCGAATCCGACGGGAACGTTCAAGGATCGAGGCAGCGCGGTCGGCGTCGCCACGGCGGTCGCCAGGGGGATGGAGGCCGTCGCGACGGTCTCCCACGGCAACATGGCCAGATCGATGGCCGCCCACGCCGCCAGCCTCGACATTGACTGTCTGGTTCTCGTACCGGAGTCGATCCCGGAGGGGCGGCTCGGGCTGATCGCGCGTCACGACCCAACGATCCTCCAGGTCCGTGGACCCTACGACCAACTGTACTACGAGTCGCTCGATGCGGCTACGGAACACGACATCGGGGTCGTCAACAGTGACTCGCCGCTTCGGGTCGCCGGTCAGAAGACGACCGGGCTCGAGATCGCCCAGACGTTCGCGCCCGCGGGGCCGGACGCAATCGTCGTTCCGGTCTCGAGTGGCGGCCACGGCAGCGGCCTCTGGAAGGGTCTGCGCGAACTCCGGGAGGCCGAGGTGCTCGACCGGCTTCCGCCCCTGTATTTCGTCCAAGCGGCCGCCTGTGCGCCCATCGCCGAGGCGTGGGACCGCGGCGACGACGAAATCACACCCATCGAGGGAGGCGAGACGGTCGCCTACTCGATCGCGAACGCCAACCCGCCGAGCGGCAACCGCATCCTCGCCGCCGCGGCCGACACCGGTGGCGGCGTCCTCTCCGTAAGCGACGGGGATATCCTCGCCGCCCGCCGCGATCTCGCATCGCGGGCCGGCCTCTTCGTGGAGTCGTCGTGTGCGACGACGCTCGCGGCCGCCCGGACACTCGCTGAGCGGGGCACCTTCGATGCCGGCGACGACGTCGTACTCGTCCCGACTGGACTGGGGTACACCGAGCGGTCGGTCGACGAACCAACAGTGGAAACTGACACGGTCGACATGGCCGAGCTGCCGACCGCGCTCGGCCGAGCGCTCGACTAGTCCAGGCCCAATCCTCTCGCGACGTTACGCCGGAGTATCTCGTTGGTACCCTCGTAGATCTCCATCGACCGGACCTGGTTGTAGATCTTCCAGAACGGTTTGTCCTTCATCATCCCGTCCCCACCGTGGATGCCGACGGCGGTATCGGCGATGTCCGAGAGCGCCTCCGTCGCAAACACCTTGACCATCGCCGCGGCCTGGGCGGCGTCCTCGCCGCGGTCGAGCGACCATGCGCCCCACAAGCCCATGAGCCGTAGCGCCTGCAGGTCGATCTCGGCGTCGGCCAGCTGGAACTGGACGCCCTGGCGAGTGCCAATGGGTTCGCCCCAGGTTTCGCGCGTCTTGGCGTACTCGAGTGAACGGTCCTGAACGTACCGCCCGAGACCGCTGCACTGGGCGGCCATCATGACACGCTCCTTGTTGAGGACCTTCATGAGTGGGCGGATTGCGTCGCCCGGTTCACCGATGACGTTCTCGGCGGGGACGTGGCAGTCCTCGAGGACGAGTTCGCACCACTCGCCCTTGTCCATCGCGTCTCGGTTCATCCGGCCCCGCCGGATGCCCGATGCATCCATGTCGACCAGGAATCCGGTGATCCCCGACAGCCCGGCGTCGGGGTCGGTCTGGGCGAACAGCTGGACGAAGTCGGCGTAGGGGCCGTTCCCGACGAACTTCTTGTGGCCGTCGATGCGGTAGGTGTCGTCGTCCACCAGTTCGGCGGTGGTTGCCATGTTGGCGATGTCAGAACCGCCACCGGGCTCGGTGAGGCCGAGACAGGCCGTTTGCTCGCCAGTGAGAAGCGGATCGAGGTACTCTCGGCGCTTCTCGTCGTCGAGTTCGAGCAACAGTCGAGTGGGCCCGCGAGCGGCGATCGGCGACAGATAGCGGCTCAGGCCAGTCCCGTGTTCGAAAACCGTCTCGCGAACGTGAAACAGGTCGACGAACGAGAGGCCGCGGCCGCCGGCGGCCTCGGGGAGGTGGAGCCCGAGAAGGTCGTGGTCGCCGGCGATCTCGACAACCTCACGGTAGGCTCGAACGATTTCGTCCTTCAGTCTGCCCTCCTCGTCGAGCTTCTTCGCGGGATTGGTCAGGGCGTCCGCGTGGCGATCCTCGATCGGCGCGATCTCCTCCTCGATAACGGTCTCGACCTCGGCACAAACGTCGGCGGCACGGTCGGAGCGGCCCAAATTCATGTTCGATAGGGGGTCCCGCCGGCCGGTCAAAAGCGTGCTGGTCAGTCGAAATTCTCCACGAACTCGGCGAGTGTCGTCGGCTGGGGCGACAGCCCCGTCCCGTCGCAGTACTCGCGGGCAGTCCGTACGACCGTCCTGAGATTCTCACAGGCCTGGTGGTCGGGATCGTCGTAGGCCATGTTGTTGTGGGTGTTGGTCACGAGCGCAGGGTGGTCAGGCGTCTCGCGTTGGATCCGGGCGAGCGTGTTGCGTGTGACGGCCGCGAGATCGTACGCCGAGGCGTCCGGGTCCAGCGCCTCCGCCTCGATGTCGGAGACGTACAGCGACTCGTAGCCGCCCTGGCCGAGATGTCCGCCGGTCACCGGTCGGGAGCGATCGACGGTGACCGGCGCGTCGACGAAGTCCAGGTCGCCGGGTACCATGCGGAATGCGGCGTGACCGCGGTGGGGGTCAACGGGCGCACCGGCCCAAACGGCGGCGGCGTCGGGTTTGACCCGGCCCGGCGTCGAAATACTCCCGCCCGTGAACCCGAGGTCGTCGAGGACCTGGTAGGTGGCGTCGCTGGCGGAGAAGACTCCAGGGCGGACGAACCGAGGGTGCTCGTCGAAGATCGTCTCCCAGCGGTCGACCGCCTCGGTCAAAATGGTGCGCTGTGTTTCGGCCGTGTAGGCACCGAGGTCCTCCGTGTAGTCGGGGTTCAGTTTGTACGGGTGCAGGTGCAATCCGAGACAGACGCCGTTCGCCCGGAGGTCGAGAAACAGGTCGCGGTGGTACTCGCCAACCTGCGGGTGGACGAACACCGTCGGCGTCAGTCCGAGGTCGTCACACAGGGAGACGAATCCCCGGATCGAGGCTTCGCTGGCGTCGTAGTCGGTCGGCCCGGTAGCGGACTTCGAGCGGGCGTGAGCGGTGATCTCGGGGCCAGGCGGCTCGCAGTCCATCGTCGGCAGAACGGCGACGTCAGGCATGACACCCGACTCGAAGGCGGCCCGCAAACCCTTTGCGGGGAAGACTCAAGTGCGCGTGCGACGACGCTCCAAGGACCGAATGAGCGATACGTACGACGCGGTCGTCGTCGGTGGCGGTATCGTGGGCAGTTCGGTCGGGTATCACCTCGCGCGGGCGGGTGTCGACGTCATCGTGGTTGACCGGTCCGACGAGGGCCGGGCCACGTACGCCGGTGCGGGGTCGATCGGCCCCGCGACGAGCAGTCAGACGGCCGACGACGACTGGTACGCGTTCGCGAAGAAGGCGGCGGACTACTATCCCGAACTGGTCGACAGGCTCGAGGCCAACGGCGCCGAGGAGACCAGTTACAACAGGCAGGGAACGCTCGGCGTGGCCATCGATACCGACGAAATCGAGGCGTACGAGGCGGCGCTCGAGCGGATCGAAGCCCGCGGCATCGAGAGCGTCGAGGAAATCGACCCCGGGGAGGCCGCAGCCATGTTTCCGCCGCTCGAGAGCCCTCAGCGGGCGTTTTACGACGCGGAGGGCGCTCGCGTCGACGGACAGGCGTTCACGGACTCTGTGTTCGCTGCCGCGAAGTCCCACGGGCTCGAGACGGTCGCCGACGATGTCACGGATATCCGCATCGACGGAGGCTCGGTGGTCGGCGTGACGACGGCAGACGCCGGCGCCATCGACGCCAGGCGCGTGGTGGTGGCGGGTGGCGCCTGGTCCCCGAACTTCGGGACACAACTCGCCGTGGACGTGCCCGTCGAGCCACAGCGGGGCCAGGTCGCTCATGTCGAGGTGAACGACGCCGCGACGAGCGACTGGCCGATCGTCAAGGGATTTCGACACCACTACATCGTCCCCTGGACGGGCGGGCGGATCGTCTGTGGAGCCACCCGCGAGGACAGGGCGGGCTTCGACCCACGACTGACGGTCGGTGGGGTCAGGACGGTCCTCGACGAGGGCTTGAGGGTCGCACCAGGACTCGAAGACGCGACTCTCGCGGAGCTGCGCGTGGGGCTGCGACCCCTCTCGGCCGACGGCCTGCCGGTGCTCGGGGCCGTCCCGAAGGTCGACGGCGCCTTCCTCGCGACCGGCCACGGGCCGACGGGCCTGACGCTCGGCCCGTATAGCGGGAAGCTCGTCGCGGAAGCGGTCCGGGGCGACGCCGGCGCGATTCCGGAGCGGTTCCACGTCGGGCGATTCGAAGGCAGCTAGCCCGCGAGTCGCCTATCGCCGGTCGTGAAGATACCCGCCGACAAGCCCGCCGAGGATGCCGAGGCTGACGACGATCACGAACGCCACGGCGGCAACGCCCGCGACCACGTACTCCCGGGCGATGGCTACGTCCGGTCCGGGTAGTCCCATGCCCGGCGAGAGTGCGATCCAGGTTGCCACGAGTAGATACGGCACGAAGGCGAAGAGGCCGGCGATGGCACCGGCACCGGCCCCCCGCCGGCCGGCCCCACGTTCGAGGTACCCCGCGACGCCGCCACCCACGACTTCCGAGAGGGGCAGGAAACTCAAGATGACAGCCACGAGGCCGCCCACGATTCCGTTGCGGACAGTAGCGATGCGAGACCCGGGGTTCGGTCGGTCGCTCGATTCATTGCGATCGGCGTGGTGGTCTGAGAGGCTCATTGTCGACTTCCAACGGGATGCACGGACGGCGGCCCGGTGGCGATTGCTCCCGGTGTACTGGGGGCGTTTAAGAACCAGGGGCCGAACGCTCGGACAGTCGGTTCAATCCCGTTTCGCGATGCGGTGTCGAACCACCGTCGCCGAGTCGTCCCACTCGAAGTTCCCGCCGTGGGCGCGACGCAGCCGCTCCCGGTAGGCCTCGAGGTCGGCAGACCCCTCGCGCCTGGCATCCTCGTCGCTGAGATCGCCGAGGGTGCGCTCGGTCACGTCCACGATCTCGAAGGTCTCACCCTCGAGGTCGAAGGTGTCACCCTCGTCCGCGTAGCGGTTCCCGCGATGAATCTGAGACATCTCGCCAGCTGCCACCGCCTCCAACGTCCGATCGTTCGGGAAGACAGTCGAAGGGTCGATGTCGGCCATGT
>CAYUFG010000088.1:0-8665 GCA_964443815.1 uncultured Halobacteriales archaeon | reverse complement strand
GGAAGCCGGTGATCTCGTCGTCCTTCTCGGAGAAGAAGTGCTGGAGCAACATCGTTGAGTCGATGACCGCCCGGTCGATGCCGTTTTGCTCGATGAGCGCGACGAGCCGGTTTGTCAGGCCGCCGTCGGTCCCAAACTTCGTGACGGTGCGCTTACCCGTTTCGCTGACAAGGTTGAGGAACTGGACGGCGTCGGACCGTAGCGCCCGATCGAAGCCGAAGTCGTAACTCGACATGTCCTCGGCGAGCTCCCGCTTTGATTCGTGCATCGTCACGTACAGACAGGCTTCGCCCGACCGGGCGCCCATCGTGACGAACTGGGTACAGAAGGTCGTCTTGCCGGACCCCGGCGGGCCGCTGACGACGTACAGCCGGTCGGACGGAAATCCTCCCTCGATCAAGTCGTCGAAGCCGGACACCCCACTCGGAACGCGCATGTCCGAGTGAGATCGATACTCCGTCATCAAGCTTCCCGCTACATTCTCAGCCCTGATAATCCTCGGCCCGCTCGCGTAGCCGAGCCGCGGCGGACGCGTCGAACCGTAGCGGCCGACGCCACCACGGACCTGCCCCGGAGTCTGTCGAGAGGGTGGTCACGATCGATCCTGGGTCGGTGCCGGCCCGGTGCGTGCTCAGTAACACCGCCCGGTCATAAAGGGTCGAGCACGCAGGGTCGCCGGCCAGGAGCACTCGGGCGTCGGGCGTCGCCCGTTTTAGGTGGGCATTCGATCCGACGAGTGTGCGCTGGCGATCCGTGAGGTCGGTCGTCGTGATGGGGTCGACTGCGAGTTCGAAGTGGGCGATCAGGAACGCCCCCCAGTCGGGCGGGAGCCCGTCGGTTGGCTCAGTTACGGATAGCGTCGCGTAGAAGTACACTCGGTCGCCGGCCGAGAGATCGGCGAGCGGCCCGGCCTTCACGGCGTGTTCGTCGCCGTACGTGTACGCCTCGCCCCGCGGATAGTCCGGAAACTCCGGATCGAGGTGGACCCGGCGATCGTGGACGGACGCGGGGATGTCGGCGTCGAGGGTCTGCGCGAGGTCGCCATAGGTCGGCACCGGTTCACGCGTGGGTGCGGACTCGGGAATTGGAACGAAATTAAAGGAGCCGTCGGGCCAGACGGGGCCCCGAAACCCCGGTTCGTTCGTGTTCGCGCCGACGTTGACGGCGACCGCACGCATCAACGAAGTTTGGCCGCACACTCACGGCAGTACCGATACCCCGGCTCGACCGCGTTTACAGCGCCGCAGTCCTCACACGAGACCGTCTCGTCGCCACCCGACTCGGAGTCAACCGCGGTCGCGCCCGAGGCACCAGGCGCTGTCGGGGACGTCGTGCGGCCGGTCTTGCGGCCAAGGTACCGGTAGACGAGCAACTGGAGGAGGGCGAACCCGACAACGTAGGCGGTGATCCACGCCCAGGGGTTCATACCGTGTGGTTCGGCGTCGCTGCACTTGGGCCTTCGGCCGTCTCAGGCGTCCGGCGGCTCCCGGTCGCGCCCGAACTCGTCGAAGACCGGGAGATCCTCGGGCAACTCGTAATCGAGACGTCGCTCCGACCGGCGGTCGACGTTGGCGTCTTCGATTGAGTCGGCCACCGACTCCCAGCCCGGTTTCACGGCGATTGATTTCGCGGGCGTGCCGGCGGCGATGTGGTGGGCGGGGATGTCGGACCCGGCGATGGACTTGGCGGCTACGATGGCGTTCTCGCCCACCCGCACCCCCTCCCGCACCATCGCGTCGTAGGTGACGCGGGCGTCGTCCTCGATGATCGTGTGGTAATTGTCGACCTGGGTCTGGTCGACGAGGTCGTGGTCGTGGCTGTAGACGTGGGCGTCGTCGGATATCGAGACGCGGTCACCGATGGTGAGCTTGCCCCGGTCGTCGAGGTGGACGTCGTCG
Organism: uncultured Halobacteriales archaeon; assembly: GCA_964443815.1. Lineage (GTDB taxonomy): Archaea > Halobacteriota > Halobacteria > Halobacteriales > Haloarculaceae > CAYLJD01. The sequence continues at coordinate 6,767 of CAYUFG010000088.1, read as the reverse complement.
TGGATTACGACGTTGTCACCGACCTCGATGTTGTGACCGTAGGTCATCGAGATGTCCTTGAAGAACCGGCAGTTGTCGCCACAGGCGTCGAAGAGGTGGTTCGCGAGCATCTGTCGAAATCGCAGGGCAAAGGCGACGTTGTCGGCCATGGGCGTGGCGTCGAACTGTCGCCAGAGCCACTGGAGGTACTTCGACTGTTCGTACTCGTCCTCCATAGCCGCGACCTCCGCGTAGTACTCGCTCTCCAGCGTGGCGTTGCAGGGATCGTACCCCTGGAGGCGCACCCGCTCGGCGGGCGTGACGTCCCCGCCGTCCTGCCAGCGCTCGTAGGCGTCCCGGTCGCCGAAGAGGTCGACGAGGACGTCCGTGACCACCTCGCACGTGTCCTCGTCGCTCGCGAGGCGTGCGTCAACCTCGTCGATGAAGGCGTCCACGCCGTCTGCGGCGTCGGACGGGAGAGAGACGTGCCGCTTGGTCATATCCTGGCCCTTGCCGGGCCGGGCCAAAGGGGTTTCCGTTACACCCGTGTAACCGGCCTGCCAGCCGGCGGACGGGTCCACCCGGTTATTCGGGCTTGAGGCCGCCCTCCTCGATGCGCATGACCGCCTCGCCGTCGGGGAGGTTCGGCGCGTCGACCAGCCGGACGATGCGCTTGTCACCCTTCGACTTGCGGAGGTAGAGCCGGAAGGTCGAGGTGTGCCCGAGGATGTTGCCGCCGATGGGTTGGGTGGGGTCACCGAAGAAGGAGTCGGGATTGGACGCGACCTGGTTCGTGACGACGACTGCGGTGTTATTGAGGTCGCCCACCCGCATCAGGTCGTGGAGGTGCTTGTTCAGCTTCTGCTGGCGATCCGCGAGCTGGCCGCGGCCGACGTACTCCGCGCGGAAGTGCGCAGTGAGGGAGTCGACACAGAGCAGGCGGACGGGGAACTCGTCATCCTGAGACTCGGCCGCCAGTTCCTGGGCCTTCTCGGCCAGCAGGATCTGGTGGTTCGAGTTGAAGGCCTTCGCGACGTGGATGTTGTCGAGGAAGATCTCGACCAGCGACTCGAGACTGTCCTCGTCTGTCGGATCGGGGTCCTCGGCGACGCCGTGTGTCTCCATCGCGGCGGCGATGGCCTCCTCCGGCAGGCCGCGGACCATCTGGTCGATACGCTCTGGCCGGAAGGTGTCCTCGCTGTCGACGAAGATGGCGCTGCCCGCGAGGCCGCCGTGTTCTTCGGGCAACTGGACGGTGACCGACAGCTCGTGGGTGACCTGGGACTTGCCGGCGCCGAACTCGCCGTAGACCTCGGTGATGGACTGAGTCTCGACGCCACCGCCGAGGAGTTCGTCGACGGCGTCGACGCCCCACGTGAGTTTGCCGATCTGTTCGCGCCGTTCGAGCACGTCCGCGCCGGTTTCGAAGCCGCCGATGTCGGCTTCGTCCCGGGCGGCGGTGATGATGTCCGCGGCGCTGGACTCGCCGATGTCGGCGGTGTTCGAGAGCTCGCCGGGGCTCGCGACCGCAATACCCTGGTAGGAGTCGAAGCCGTTCTCCTTGAGCTTCTCGGCCGTCGCTGGCCCCACGCCCGGGAGGTCCTCGAGTTCTTCAGAGGCTGCCATGAGCGGGCCTTCCGCCCCCTCGCACATAAAGTGTCGTTAACAGGATAGTGGAAGTAAAACCGCCCGACAGCAGTACGTCACGAAAGCGTACAATCGCAGAGTTGGGTGGGAAGCCGCGACGAGCGAGCGGGCAACTTAACCCGAGACGGCGGCTAGACGGCGATCATGGCACGTTCCGGGGAGTTCTGTCCACGCTGCGGGGAGACGGTCGATTCCCGCGAGCGGCCGGAGGCGCCTGAAGCGGCACCCTCGGAACCGGGCCTCTGTCGCTCGTGCTACCTCGACGAGTTCGACCTCGTCGACGCGCCCGACCGGGTCGAGATCACCGTCTGCGCCCGGTGCGGCGCAGTCAAGCGGCCGAATCGCTGGGAGGATGTCGGCGCCGCGGACTACACCGAGGTCGCGGTGGACGCCGTGACCAAATCGCTCGGCGTCCACGTCGATGCCGCGGACGTCTCCTGGGAGGTGGCCCCGGAGCAAGTCGACGAGACGACAATCCGGATGCACTGCACCTTCACCGGCCTGATCTCCGGCGAAGCGGTCACGGAGTCTGTAACCGTCCCCGTCAAGATCGGCCGGGGGACCTGCACGCGCTGCGGACGGATCGCCGGTGGATCCTATGCGAGCGTCGTCCAGGTCAGAGCCACCGACCGGACGCCGACCGACGAGGAGACCGCCCGGGCCGCCGAAATCGCCCACGACGTCGTCGCTGACATGGAAGCGACGGGGGATCGGGACGCTTTCGTGACGGAGGTTATCGAGGTTCCCGACGGTCTGGATCTGAAGGTCTCGACGACGAAGATCGGACTGAAGGTCGCCCGACGAGTCGTCGACGAACTCGGCGGATCCTACAGCGACTCGGAGACGCTCGTCACCGAGGACGCCGACGGGAATGAAGTCTACCGCGTCACCTACGCGGTGTGGCTGCCGGCGTACAGCCCCGGCGAAGTGATCGACCCGGAGGACGGTGACGGGCCGGTCCTGGTCCGGAGCGTTCGGGGCAACCTCAAGGGGATTCGCCTGGCGAGCGGTGACCGCTACGAGGCAGATGTCGGGGACGGCACGGCCCCCACCGCGACGAGACTCGGGACCCGCGACGAGGGCCAGGAGACGACGGTCGTCGCCGTCGAGGACGACCACGCGGTACAGGTGCTCGACCCGGAGACATTCGAGGCCACGAGCGTCCCGCGCCCGAGTTTCCTCGATCCGGACGAGGACACGGTACACGTCTTGAAGAGCCGGGCGGGCCTACACGTGCTGCCATATGGCGAGGGGTGAAACGGCAGCCCCCGGGAGTTAAACGCTCGTTTGAGTTCTTCTATCCGTTTTCAGTGCCTGTTTAACCCCCGAACACGTCTCCGGCGTGCCCTCCAGGGTCGGCGTGAAAACGCTCGATCGGCGGCGATCGGCTGGCGACAGCCCTTTTCCTACTCACACCCACGTGTCGTGCATGTCGCCAAACCCGGTCGAGCAAAACGTCGTGACGCGATTCCTGCTCGGGTTCGCCGTCATCCTGGGAATGATGCTCGGGGGCGCGGCAGGCGGCTCGCTGGCGAGCCTGGTGGACGTTCCATACGCCGGCGTGAGTGGCGTTTTCCTCGGTTCGGTGATCGTCTTCGGGGCGTTTTCCGTCTGGTACACCCGCTACGACCGCCGCGCCCGCGCCGGCACGTCATCGAATCCCTGAAGCCGAACCGGGCCGTCCGTATGGGGCATGGAGGAGACGCCACTTTCGGCCGTCGTCGAGCGCTCGCGGACGGAGACGGCCATCGCCGCGCTCCGGGCCGAGGGCGTCTACGACGACGAGCGGTCGATCCAGCCCCGGGGTGACGACAGGGTCGCCATCCCGGTGAGCGAGGCGCCGGCCCAGACCGCCGTCCTCGACGTCGTCGAGATGGCGTGCGACAGGAGAATGAACTCGCTCGAGGATCACCTCCGGGAGCGGGGCTGGGCTGAGGACGATCTCGCGGCGGCACCGAGTTCATGGGCAGTGCTCGGGACGGTGATCCTCGTCGACCTCGACGGGGTGCCGGATCGCGAGACGGTCGGCGAGGCGCTGCTTTCCCTGCACGGCGAGGCGGACACGGTCCTCGCGCGCGGGGGCGTCGCCGGACCCCGCCGGAAGCCTTCACCCGAAGTTGTGGCGGGCGAGGGAGACACCGAGACGGTCCACGTCGAGCACGGGACGACCTACGCGATGGACCTCGCCGAGGTGATGTTCTCCCCAGGCAACAAAGCGGAGCGTGCGCGGATGGGTGAGGTCGTTGGCGACGACGAGCGGGTACTCGACGCGTTCGCGGGCATCGGCTACTTCGCGTTGCCGATGGCACGGGTCGGGGCGACGGTAACCGCCGTCGAGCGCAATCCCGTCGCCTTCGAGTACTTGCTCGAGAACGCCGTCCGCAACGAGGTCACGGACCGAATCCACGCCTACCGTGGCGACAACCACGAGGTTGTCCCAGACCTCGACGGTGGCTTCGACCGGATCGTCATGGGGCACTACGACGCCCATGAGTCCCTCGACGCGGTTCTGCCCGCAGTTGCGGTCGGCGGCACGCTCCACCTACACGAAGCGACGCCAAGCGCCCTCGTACCCGACCGGCCCATCGGGCGGCTGGAAGACGCGGCCGAGACAGCCGGCCGGTCAGTTACCATCGCTGAGGTTCGACACGTCAAGGGTTACAGCGAGGGCGTCGACCACGTCGTCGTGGACGCAGTCGTATCCTAGCGGGTCACAACGCCTTTGGTACCAAGCACGGTAGCAATGGTATGGACCGCCAGCAGATCATCGCGATTGTCTTCGTCCTGCTGATGGTGGGGTCGTCGATCGCCTACGGTGTCGCCTCCCTTATCTAGTCCCAGACGTCGGTGAGGGGGTGGTCGGCCGCCGACCGCTCCTGGTCGTTCGCGTGGCGGCCGGCGGACCGGGAGTCGGTATCCGATAGCGCCGCGTCGGGATCGAACGCCGGAAGCTCGGGTGTAGCGAGCCTGTCGACCTGGTCGGCGAACCAGTCGGGCAGATCCCCGCGGGCCCGGTCGAAGACGTCGAGAATCGAAGTGTCCGCGAGGTAGGTCGCGCCCCGATCCTCGGGCGATCGGACGACGCGGCCACACGCCTGTATGATCGTCCGCAAGGCTGACCGATAGTACCAGGGCCAGCGGTCGTCCTCGAGCCGCCGGGCGACGCTCGCGTCGTTGGTGTTTGGGAACGGCGCCTTGCAGAGCACCTGCCACCGACAGGCGTCGCCCTCGAGGTCGAGCGCCTCCTCCATCTTCACCGAGAGAAACACCTCGGGGGTCTCGCTGCGCTGCCAGGTCGACAGTTGGGCATCCCGGTCGTCGCCGTCGTGGCTCCGCACCCGCTCGGCGACGCCGAAGTCAGACAGTAAGCCCGCGAGGCGGTCCTGGATGGCGTAGGAATGACAGTGGACCAACCCACGCTCGTCGGGGTGGGCGGCCATAAGTCGCACCAGCAACCGAGCGATCTTGGGGATAGTCTCGTCACGGTGGTCGTAGGTCATCTTCCCCTGTGTGACGTCGTACAGCGGCCGGTGTTCGACGGGAAAGGTGTGGGGCACCTCGACGAGAGCTACGCGGGCGGGATCGAGGCCGACGCCCGCACAGAAGGCCCGCTTGTCGAGGATGGTCGCCGAGAGGAGTGCGAATTGCTCGCCCCGGTCCCAGACCGTGTGTGAGAGGAAGCGCTCGGGTTTGAGCGGTTTGATTGTCAGCGGAGATCCCTCCCCATCCACCTGGTCGACGACCCACGTAGTCGCGCTGTCGGGGTCGGCCTGGTCGCGGCGGAACCACTCCAGATCGCCTTTGAGCGTCTCGAGGCGGTCCCGTTCGGCGACTTCGCTGGCATCGAGTTCGTCCGCGTCTCGGAGGGGCTTGAGCCGCCGGTCGGCCGCGGCCACTAGCCGTTCGGCGTAGACGGCCGCGTCGGCGAGATCGGTCACGGCAGGCGCGGGGGCATCGTCCCAAACCGGCACAGTCTCCGACCGGAGGTCGATCGTGGCGTACATCTCCGCCCACTCGCCGAGGCCGTGGGCCTCGTCGATCACAACGACATCGCGGGGGCCGAAGACGTCCGAGCCGGCCGTCTGCATGAAGTATGCCAGCGTCATGGCGGCGATGGACCGGTTCGCGGCGATGGCTCGGTCGGAGAAATAGGGACACCGGTGTCGAACCTCGCAGTCGAAGTCCCGGTCGCGGACACACGGGGCGCGGTTCACGGCGGTGTCAGTCTCGCCGGGGAGGATACAGCGGTAGTTGGACTTGCCGCGGACGATCGAGAGGTCTGCCAACAGCGGGTCGGCAGCGACGTCGTCGAGCTGAGAGACCTGCGGCGTCGTGTAGTAGGCGCCGGCTGGCCTGGTCGGGTCGTCGTCGGGCGGTCGGGCACTGCCGGCGACCGCACGCGCGAGCAGCGACTTGCCGCTACCTGTCGGCGCACGGACGAGGACGACGTCGTTGCCGGCCGCGAAGGCATCGGCGATGTCCGCGAGAGCGTGTTCCTGGGCGCCGCGATAGGAGGGGGCGGGGAACTCGTCACGTATCGCGGTCGGGTCCACTACATGAATCGGGGTGGGGCACCGGGATAAGCCGGTCGATCAAGACAGCGCCGCGACGTCGTCGGCCGTGGCCTCGCGGTCGTCCGGCAGGCGCTCGATACAGGCGAAACAGAGGAAGTGTTCGGAGCCGTCGGCCAGTTCGAGGGTGATGCCGCCGGTCTCATCCTTCTCAAGGGTCCAGAGATTGGCGATGCCGCCGGCGATGGCTACACCGTCCCCGCAGCCGTCACAGCGGTCCCTGGCCATGCCCCGATGTTCGGCCGCGGGACAATAAGCACACGACATAGATGGCCGGAGTCCAAGCTCCCGGTATGGAAGCGCTCGTGACCGGCGCGACCGGGTTCGTCGGCGGTCGGCTGGTCCCGGAATTGATGGCTGCCGGCCACGAGGTTCGCGTACTCGTTCGCGATCGGGCCGGCTACGACGCGCCAGAGGGCGTTGCGGTATACGAAGGCGACCTGCTCGAGGCGGGCAGCTTCGAAAACGCCCTCGTCGACGTCGAGGCCGCGTACTACCTAGTTCACTCGATGCGCGCCGGTGCGGACTACGCCGAGCGGGACCGGCGGGCCGCGCGCAACTTTGCCGAGG
>CAYUFG010000087.1:0-8696 GCA_964443815.1 uncultured Halobacteriales archaeon | reverse complement strand
GCGGGACCCTTCAGAACGACATGTTCAAGGAGTTCATCGCCCAGAAGGAGTGGGTCGTCCCCCCGGAGCCGTCGGTCAAACTCTCGACGGACGTCATCGAATTCTCCGTCGCGGAAACGCCCAAATTCAACCCGGTATCCATCTCAGGCTACCACATCCGCGAGGCTGGGTCGACCGCGGTCCAGGAACTGGCCTTCACGCTCGCGGACGGCTTTGCGTACGTCGAGGACTGCTTGAACCGCGGCATGGACGTCGAAGCCTTCGCGCCCACTCTGTCGTTTTTCTTCAACTCTCACAATTCGATATTCGAGGAGGTCGCGAAGTTCCGGGCCGGCCGGCGTATCTGGGCGCGGCTAATGGCCGAGTGGTACGGCGCCGAGAGCGACGCGGCCCGCCGGCTGAAGTTCCACACGCAGACTGCGGGCCAGTCGCTGACAGCCCAGCAGCCGATGAACAATGTCGTTCGCACGACGATACAGGCGCTCGCGGGCGTGCTTGGCGGGACCCAGAGCCTCCACACCAACAGCTACGACGAGGCCCACGCGCTCCCCAGCGAGGATGCCGTCCGAGTGGCACTCAGAACCCAACAGATCATCGCCGAGGAGTCCGGGGCCGCCGACATCGTCGACCCACTGGGCGGCTCCTACGCGGTCGAGGCACTGACCGACGAGGTCGAGACCGAGACGGTGGCCTATCTCGAGGAGATCAGGGACATGGGCGACGGGTCGATGCTCGAGGGCGTCCTTTCGGGCATCGACGGCGGGTACTTCCAGCGGGAGATCCACGACGCGGCCTACGAGTACCAGGAGCGGGTCGAGGCGGGCGAGGAGACGGTCGTCGGCGTCAACGCCTACGAGATCGAGGAGGACACCCGTCCCGACATCCTCCAGGTCGACAAGGAAGCCGAACGGAAACAGAAGGATCGCCTCGCCGAAGTCAAGGACGAGCGCGACGACGCGGCGGTCGAGGAGGCACTGTCGGCCATCCGCCAAGCCGCCGAGGCCGACGAGAACGTCATTCCGGCAATCGTCGACGCGGTGAAGGCATACACGACGATGGGCGAGATCATGGGCGTCTTCGAGGACATATACGGACCCTACCGCGAGACGATCGGCGTGGCCTAACGCGTGGGTTAGTTTCATAGTTCGGTCCCGAGTAGTCCCCGGGCACGAGGCCCACTCATGTCCGACGACACACTCGAGGCAAGACTCACGGAGCAGGACTACTTCCGCCCGCCCACGGACTTCGTCGGGCAGGCGAACGTGACAGACCCAGCAATCCTCGACCGATTCGACGAGGAGTACCCGGAGGCGTTCGGGTCGTACGCCGAGCTGCTCGACTGGGAGGCCCACTGGGATACGGTACTCGACGACTCGGATCCGCCTTTCTACGAGTGGTTCGTCGGCGGGGAACTCAACGCCTCGTACAACTGCATCGACAGACACCTCGAGGATCGGAAGAACCAGGCGGCGTTCATATGGGAGGGAAGCGACGCAGACGACCGGGAACATATCACCTACCAGGACCTGTACAATCGCGTCAACGAGACCGCCGCCGTCCTCAGGGATGTGGGCGTCCGTGAGGACGACGTCGTCACGTGTCACCTGCCGATGTTGCCGGCGCTCCCGGTCACGATGCTTGCGTGTGCCCGGATTGGCGCGCCCCATTCGGAGGTGTTTGCGGGCTTCTCAGCCCAGGCGCTCGCGGACCGAATCGACGACGCCGGCAGCGATGTCGTCGTCACGTGTGACGGCTACTACAGGCGCGGGGAACTTCTCGATCATAAGGAAAAGTGTGACGAGGCGCTCGAACTCGCGGATCACGACGTCGACACCGTCCTATTGTGGACACGACACGACGAACCGGCGGACGGGATCGACATCGACGAGACCGACCCTTACGTCTTGGTCGACGACCTGCAGGCCGAACACCAGCGCGCCCGCGTCGAGCCGGTGTCGCGAGACGCCGAAGACCCGCTCTTCCTGATGTACACCTCCGGGACTACCGGGGAGCCGAAGGGCTGCCAGCACCGCACCGGTGGCTACCTCTCGTACGTCACGGCGACGTCGAAGTACGTCCTGGACATCAAGCCGGATGACACCTACTGGTGTGCGGCGGACATCGGCTGGATCACTGGCCACAGTTACATCGTTTACGGGCCGCTGGCACTTGGTACGACGAGCGTGATGTACGAAGACACGCCGGACCACCCACACAAGGGCCGCATCTGGGAGATCGCCGAACGATACGACGTCGACATTTTCCACACGTCGCCGACCGCTGTTCGGATGTTCATGAAGTGGGGCCCCGAGTACGTGGAGGACTACGACTTCGACTTCCGGCACCTGACCACCGTCGGCGAACCGATCCAACCGGAGGCCTGGCTGTGGTACTACAAACACATTGGAGACGAGGATGCGGTCATCGTGGATACGTGGTGGCAGACTGAGACCGGCGGCCACCTGATTACGAACCTCCCGGCGCTGAATGACATGAAGCCGGGTAGTGCCGGCCTCCCCGCGCCGGGCATCCAGCCGGCCATCTACGACGACAACGGGGAGCCGATCGAACCCGAGAGCGGCCGGGCCGGCAACCTTGTCATCGAGAACCCCTGGCCGGGTATGCTCCAAACCGTGTATGGCGACGACGAGCGGTTCATCGAGGAGTACTGGCAGGACTTCTCCGACGTGAACAGTTCGGATTCAGACGACTGGGTCTACAAGGCCGGCGACGGCGCGGTCCACGCCCGGGACGGCTACTTCCGCATCCTCGGTCGGCTCGACGACGTCATGAACGTCGCGGGCCACCGGCTCGGGACGATGGAACTGGAATCCGCGGTCGCCGAGGTTGGGGCTGTGGCCGAGGCGGCGGTCGTCGCTGCAGAGGATGCGGAGAAGGGTCACGTCCCCCACGTCTACGTAGTGCTACGTGACGGCGTCACTGCGTCAGAGGCGGACGTCCGCGAGCGTATAACCGCGGCCGTGGAGGACGAAATCGGCGCTTTCGCCCGGCCTGACCGCATCGCGTTCGTCGATGACCTCCCGAAGACCCGCTCGGGCAAGATCATGCGGCGGCTGCTCGAGGACATCTCGAACGACGAGGAACTGGGTGACACGACGACGCTACGCGATCCGAGCGTGCCGGAGCGGATCCGTGACGAGGTCGCCGGCGACTGAGCGGTGCCGTCATGTTCCCGACCTACTTGGTCACGGGAGTAACGGGCCGGTCCGGAGACCCAGCCTAACGTGAAAAACGACGCGGTCCGGATCCACACAGACGAGTTTTACGGCGGACTCGTCCAGCAAGCCAGGGCAAGGCAGTGGCGGCGTGCACGAGCGTGTTCGGGCGTTGCAAGCAGGGAAGGCCCAAAACGTAGCCTCACTCCACGAGTCGACATGCCGCCTCTATCGGCCGATTGATTACCTTCCACGATGACTGGATACGCTTGGCAAGGACGGATGGACGTATCCAGGCAGATCACGTCCCGTCGGTGGAGGAGACTAGCACACCCGGCGATAGGTACACGTACACCGCCAACTCCGAGATAGCGATCGTTGACGAGCGTACTCTCCCGGGGAGTGGGAGCTGCAGATTTGTTTTCCGGAGCAATACCGAGTCGGCACTGTCCGATGAGACGTCCGACCATCGACCGGTACGCGAGGTTGAACTGGGCGTGGAGAACCTCGGCCGAATACGAAGCAGCTACGAATATTGGACTCTGGCATCTCCGTCGCACCCACACTCGCGGCGATGGAGACGCAGCCTTGGACGTGCGCGTAAATAAGCGGGATAAGGAATACGAATGGCGGGTATTCGCCAACTGCAGCGACGACCAGATCGGGAGTCTGGGCCGAATCCCACCCCCGACGTGGCGGGTAGCTCGACTCTGTACCAGCTTCGATCCACGTGGGTGGGTCAATGCGCGTCACCGCCACCAGTCTCGGCCGAGAGGACGACTGCCCCAGTGTCGGAGTGATGGATCACCCACCGGCACGACAGCCGGGCGTCAGACGGCCCGCAAAGTATTTCCGCCGCATCCGGGATTGTGAACTAATGAGTCTCCGCGTTGCCGACCGGGTCGACGACTGGGAGGAACGGCCCTTCGATGGCGGCTACGCGGGCCTTTTGTCCCTCGCCGACTCCGAGTTTTCGGGGGTCGTTCGCGCCGGCGGTGCCGAACTCTATATGACCGCCGGAACCGTTGTCGGAATTGAGCGCGGCTCCATCGAGGATTTCGAGGCGGCGACGGGGACTACGTACGAAGCGCCGGTCCCTGCGCTCCCCTTATTGATTGTCATGCAAGCCGCCGGCGCCGAGGTGCGCGCGCAGTACTACACCGAGGAAACGCCGATTTCGGAGGTAGACGGCACGCTCTCTGACGGGGGATTTACGGGTTTTGTAGAGCTCTCGGAGAACGTCCTCAGCGGCGACTACTTCCTCGTCTACCACGGTGGCCGGTCGATGGCAGTGGGGTTCGTGGGCGCCGCTCAACAGCTGATCAGCGGGGACGAGGCCTTCGAAACTGCCGACGACGAGGTGGGCATCTACAAGGTCCGACAGGTCGACGTCGAGCCGATCGAGATTCCCGAACCGGCAGAAACGGCCGGTGGTGGGGAGGCAACGACTGTCGAGGACGAACCGACCGACGACTCCGAGTCTGAGGAGCAGGAATCCTCATCAGAGTCGGAGGAGGCAGCGCCGGTGACGGACGACTCCGAGGCGCCGGTTGAGGCAGACACGGGCGAATCGGATGACGTCCCGCGGTCCACTACTGACGAGACGGACGACGCTGGGGCGAGCGCGCCCGACGGGAGCCGCGACGCCGAACCGGCGGATGACGAGGCGGAGCCGCAGGCATCGGCTGACACGGCGGACACGTCCGAGCCCACGAGTGAGCGATCCGGCGATACGGCGTCGAGCGGGACTCGCTCGGTTGAAACGGTCAGTGGTGGCGACCGTGGTCGTGGACGTGACGGGGGTGCGTCGAGTCGGGGGGCCGAGACGAGGTCGACCGCCGGCGGGCGGGGCACGTCGTCGGTGGCAGGCAGGCGTTCCGAGGGCGGGGCCGCGGACCTCGAAACCCGCTCGATCCCGTCTCTCGACCCGGATCGGACGCACCTGCCACAGCAGGACCGCTCGACACCCGCCGAGCCGGAGCCAACTCGCGCGACTGATTCTGAACCGGAGGGCCCGGGGGAGCCGAGTCCGTCACCCACCGAGGATCAGACGGCTCGGGTAACCGAACCAGGGGACGCGAGTGTGCTTGCCGAACTCGAGGACGAGCTCGCGGAAAAGGAGGCGGAAATCGAGGACCTGGCGTCGGATCTGGCGGACGCCGAGGCCGAGCGGGACGAACTCGCGGCCGAACTCGAAACCGTCCGCGAGGAGCGCGACGAACTCGCCGATCGGGTGGACGAACTCGAGTCGGAGTTGGCGCGGCTCGAAGAGGAGATGGGCGCCGCGACGGACGCCGAGCGGCGGCTGACGCCCAACGAGGCCATCGAGGGGACCAACCTGTTCGTGGACTACAACTCGAAGGGTGCGGCGACGCTCGCGAAGGCCCACGACGGCACCGAGAGCCCCGAGGACGTGGCGGAGAATCTCCAGCTTGGCGTCCATACCGAGTTCGCGGACACGGGTGTCGCCGTAAACGGCCGGGCCTTCGACGAGTGGCTCCGGTCGACGCTTCACTACCGGTTCGCCGAGTGGGTCGTCTCGACGCTGCTATTCGAGATCCGGGACACGAGCCACGCGGACGACCTCGTCGACCTCTACGACGCAATCCCGGAGATCCGCCGGGTGGAGTTTAATGGCGCCGTCGACGTCGAGTACGTCGAGGACGGCCAGGAGAAGGCCGGCCGCGAGCACTTCGACGTCATCTTTCGCCACAGAATGGGCGATCCGCTCATCGTCGCCAACCTGAACGAGTCACGCGACCCCGCGACGGGCAGTATGATGGAGACACTGGTCACGTCCGCCGAGCGGGTCGGCCAGTCGGCCGACTCGTTGGCGACGGCGGTACTAGTCACGAGCAGTTTCTTCGAGTCGGCCGCCCTCGAGACGGTCAGCGACGCCACTCGCGGGGGCATCCTCAGCCGCGACAAACGTACGAGTTTCGTGAACCTTTCGCGGAAGACGGGCTACCATCTCTGTCTGGTCGCAGCCCGCGAGAACAACTTCCACATGGAAGTGCCGGAACTGTAGTCTAGCTCTCGATCTCCGCCAGGCTGTCGATCTTCATGCCTTCGAGCTTGTCGATGATGTGATCTATCTTGGAGTCAAGATCGTCGACGAATGCCTCGGTCTCCTCGGTCGTTATCGCCCCCTGGCTCGAGGGCTCGATCAGGTTCTCCTCCTCGAGAACGCGAAGCGAGTACCGGACCTTGTGGTGGGGATACCCAGTCTCGTTCGACATCTTGACGATGCCGATGGGCTCGTTCTCGATCACCATCCGTAAGACCTGGAGATGGCGTTCGAGCATGTCGACTTCCTTCTCAAGCCTGTCTATCATGGCAATTGTTAACTTGTTGTGGCCGGATTTAAAAGTTGCTGTCGGATCGATCCGGAATCGCGTGGGGCGATACCACGGGCGTCGAGCGGTCGCCTTATAAGGTCTTGGATCCGGTGAACGGACCGTAATCGGTTTACCGGGCAGGACGGAACGTCGGGCCGATGACCGTCACGATCGTCGGCTCCCAGCTGGGCGACGAGGGAAAAGGCGGGATCGTCGACCTGCTCGGCGAACCCGCTGACGTCGTTGCCCGCTACCAGGGTGGCGACAACGCGGGCCACACCGTTGTCCACGAGGGCGTCGAGTACAAGCTCTCGCTGGTCCCCAGCGGTGCCATCAGAGGGAAGGTCGGCGTTCTCGGGAACGGGTGTGTTGTCAACCCTCGCACCCTCTTCTCCGAGCTCGACGATCTCCGGGAACAGGGAATCGACGCCGACGTCCGGGTCGCCGAACGCGCACACGTGATACTGCCCTACCACCGGGTCCTCGACGGCATAGAGGAGACGGCAAAGAGCGAAACCGATCAGGAAGTCGGCACCACGGGACGAGGCATCGGCCCGACCTACGAGGACAAGGCCGGCCGGCGGGGTATCAGAATCGGCGACCTGCTCGACCCAGCCGTCCTTCGGGAGCGCTTGGAGTACGCCGTTCCGCAGAAGCGGGCCCTGGTCGAGGATGGCTTTGGGATGGCCGTCGGCGACACCGACGACCCCGGGGCATTCGACGTCGAGACGCTCCACGAAGAGTTCGCGGCCTTTGGCGACCGTCTCGCCGATGAGGATATGACAGTCAACGCTGGCGAGTTCCTCGCGGACGCCATCGAGGAGGGCCGGAAGGTAATGTTCGAAGGGGCCCAGGGGACGACGATCGACATCGACCACGGTAACTACCCTTACGTCACGTCCTCGAACCCCACGGCAGGCGGCGCGTCGACCGGTACTGGCGTCAGCCCCTCCATCGTCGGCGGGGGCGAGGTGGTCGGCGTGATAAAGGCCTACCTCAGTCGCGTCGGGGGTGGACCGCTGCCGACGGAACTTGCCGGTGTCGAGGGTGACACACCGGGCTACGACGGTCGGGGCGATCCGGACGAGGAGGACCTTGCCGCATACATCCGCGAGGAGGGCGGTGAGTACGGGACGGTCACCGGCCGACCGCGCCGGGTTGGCTGGCTCGACCTGCCAATGCTCAGACATGCGACACGCGCGAATGGCTTCACGGGCCTCGCCATCAATCACGTCGACGTCCTCTCCGGGCTCGAAGAGGTGCAAGTCGGGGCGCGTTACCGGCTCGAGGGTAACACGATTGAGACGGTACCACCGACGACTGAGCGTTGGGCCCGGTGTGAGCCTCGGTACGAGACCTTTGCGGGCTGGCCGGACGTTGACTGGTCTGCCGTCGCCAAAGAGGGATACGACGCAATCCCCGAGAACGCCCGTGCTTATCTCGAGTACGTCAGTGACGAACTCGACGTGCCCATATACGCCATCGGAGTGGGGCCGGGCCGGGAGGATTCGATCGTCCTCAAGCGACCATTCTCGTAAGATCGCGACTGTCTTCCCCACGTCTTCGGTGTGCGGGAAGCCCGGCGGATGGGTTGTCCAGGAATAGGTGTGAACCGGGCCGGTGGATGTGCCGCGAGGGAGGACAGCAAGCGAAAGAGCTGCATCGAGAAATCTCGCGGCGACGACGCATTTGTGGCCGGGAGCTTAGATGGCGAAGAACCACGGACGGATGGCTCCGACTCGATCGTGGCAGCCCTCGAAGTGTTCCCCGAGTCGTTTCGAATGGCGCTTCATCCAGCGGGTAGACTCGGATCGATCTGTCCGAGTCTCTGCCTTGGCAGGGGCTGCCCAACTCGGCAGCAGGCATCTCCGGCTACACGGCACTGATACGTTGCATCAGCAGCCCTCTGAACCGATACGTGACGACTACGAGTGTGACGAAAACGACGCCGAGGGCTAGCGCCGTCAGCAGACGTGCGTTGGCCAACTCGACTCCGATGACACTCACCAGCACGAAACTCGGGAGTCGACCGACGAACGAGACAGTCACCAGTTTCCAGAGGTCGATGTCGGTCAGTCCGGCCCCGAAACAGAGGATATCGTCCGGAATTCCGGGGATCAGGAATGCCAGAAAGATCGCGGGAAGGGCGTTTTCGCGAGTGATGGCGTCGAATTGTGCCAGC
>CAYUFG010000086.1:0-8781 GCA_964443815.1 uncultured Halobacteriales archaeon | reverse complement strand
CGGCCGGAAGAATTGGGGAGGAACGCTTTTAGGGGCGGCCGGCCTCCCGACCGGTAATGGCCCGCTGGCAGTGCGCCATCGACGGCGACGGCGCCAGCTTCGACCGTGTCGAGGACTTGGTAGTCCACCAGGCAACGGAGCACGATCGGATCGACTGCAAGGTCTGTGGCGCGGTCGTACCTGACGGCTACTTCGCCATTCGGCACGCCTTCGAGGAGCACTCCCGCGCAGAGTACGTCCGCGCGTACGACGCCTCAGCCGCGGAGGTTCGTCGCCGCGAGAAGGTCAAGGAAGACGTCGAGGCGGCGGCCGATCTGCGCGCGGTGATCGACCGGATCGAGAACGGCCCCTGAGCGATCCGAGAAGCTTTTGGCCGTACGCGTACGCTCCACGAGCCACCTGCTTACCCCGTGACACGGTTCGACTCCGTCGCGCTCCTCGGCGATCGGGAGTTCGCGGCCCTGGCCGGCGCCGCCTTCGCGCGCAGCCAGGCCTACTCGACCATCCTGATCGCGCTGGCGCTATACGCCGACCTCTTCGGCACGACCGGCTTCGTCGAGGGACTGTTCGGGACCGCGTTCGCTCTCGTCCAAGTCCTGATCGTCCTGCCACTTGGCCGGCGCGTCGACACGGGCAACGCGAAGCGCTGGCTGCTCGCCGGCTTCCTGCTCAACGTCGCCGTCTTCGTCGGGTTCATCCTGGTGAACAACGCCGTCCACGTGATCCTCGTGCGGATGCTCCAGGGGCTGGGATCCAGCGTCCTGTGGATCAGCGGCGTGACAGTTGTGGGCCAGATCAGTCCCGACGCGTCACAAGGCCGGTGGCTCGGCTCGTTCAACCAGGTCGCGGCGTTCTCGTCGATGGCTGGCGACCTCGTGGGCGGCTACCTCCTGTTTGCCTATGGGTTCACAGTCCCGTACCTCGTGCTCACCGCCATCACCATGGGTGCGTTCGTCATGGTCTGGCGGTTTCTCCGGGACGACCCGGGTAGCCAGCCTGGTCCCGAGGAGGCGACCGGCATCGCCGCCTTCCGTTCACTTCTTGGCTTGCCCATGCTCCGGGCACTAGTGGGCTTTCGTTTCGCCTTCAGCTTCGGCAAGATGGCCGTCATCATCTTCCTGCCCATCTACGCCCGCACCGAGTTCGGCATGTCGGCGTTCGTCATCGGGTGGATTCTCGCCGGGGGAAAACTCGCGAAAGCGCTCGCGCAGGGCTTCGTCGGCTCGCTCACCGACCGCTGGGGCCACCGGCACTACTTCGTCGCCACTGGGGCCTTGCTGTACGGACTCGGCACCGCCGCCATCCCCCTTGCGGGGCTCGCAGAGGGGCTCGTGCCCGTGCTCGAGCTCGACGTCTTCGGCGGGACCACGCAACTCGGCGGCGCCTTCGTCGCGCTTTTTCTGGCCTACGCGCTGATCGGCGTGGCCGACTCGATCCGCTTACCCGCTAGCATGTCCATGTTCGTCGACGAGGGTGAAGAGTTCGACTCTGTCGCGAGCGCGATGTCACTCCGGTCGATCTCCTGGAAGATCGGACAGGTGACCGGTCCGGTCGTCGTTGGCCTCACCATGGACGCCCTCGGCGTGGCGTCGGGGTTCCTGCTGGCGGCGGCGTTCATTGCCGTCGCGACTGCCGGGTTCGTCGTCCAGTCCCGTCGGGCGCACCGCGAACCCGAGGCGGCCGAGACGACCACCGCGGACTGACCCGTGTCGTTAGTCGTGCCTCGTCAGTACCTCGGAGTCGCCGATGTGGTACGAGCGGACGTCACCCCACTCTGAGTCGACCACTTCGTACGCCCTGGTCCCCGCCGCGATCTCGCGGAGTCCATCGTGCAGGTCGTCGATCAGCGATAGGTCCTCGCCCGAGATCGGGTCGTTGTGGCTCGTCGCGAGGACGTCGAACCGGCCCTGGTCCCGGAGATCGCGGACCCGTTCCATCGACTCGACGTAATCCTCGAGGTCACAGTCCGCGAACATGACGTATAGGCCGCGGTCGAAGTGGACGATGTCGCCGCCGTAGAGTACGTTTGCCTCCGGGTCGAGTACGCCGAGGTGACCTGGGGAGTGACCCGGGAGCGCGTGGAACTCGAGCGTGCGATCACCCAGGTCGAGTCCCGACTCCATCGGAACCGGCGCGGCGTCGGCCGGGTCGATATTATACTCGGCCGGGTCGACTGGATCCGGGAACGCCTTGCCGGCATCCAGCCACTCGCTACTGAACTGTGCCGGCCGCTGGGTGAACTCGTCGGTGAGGCTGTCGATGGCCACACGGCCGTCGGCGGGGAGTTCTTCTGGGCCGACGAGGACGTCGTCGAACTGTGCGGCCGCACCGATGTGGTCCCAATGGGTGTGGGTGAGGACGAGCGTGATCGGCGTGTCGACCAGTTCCTCGACCAGCCCGCGGAGGTCGCCTACCCCGATGCCCGCGTCGATTAGCGCCGAGCGATCGCTGCCTTCGACGAGGAACAGGCCGTAGCCGTCGCCCTCGTCGATGTGGTAGCTGTTGGCCGTCAGCCGGGTCACGTCGTACCAGTCGTCCGTCGCATTCATCCCCTCCCTGTGTCGGCCGAACACACAAAAACGCATCCACTTATCAACCGTCAGACGGGACTGGCGGATCGGCCGACCGGTGGAGCTAGAACCGGCAAACCGCGGTGACCGGGGCGGGATGGGCTATTCGATTCGCAGTGGTCGAGCGGCATCGTTCACCATCCCGACGCCGCCCGTCCCTCGCATGTGGGCCACAGAGACCGGCGAGGTTTCCCTGATCCAGGTCGCGAAGGCCGCCTCGGCGTCGAAGTACGACATGAGGTTGGGGTGGAAAAACAGCGCCCGGCCATCCGCGGCCTGATCGTCGACGCGGTCGAACGTGTCCTCGGGATCGAGACCCTCGTTGAGCCACACGAGATCGTAGGGGTTGACAGCGTCGAGGAAGTCGATGTCCGGGGGGACTGTCGCTTCGGTCCGGCCAAGCACCCACTCGATATCGAGGTCCGCACAGACCCGAAGCGTCGCCGCGTTGACGGTCTGTCCGGGCGCGACGAAGCCACGCGGTGTCACGCCGGCCGCGTCTTGGATGGCGTCGAGACCCCGGGCGAGGTTGTCGTGGACCAAGTCCCCGTCGATGTCCGCACACGCGACGTGCCTATGGCCATGGAGGACGACTTCGTGGCCGGCGTCGTCCAGCATCGCCATCGTCTCGCCGTACCGGGTCGCGTCCCGGCCCAAGAACAGAAAGCTTGCGGTGCCACCGGCATCCCGAAGCCGGTCCGAGAGCTCGGCATAGTCGTCGTGGCTCATTTCGGCCAGGTTGTGGTAGGCCCGCGCCGAGAGCCGACGGCGCGAGCCGCCCTCGGCCACGACGTCGAAGTACATCTCAACCTCGCGCCGTCTGAGTTCGGAGACCGGCTCCATTGTCGGGAGTGCGGCGTTTTCTCCAATAACCCTTGTTACAGCGGAACCTCGATTTCGAGTTCGACGCGCAGATCCGGGTGGGCCAGCGCCTCGACCCCGAGCATCGTATGACAGGGGTACGGCGCGTCGAAGAACTCCGCAAAGACCGTCTTGTAGCCTTGGTAGTCGTCGTGAATGGCGGTGAGGTAACTCGTCACCTTCGCGACGTCGGCGACATCCGCGTCTACCTCGTCGAGGATGGCTTCGACGTTCTCGAAGGCCTGGCGGGTCTGTGGCTCGATTGCGTCACCGACCACGTCGCCGCTCGGGTCTCTTGCCACCTGCCCGGACATGTACAGTGTC
The DNA here is from genome assembly GCA_964443815.1 of uncultured Halobacteriales archaeon. Lineage (GTDB taxonomy): Archaea > Halobacteriota > Halobacteria > Halobacteriales > Haloarculaceae > CAYLJD01. Next base: position 5,026 of record CAYUFG010000086.1, on the reverse strand, counting down.
TCGTCCTCGACGATGGCGTGGACGTATTGGTTTCGGGTCGAGTCGTAGAGTGCGTCTGGCATAATCTCCGTTCGGGACATCGCCTCGCGAGTCGGCCCCGTGCGTGAAAACTCCCGGGGCCCCGACAGACTGACGGTGCCGCCGGGCGAGCGGGTCTCCATGTCGAGTTACAGTGTGGCGGACCGGACTGCCATCGTAACGGGCGCAAGCCAGGGCATCGGCCGGGGCATCGCTGAGACGCTCGCCGCGGACGGGGCATCCGTCGCGATCTGTTCGCGCGCCCAGGAACGCGTCGACGAGGTAGCCGAGGCCATCGAGGCCGGGGGTGGTACCGCCTTCGCGTACGAGTGCAACGTTCGCGACGCCGACGCGGTTCGGAACTTCGTCGACGCGACAGTCGACGAGTTCGGTGACCTGGACCTGTTCGTGGCGAACGCCGGCGGCGAGTTCGTCGCCCCCTTCGAGGAGATCAGCGAGAACGGTTGGAAGACCATCGTCGACCTGAACCTCCACAGTACGCGCCACTGCGCACACGCTGCCGGCGATTACATGCGCGAGCACGGTGGCGGCGACATCGTGACGATGGCGAGTGTCAACGGCCAGCACGCGTCACCCGGCGAGAGTCACTACGGCGCGTCCAAGGCAGCCATCATCAGGCTGACGGAGACACTCGCGACGGAGTGGGCCGAAGACGGTATCCGAGTCAACTGCGTCGCGCCGGGACTGATCCAAACCCCAGGCGTCGCCGAAACGCTCGGCATCGAGGATGAAGACATGCCACCCCGGGAGGAGGTGAACCGACGGATCGGCTATCCCGAAGACGTCGCTGACGTGGTCCGGTTTCTCGCGACTGCCGGTGCGGCCTTCATGACCGGCGAGACGGTGACGGTTAAAGGAGTCCCACAGCCGGGTAACTCGATCAGCAGCGACCTGGGTCTCGAACTATAATTCGCCGAGCTTGCGGAGCAGCTGGCCACGGTACTCCTCGTCGGCGATGACACCCTTGAGCTCGAGCACGTTGCGTTCGAGCGTGTCGAGCGCGACGCGGAACGCGTTGTCTGCGCCGTAGCCCTCGCCGGACCCCGCGGCCTGGCCGCGGTTGGTCCGTAGGCGAATTTGGCACTGGATCAGCGGCGTGCCTCGAAGCTTCTCCTTGTGCTCGTGGAAGCGTACGTGTGCGTGTTGGACCTGCATCTTGCGATACTTGTCGGCGACGCCCTCGATCCGCTCACGGATCTCCTGCCGGGAGATGGTGTCGAGGAGGTCGATGTTCGTGATCTGCACGTCCATGTGTTCCTCCTCGGTGAACGTCAGCGCCCGGAGGACGTCCGTTTTGGTGACGACGCCCACCACTCGGCGGTCGTCACCCTCGGGCGTGACGGCCAGGCCATCGTAGTTGTGCTCGAACATGCGTTCGACCGCGGCACGGACAGTCTCAGATACCGCGACCGTCTCGACGGGACTACTCATGATGTCGTAGGTGGGGATGTCGAGGATCCGGTCGATATCACCAGCGCGGTCGCCCCGGGTCGCCTTATCCATATCGCGGACGACGACGTCGACGATATCGTGGGTGGTCACCATGCCGGAGAGGTGGCCGTCCTCGTCGAGGACCGGGAGCCGGGAGATGCCGTTCTCGCGAAAGCGATTGATGACCTGCCCGACGTGGGTGTCCTCGGACACGGTCACGACGTCCTCGGAGTAGATTTCGGCGACGTCGATGGCGTCGAGGTTCTCGATGACCGCCTCGAGAATGTCGTCACCGGTGACCACACCCCAGAGCCGGTCGGCCTCGAAAACCGGCGCGACCTTCGTGCCCCCTTCGACCATCACCCGGGCAACCTCACGAACGTCGTCAGTTCGGCCGACTCGGGGGGCGGCCGTCTGTAGGTTACGAACCTTCGCGTTGTCTTCGATGTGTGACTGGATCAACTGGCGTTCCGTGATCACGCCCGCGTACTCGCCGTCGTCGACGACCACGATCCCGACGGGGTTCTGCTCCTCGAAGATAGCCCGGACCTTGCCCAGACGCTCGTCGCTGTCCACCTCGACGTAGTCGCGAGTGGCTATATCGGCGATATCCATCGTAATACCGAACGAACGTCGGCTGGCGTAATCAAGCTTGTTTTCGGCCGCCGACGGTGATTAGTCCCCGGCGGCCAGAGGGAGGGTCGTGCTCCCCGACATCGGCGTCCTGGGTCCCTACACGTACCTGGTTACCGAGGTCGTCTGGGGGAGCATCGCGATCGGCCTCCTTTGGTACGCGGACGCCTTCCGAAAAGCCGCCCGGACGATCGTCGTCCTGTACCCGATTGCCTTCGTCTGGGACTGGTACACTCTCGCGGTTGGCGTCTTCAAGATTCCCCTGCGGACCGGCATCGACCTGCTGGGCATCCCGATCGAGGAACACGTTTTCATGCTGGTGGTGCCGGCACTGGTGATCGGGATCCACGAGAGCCTGACTCGTCGGCTCGACGACGATGGATGACGCAATTTTTTTGTGCTATTCCGCCGACATGCCGATAGGGAGTGGTGCAATGGAGGGAGAGAGACCGACCGTCGAGTTATACGTCCGCTCGCTCCGACCGGACGCGACAGCAAACAAGGTCGACGCCGCCATCTCGCGGTTACGCGCGCTCGAAGCCGACGGCGCTATCGAATCCCTGGACGTCGAAGTCTGGGGCCGGCAACTCCCGCTGGATGGCCCGGCGGCCGACACCGACACAGCGCGGTCGATTCGGGCGACGGTCCAGGAAATCGAGTCCTGGGCGGCCGCCGAGGGCGTCGATGTGGCCCCGCAGTTCGAGTCGCGCGTCGTCGAGCGGGACTTCGGTGGCCCGTCCTACCGAGCGCGAACGCTACCGACGTGCTGTCTCGTCGAACGACACGACGGCGAGGTTTGCGCCGTCGCCCCCTACGAACGCAACGGCGAGACCCACACCGTCACTGGCCGGCTGGACTATCTCGAGGCAACGGCGGCCGTCGACGCACCTCCGACCGACTCGGACCCCCCGGCGATCGCGGATTAATCGACCGACTCGAGGTAGTCGAACTGTGCCTCCAACTCCTTACGACGCTGCCGGTCGATGACGGTCGCGTCGAGCAGCGGACCGACGAACGAGGCCTCGAGCGCGAACGTCGTCTCCGCACTCACCGTCGTGGTCTCCGGCCCGGGATCCAGGTAGTAGCGTGTCTCCATCGACTCGAAGATGCCATCGACCTGCTCGTAGGCGAGGGTCGCATCGGGGTCGTCGACGAGCCGGAGATCGAGTTCGATCGTCAGGAGACCGACGTGGTTCGTGATAGTCACCGACTCCCCGTCGACGGCCACACCGTCGAAGCCCGCCGCTCGCATGAAGGGGCCGACGTCCTGCATGGCCTCTCGGAGCACGTCCGGTCCGGCGGCGATCTCCCGGCTGACGCCGACGGTCTGCATGGTCGATAGTCGCCCGGGGCGGCCAAAACGCTGGCGGCGGGGCGAACATGTTCGCAAACATTCTTGTCGGGCCGACCCGAATATCTTCGCCCATGCCCCACGCCAAGCTGACAGTCACCGTCCCCGAACGCATTTGGATCGGTGACCTGACGCGACGGTACCCGGAGGCCGTCGTTCGCGTCCTCGCCGCGTTCACGGACGAGGACGCCGGCGTCGGTCTCGCGGAAGTGGAGAGTGACTCCTTGGGAGCCGTCCTCACCGACATGGACGCCTACGAGGACGTCGACGCCCTCGAAGTCCTCCGCCAGTCCGAGTCTACCGCCCTCGTCCAGTTCGAGACGACGATGCCCCTGTTGTTGCTCCCCGCGCGTGATTCCGGGGTGCCACTGGAGATGCCCGTAGAGATCCGGGACGGCACAGTCGAGTGGGAACTGACCGCACCACAGGAACGCCTCTCGGCGCTGGCCGAACAGCTCGACAATTTCGGCATCCGCTACCGCGTCGAGTACGTCCGAGACCAACTCCACGACGAGTCGCTGTTGACCGACCGCCAGCGACGCGTGGTCGCCGCCGCGGTCGAAGCGGGGTACTACGATACGCCCCGTGACTGTTCGTTGACGGAGCTCGCGGACGACCTCGGCATCGCCAAGTCGACCGCCAGCGAGACGCTGCACCGCGCGGAGGAGGCCATCGTCAAGGAATTCCTCGAGTCGGTCGAGCCCGCGCGGGCACCAACCACCAAAGCCTAAGCGCCGGTCCCCGTACATGGACCCATGCAGCCACCTCAGACCGACGAGCTGACGCCGCCGGACCGGCTCCTCATGGGCCCGGGCCCGAGCGAAGTACACCCGCGCGTGCTGCGGGCGATGGGCACGCCGCTCGTCGGCCACCTCGACCCGAGCTTCGTCGAGATCATGGACGAAGTCCAGGAACTGTTGCGGTACGCCTTTCGCACGGACAACGAGTGGACCATCCCCGTCAGCGGTACCGGGTCGGCGGCGATGGAAGCGGCGTTCGCCAACCTGACCGAACCAGACGACACGGTGTTGGTTCCGGGCAACGGCTACTTCGGCCAACGGATGGCCGCGATGGTCGAACGAGCGGGCGGCGAGCCAGTCGTCGTCGACGCGCCATGGGGCGAGCCCCTCGAACCAGCCGACGTCGCCGCGGCGTTCGACGCTCACCAACCGGATCTTTTCGGGTTCGTCCACGCAGAGACCAGCACCGGCGTGCTCCAGCCCGATGTCCCCAAACTCACGCGGATCGCTCACGACCACGACGCGCTAGTCGTCGCCGATACGGTGACGTCACTGGGCGGCGTGGAGTTCCGAGCCGACGCGTGGGACGTCGACGTCGCGTACTCCGCCGCCCAGAAATGCCTCAGCTGTCCGCCCGGCGCGAGCCCGCTAACCGTCTCCGACCGGGCCATGGATCGGATCCTCGCCCGCGAGACACCCGTCAGGTCGTGGTACCTCGACCTGTCAGAACTACAGGGCTACTGGGGTGAGGAACGAGCCTACCACCACACCGCGCCCATCACGAACGTCTACGCCCTCCGCGAGGCGCTCCGGCTGGTCGCCGAGGAAGGCA
>CAYUFG010000085.1:0-8917 GCA_964443815.1 uncultured Halobacteriales archaeon | reverse complement strand
GGGCCTCGGCGCGATGACGGCCGATCTGTGTTTTCTCGGACTGTCCCTCGCGGGCATCGTCGCCGCACTTCAGCGATTGCCCCGACTTCGCGCCGTGATGGTGGTGGTCGGTGGTGTCCTTATGTGGTACTTCGCGGTCGACGCCGCCCACGGCGCACGGCGGACACTCGCACCCGACGGCGATCCGGCCGCGGCCGGGTCGGGCTTTCGCAAGGCGTTCGTCCTCGCGCTCACGAATCCATATCAGATCCTGTTTTGGCTGACTGTCGGCGTCGGTCTCCTCGCTCCGGGGCGGATCGACGTCCTCGCCCAGACGCCGTATCTCGGCGAGCGCCTCGCGGGCCTGCTGGTCGTCCAGACCGGTACGCCGGCGCTGCTCGTGGGTCTCTTCGGCGGCATCGCCGTCTGGGTCGGCGGATTTCCCGCGGCACTCGTGGCGGCCCGACGGCGAGTCGAACGCCTGGCTCCCGTCGTCGCCGCCGTAAGCGCGCTCGTCCTCGGCGGGTTCGGTACCCTCTTTCTACTCGACGGCCTCGGTTCGCTCCTCTAGCGGGTCCTCCTCGAGTGTTTCGATACCCGCGACCTCGGCTTCGAGCCACTCGCGGAACCACTTGACACGCTTCAGCCGCCGGTGGGCGACGTCCTGGGCGGTCTGACTCCGGACGCGCGACCGCGCGTCCTGGCCGCGCTCGAGGACCCGACCGACCATCTCCGCGGCGTCCATGTGCGTGCGAGACTCGTAACCCATGCGCAGCAACATCAGTGCCGTCCCGTTCGCCCCGACCTTGTCGAGTAGGTCCGCCTCGATCAGACACTGGGTTTCCTTCGAGACGTCCTCGAGTGGGCCCTGGTAGGAGTGCGCCTCGATGGCGTCACACACCTCGTCGACGAACGAGGGCGGATAATCGCCGTGGCTCGTGAGGAACTCGCGGGCGATCCGCGCTCCTGCCTCGGCGTGGACGTCCTGGTCGACCTCCAGCTTCGCGATGTCGTGGAAGAGGGCAGCCACCCGCGTGACATCGACGTTGGCCCCCTCCGCCTCCGCCAGGTCGACTGCGAGGTCGACGACGTTGCGGATGTGGTTGAAGCGGTACTCCGCGGAGTGCCAGGGGTACCACCGCATCCGACCACCTTCCTCCTCGCTCTCGACGCTCGCGCGGAGGTAGTCGCGCACGAACGCCTCCATCTCGGCGTACTCGGACTCGGAGACCGGCGATTCCCTTATCTCAATCCCCACAGTACCACCTCACCGTCGCGGGCGTGCTGGTCATGTTAACTGGACGAAGGGCCGAACGTCTCTTAGGCGTTACGACGGCCTCGGGCGGGCAGGTTCGGCGTGAGGTTCCGGAGACAACAGTGTGAGGGAATGGCCACTCCTCCAATCCTGAGAGCACGTTCGTGTCGCCGGATCCCCGACGGGTCGTACGTTTATGCCGTCGGATCCCGAAGCCGGGGTATGGATATACGCGAGGCGGAACTGGCGGATCGGCCGGCGATCCGCGACGTCGCCCGCCGGTCGCTCATGGCGTCGTACTCGATCGGGACGTCTACCATCGTCGGCGCCGTCGACGAGTGGTACGACGAGAACCGCCTCCGGGACCGCATCGGCGACGAGGACACCCTCCTACTACTCGCCGTCCGGGACGGCCAGGTGGTCGGCTTTTCGGATAGCCGCCTCACGGGCGAGGACACCGCCACGCTCTCGTGGATCCACGTCGATCCGGCCCACCGGTCGGCGGATATCGGCGAAACACTATTCCAGCGGACGCGGGATCGCCTCGCCGACCGCGGGGCGGCCCACCTCCACGGTCGCGTCCTCGCTGACAACGTCGGCGGCAACGAGTTCTACAGGGATCACGGCCTCGTCAAGGTCGGTTCCGAGGAGGTTACCATTCAGGGGACGACGTACACCGAGAACGTGTACGCGGAACCGAGCGAGCGGGAGTACGAGCCGATCGAGGTCGACGGCCGGACGGTCTTCCTCGACCGGACGACCCGGGAAACCGGCTCCATCGCCCCGTTCCAGGTAGTCTACACCGACGACGATGCGGACGAAATTTACGGTTACTGGTGCACGAAGTGCGAGGACTTCGCCAACGCCATGGACACGATGGGCCGCATCCAATGTGACACCTGCGGCAATGCCCGCAAAGCCGAACGCTGGGACGCTGCCTACCTCTGATCGCCCTCGAGTTCCTCCATCGCGGTCTCGAACGCTTCGCTCGAGTCGCCGACTTCCGCCGATAGTTCTTCCATTTCAGACCGCTCCTCGGCGATGCCCGTCGTCACGAGCAACCGAAGTCCGTGGGAGACCGGCATGTCGAGCTCCGTGATCTCGTCTGCAGGCACGAGTAGAAGCTTTCCCTGGGTCGGGTTCGGACTTCCGGGGACGTAGACGTTGTAAGTCTCGCTTCCCGTTTCCGAGTCGACGGCGTCGGGGCTCTGGCCGGTGACGAATCCGAGGGTGTAGAGCCCCTCGCGGGGGTACTCGAGCATCGCGACGCGCTCGAACCGGGACTGCTGACTCGTTAGGGCGTCGGAGACCTGGCGGACACCCGTGTAGACGACGCTGAAGACGGGAACACGGGCGAGACCGCGGTCGACCAGGTCGAAGACGTAGGCCCCAACGCTACGTTGGGCGAGGTAGCCGAGTAAGGTGACGAACAGCACGAGGAGGACGATGGCAAATGCCTCAGCCAGGTACGGAACGTCCCCGACCAGGTCGCCCAAGCCAGTGGCCGACACGATCGGGTTGACGAGCCCGCGTGACCAGCTGAATAGCAACTGAAAGGCGATGATCGTCACCAGCAGAGGGGCGACGAGCACGAGTCCGGCGACAAACCCGGTTTTGATCCGGTCGACCAGTCCCATGGGCCAGGGCAGTGGGGCACGGCTACAAAAGTGTCGGCCCCGTGGCCACGCCGAGTACGGACCGTCCTGGAAATCCTTATACCCCGCAGCCGCAAGCCCCGGCGCATGCAACGGCACGCGGACGTTGTCGTCGTCGGTGCCGGGATGGCTGGCTTGACAGCGTCGGTCCGGGCCGCGGAAGACGGTGCCGACGTACTCGTGGTCGAAAAGGCGCCCCGAGCCGGTGGCTCGATGTACCTCTCGGGTGGCATCATCTGGACGCTCGAATCGATGGATGCCGTCCGTGAGCGCGTCCCGGACGGCAACGAGTCGCTCCAGCGGCTCGTCGTTGACCGGCTTTCCGACGGGTTCGACTGGCTCGCCGACCACGACGTCCGGCTTCGAGAGCCCGAGTCGGAGTACTCCGACCTCGCTACCCAGATCGACCCCGTCGCGTTCACGGAGCGGATGGTTACCCACCTCGAATCCGCGGGTGGGGACCTCGCCCTCGAGACACCGTTGGAGCGGCTCCGGACTGACGACGACGGCCGCGTCGTGGGGGTCGATGTCCGGATCGATACGGGCCAGACGGTCGCCGTCGAGGCTAACCGGACGATCCTCGCGACCGGCGGCTTCCAGGGTGATCAGGATTTCCTCCAGCAGTACGTTACCGACCGAACGGAGCGGCTGTGGCTGCGCTCGAACCCCTGGAGCACCGGCGACGGCCTGCAGGCCGCACGGGAGGTCGGCGGCGCACTCACCGATGGAATGGGCACGTTTTATGGCCACACCCTGCCGGCGCCGCCCGCGAAGTTCGATCTCTCGGAACTCGTGGAGGTGACACAGTACTACGGCCCGTGGGCCGTCGCGCTGGACCGGCAGGGCCGGCGGTTCGTCGACGAATCCCGCTCCGATATCGAGGAGCACCTCGCACAAGCCGTGGCCAAACGCGCCGACGGGCGAGCCTATTACGTCCTCGACACCGACCTGTACCGGTCACAGACGAGCACCGGCAAGCCCGTCCGGCACATCGTCGACGAGGCGGCGGCTGTCGGCGGCCGCGTCGCCACCGAACCCACGCTCGAGGTGTTGTGTGATCGACTCGACGACTGGGGCGTCCACGCCGCGAACGCCCGCGAGACGATCGAGCGGTTCAACGAGCACGTCCGGTCGGGGACCGCCGATCGCCTCGACCCGCCGCGTGAACGCCACCGTATGGCCATGGACGAGCCGCCTTTTTACGCCGTCGAGGTCGCCCCCGGGATCACGTTCACGATGGGTGGGCTGGACGTCACTCAGGACATGCGGGTCGTCCGGCGGTCCGCGTCGACGTCGACCGTCGAGCACTACCCGGCAGACCCCCGGACGGCGACCACGGCGCCGGTCGAGGGGCTGTACGCGGCGGGTGTGGACGTGGGGAACGTCAACCACCGCTACTACATGGGCGGGCTCTCACTCGCGCTCGTCTCGGGGCTGATCGCCGGTGAACACGCTGCTGCGGCCGCCGGCGGGTGAAGGGTTAACTGGGTCGGTTCTGTACCGCTGCCATGGCTCGGGACGATCTGGCCGACAAGTCGGGTATCGCGGAGCTCAAGTATCGCTACCAGCGCGCCATCGACGAGGACGATACCGACGCGCTGTTGTCGTGTTTCACCGATGACGCCGTCATCGACCATGTGGACGGCCGCGGACGGATGGACGGGCGTGACGAGTACGAGATCTGGTGTCGGGACACCACCGGCGGGGACATGAACTCGATGCACATGGCGATGAACCCACTGCTCGAGGTCGATGGCGACGAGGCCAGCGGCAAGTGGACGTACCTCGTTATGATCGAGGAGGGAGAGAGTTTCGAGTTCGGACAGGGGGAGTACCGGGACGAGTACCGCCGGCTCGACGGGGAGTGGAAGTATACGCTGCTGACGATCTGGCGAAACTTCACCATCGACATGAGCGACATGGACGTCCAGACGGGCCGGGGCGATAGCCTCACCGACCGAGGGTGAGAATCGACCGCCACCGTGACCGCCGACGCGGCCTTGTTCGGGGTCCCGATTCCCACACCGTGAGGGGCAAAACGGTCGATGATCTGGCCGGACGAGCTTCTCCATCCCATCCGGACGATAGTGTCCGGCGAAAGCGACCCGAAACTTACCGTACTCCCGTGTGGATCTCCGCCCCGCGCCGCAGCCGGCGCGACCACAATCACTATGACCGTCCCCCGTGGTGGGCTACGGCATGCCAATCGACACGGTGGTCGAGAACGGTACGATCGTGCGAGCCTCGGGCTGCGAGGAGGCCGCCGTCGCGATCGACGACGGCGAGATCGTCGGCGTCGGACGGCCCGAACGGCTGCCGGATGCAGCAGAGACGATCGACGCAAGCGGTCTCCACGTGCTCCCGGGACTGATCAACTGCCACGTCCACTACCGCGAGCCGGGGCCGACGTACAAGGAGGACTTCACCACGGGGTCGATGGCCTCCGCTGCAGGGGGGTACACGATGTTCATGGATATGCCCAACTGCGACCCTGTCACGAATACGCTCGAGCGCTATGAATCGAAGGTCGCCCTCGCCAAGGACAAGGCCGTCATCGACCACAACAGCTGGGCCGGCGCGACGGATCCGGACGCAGTCGAGGAGATCCACCGGAACGCGGGCAACCTGGGATTCAAGATCTTCATGCACCGCCACCCCGAGGTCGAATTCCCCTACGTCCCTGAACTCGCCGTTCACGACCGCGGCGAGCTCTACCGACTCTTCCGACGGTTCGTCGAGCTGAACCCCGACATGCCCGTCTCGCTTCACCCCTCTGACGTCTCGCTGGCGGACGAGCTCTACGAGGATCTCGTCGAGATGGGTGCGAACGACTACGCGGCAATCCGCGAGGGCAAGGACGGCATGAACATGACGCTGGGGGCCTTCGAGGCGGCCTTCCTCGCGCGGATTACCGGACTCTCCAATCTCAATCTGCTTCACTTGGGCTTCAACGAGCGGACCGAGGACCCCTATCTGGACTACGCCGAGCGCGAGACGACGGTCGACCTCGTCGAGCGGCTCAAGGACGACGGCTGGGACTTCTACGGCGAGCTCGAGGCGTCGACGGCGCTGGCGAGAGAGCGAGACGCAGTGCCCGACTGGAAGCAACGCTGGTACACGCCTGACAACGAGAAACTCTGGGCAGCGCTACGGGACGGCGTCGCGGACATGGCCGTCATCGAGCACGCGCCCCACCTCGCGGAGGAGGCCGATGCCGAGGATGCCTGGGACGCCAATTCCGGCTTGCTCGGGTCCCAGGAATTCCTCCCGCTGATGTTGACGGCGGTCGACGAGGGAAAGCTCTCCCTTGAGCGGCTCGTCGAGGTCACCGCGCGGACGCCCGCAGAGTTCCTCGGCATCCACCCGGACAAGGGGGCGATCCGTACGGGGACTGACGCCGATCTCACGATTGTCGACCTCGATGCCGAGTGGACCATCGACGGCGAGGAGACCTACGCGAAAGCCGGGTGGTCGAGCTTCGACGGTTACGAGGTCGTCGGCAAGCCGGTCCGGACGATCGTTCGCGGTGAAACGGTCTACGCCGACGACGAGATCCGTGTGGAGCCGGGATTCGGGAAGTACGTCCATCGAGACGAATACCAGACCTGATTCCCGGAATATTGATGCGGGCGCCACCCCTCCAGCCGTGACATGTCGAAACATGCCGCTGGCTCACCGACGATCGACGCAGACTTTGGGAATGTGAGCGTAGTCGACTGCGACGTCCACCCTTCCTACGCGTCCGATCCGGTCCAGCGCGACCTCGCGAGCCGGATGGATGAACCGTACGCGAGTTTCCTCCACCCGGACCGGCGCGGGGATGCGCCCTATCCCGACCACGGCTGGCCGGAGACGGTTGGCGGCACCCGGAGCGGGCCCATGCTCCGGGACCTTGAGAGCCATGAGGACATCCGTGACGGCCTCCTGGACCACGGCGTCGATGCCGCGATTGTGAATCAGATTTCGTTCATCGACGCGGTCCGCGGGACTGAACGGGCCGTCCAGGAGATGCGCGCCGCGAACGAGGTACTCGTCGATCGGTACGTCGCCGGCGACGGCGACGTCTACGGACTGATCAACCTCGCGGCCAGGGTTCCCGAGGAGGCGGCCGAGGAAATCGAGCGGTACGGCCATCGGGACGACATCGTCGGGGCGGTAATCTTCCCCGGTGGTGAATATCAGAAGCCGCTGGGTCACCCCGAGTACGACGTCGTGTTCGCGGCCGCCGAGGACGCCGACCTCACGATGGTCTATCACGCCGTCGACGACATGATGCCGGCCCGCCAGGCGCCGGTTCTCAACGACGCGGAGTCGTTCCTGACTATGCACACGCTGGCGTTCCCGTGGACGGCCATGCTAACTTTGACCAGCCTCATCGTCGAGGGCGTCCCCGAGAAGTTTCCCGACCTGAACTTCGTAATCCTCGAGGCGGGGGTCGGATGGATCACGTACATGATGGGCCGGCTCAACCGGGAAGTGAGTTGGCGGAAAAGTGACGCGCCGCTGCTCGAGCGCTCGCCCGAATCCTACATTCGCGACCAGTTCTGGTTCGGCACGCAGCCCGTGGAAGAGCCCGAGGACACCGCCCACCTCCACGAGACGATGCGGGCGATCGGCGCCGAGAACCTACTGTTCACGTCGGACTATCCACACTGGGACTTCGACAATCCCGCCTCGATCGACGATCACCTCACGGCCGCGTTTTCGGCCGAGGAGCGCCGGCAAGTTCTCTCGGAGAACGCGAGCAAGGCCTTCGGGATCGACCGATGAGCGCGGACATGCGCCACACGGTCGCGAGCGCCGATGCAGTCCCGCCCGGCGAGCGACTCCTCGTCGAGGTCGAGGGACTCGAGGTTGCGATTTTCAACGTCGACGGCGACTACCGGGCGTACCTCAACTGGTGTGCCCACCAGGGCGGGCCGGCCTGCGAAGGGGCACTCACCGGCCGGGCGGACGCAACCTACGACCGTCAGGCCCTCGAGACGCGCGTCGAGTGGATCGACGAGGGGGAGACCCTGATTTGCCCCTGGCACGATTGGGAGTACGACGTTCGCACGGGGCGATGCATCTCGAAGCCCGACGTGCGCCTTCCGTCGTATCCGGTCACCGTCGAGGAAGGCGAGTTGGTGATCGATCTCTCCGGGTGAAGCACCAGGGTCCTCACCGCCCTTGGAACTCGGCGTCATCGTCCTCGCGGAACGCCCGGACGGCCTCGTAGTGGTCACGAGACCGGCGCAGGGCGGCGTCGCCGCGGATCTCCGTCAACCGGCCGTCGTGGCCCCCCGCCGCGTCCACGACGTCGAGGGTCCGCCTGACGGCCAGCGGTGGTTTCGCGGCGACTGTCGCGGCGAATTCGTCGACCCGGTCGGCTACTGTCTCGGCGGGCACAGCGGTCTCGACCAGACCCTCTGCTGCCGCGGTCGTGCCGTCGAACCGCTCGCCCGTGATCGCCAGTCGCTTGGCTGCGCTCGGCCCGACCTCGGCCCGCAACGCAGGTAGCGTCCGTCCGGCGACGGTGAGCCCCAAGTCGACCTCTGGCAGGCCGAACTCGGTGTCTTCACTGGCGAAGCGGAAATCACAGTCCAGCGCAAGCGCCAGGCCGCCACCGAGACAGTAACCCTCGATTTGGGCGATCACGGGCGCCTCGAACCGTCCCGCGGCCTCGTAGACTATCTCCGGCCGGACGAGTTCGGTCCCTTCGGCGAACTCGTCGACGTCCGCGCCCGCGCAGAAGGCCCGACCGTTGCCGCTGACGATTACTGCCCGGATCGTGACACCCTCGGAGTCGGCGTCCAGCGACTCCAGCGCGTCGAACGCCTCGGCGTACTCCCGGCGAAGCGTCGCGGACAGGGCGTTCAGCGACTCCGGGCGGTCGAGTCGGAGCCGGGCGACGCCGGTGTCGTCGTCGAAGTCGAGCTCGATCGTCTCGAAGTCCTCGTCCATGCCCGCTGGGTCTCGGCGGGCATGGAAAGCGGTTTGGGAGCGCTTTGGACGGAGACGCACCGAGTCGCTGGGGCCTGACCCATCA
>CAYUFG010000084.1:0-8956 GCA_964443815.1 uncultured Halobacteriales archaeon | reverse complement strand
CCAGGCCGACCTCATGGAGCTGCAGTCGGCACAGCAGGAGCTCCACTCGATTCCCGAGATGGAGGAGTTCCTCGCGGCACAGGAAGACCTCGTGAACCGGCTGGAGGACGTCAATCGGGCAATCTCGGAGCCGCTCTCGGTAGACTTCGGTGGCGAGGCCGGCGGCTGCTGTCAGGACTGACGACACTCCCTTTCACGGGCGCTATCTGAATTCGGACAGCAGGTGCCGTTCGTAGTTGTCGAGCTGGCGCTCGAGCACGGACGGGACAGTCGCCATCGGGTGGAGGATCACCTCGTCGAAGCCCGCCTGTCGGTACCCTTCGAGCGATTCCTTGACCTCCTCGACAGTTCCGGTCAACCAGTTGGTCATCGCGGTGTCGAGGGACCGACCAGGGCCGAGCATCTTCTGGTACACCCGCCGCTGTTCGCGACGGGCCCGCTCGGCGTCCTCACCAGGCACGAGGTGGAGGTACTGGAGGGCGACCCGCTCCATCGCGTCGGGCTCGCGGTCCCGTTCGTCCAGGTAGTCTGCAATGCTTGACCAGTCGGCGACCAGGGGGTCGAGCGAGCTGGGCGGGGCGATCCACCCGTCGGCGAAGCGGAGCCGCGATTTCACGCCTCGGGCCACGCGTCGACCGTCGTCAGTCTCGACCCCACCGCCACCGGCGAGGATGCGGGGCGGCTGGCCGAGCTGCGGCTCGAGCCGGAACTCATCGACCGAATAGAACTCGCCATCGAACGTGACCTCGTCCTCGTGGAGGAGACGTCGGAGGAGTTCCATTCCCTCGAGGTACCGGGCCGACCGCTCGGCCATCGGCACGCCGACCGCGTCGAACTCGGCCGGCACGTAGCCGGCACCGAGCCCGAGCGTGAGCCGTCGACTGCCGAGGTGTTGGATGGTCGCCGCCCGCTTCGCGACGAGGACCGGATGCCGGAGAGGGAGGAGCAGGACGCTCGTGCCGAGGGGGATGCGCTCGGTCTCGCCAGCGACGTGGGCCAAGGTGGCGAGTGGGTCGAGTTGTGAGGTCGCGTAGTTCGGGTTCTCACGGAGGTGTTCGATGAGCCATGCGCCGGTGAAGCCGTAGTCGTCGGCCAGTCTGGCGAACCGTCGGAATCGATCGGGCGGGATCGCGTGGGTGTCGGTCGCGAACGACGGGAGCCCGACGCCGATGTCCATGCCCCGCCACGTGCCGCGGAGGGCTTAACTGTCTGGCCTCGTCGCCGACCACCTCGGAGCGCAACGTTTAGACGATTCGGCGAACCACTCCGGCCATGCCCATTCACTCGGATTGGGGGGACTGGCTCCCGCGCGAGATCGAAGCGGCAGCGCCCGACGGCGTCGCCGTCTGGTTTCTCGGGTGCAACGGGTTCGCCCTGAAAGCGGCTGACGGGACGACGGTCTTCATCGACCCCTACCTCGGGACGGGTGACCCGCCGCGGACGGTGCGGTCGATCCCCGTTCCCTTCGAACCCGAAGCCGTCGCCGAAGCCGATGCCGTCCTGGCCACCCACGAACACACCGACCACGTCCACGGCCCGACGCAGGCGCCGATCCTCGCGCGGACGGGGGCCAGGTTCTACGGTCCCGACGCGAGTGTCGCCGTGGCCGAGGAGGAGGAGGAGGCCTGGGGGGAGCAGTGGGCCATCGAGCCCGACCAGTTCACGATCGTCTCCGAGGGAGACGCGTTCGACGTCGGTTCGTTCACGGTGCACGTCGAACCGGCTCACGATCCAGACGCGGTCCACCCGGTCTCCTACGTCATCGATCACGCGGCCGGCACGTTCTTCCACGGCGGGGACACGAAGCCCGGCGATGTCCTCTCCGACGTGGGCGAACGCCACGACATCGACCTCGGCGTGCTCGCGTTCGGCTCGGTCGGGATGCTTCCCGATAAAGAGACGCGCGAGCCGAAGCGAACGCGTTGGTACGCCGACGAGAACGGGATCGTCGAGGCGGCCGAGGCCCTCCGTATCGACCGGCTGCTGCCATCGCACTGGGACATGTGGCGAGGCATGACCGCCGACCCGTCGTCGCTCACGCACCACGCCCGGAGCTTCGACTACCCGCGAACGATCGAAGTCGTCGCGATGGGCGACCGCGTGGACCTGTAACTCACTCGACTGTCACGCTCTTCGCGAGGTGCCGGGGCTTATCGATAGAGCGGTCGAGCATCGCCGCTGTGTGGTAGGCCACGAGCTGGTACTGGACGTTCGCGAGCACCGGGGCGAGCCGCCGGTCGGTTTCGGGGATAGTGAGCGTGACGTCCGCGTAGCGCTCCGCCTCCGCCGCCCCGTCAGTCACTACTACGACCGGGGCGCCGCGGGTCTCTACCTCCTTGATGTTCCCGATCGTCTTCCGGGCGACCCCGTCGTCGCCGGTCACCGTGGCGAAGACAGGCGTCTGCTCGCCGACGAGCGCCAGTGGCCCGTGCTTCAGCTCACCGGCAGCGAACCCCTCGGCGTGCCGGTAGGTGATCTCCTTCATCTTCAGCGCGCCCTCGAGGGCGACCGGGTGGGCGAGCCCGCGGCCGATGAAGAAGTACGCCTCTGCGTCGAGGAACGCCTCGGCGACGTCGCGGGCGGCCGAGTCGTCGATCACGGCCTGGACCCGGCCGGGGAGGTCACGTAGCGCCGCGATGAAATCGCCCGTCCGGAGGTCGCCCGTTCCGGCCGAGTCCATCACGTGGACGAGGAGGTTGGCGGCCATCACTTGCGACGAGAAGGTCTTTGTCGCGGCGACGCAGATCTCCGGGCCCGCCCGGATGTAGAGGACGTGATCACACTCCCGTGCCGCGGTCGATCCGACGACGTTCGTCAGCGCCAGGGTCGGGGCCGACCGGCCTCTTGCCTCCCGAAGCGCCGAGAGCGTGTCGGCCGTCTCCCCGCTCTGGGTGATGCCGACGACGAGCGTCCCGACGGTCACCGGCGGCGGCGAGCTCGCGTACTCGCTGGCGAGGAAAGCTTGTGCGGGGATGCCCGCCTCCCGGAAGAGCTGCGCCGCGTACATCGAGGCGTGGTAGCTGGTCCCGGCGGCGACGAGATGGACGGCGTCGACGGGGCCGAGTTCGCCGAGCTCCGGGAGCTGGATCGAGCCGGCGAGCTCGTCGACGCGGCCTTGGATACACTGACGGAGCGACCGCGGCTGTTCGTGGATCTCCTTCAGCATGTAGTGGTCGTACCCACCCTTCCCGGTCTCCTCGGGGTCCCAGTCCACCGTCTCGACCGAGTGCTCCACCGGCGCGCCCCCCTGGCCGGTGACCGACCAGCCCTCGGGCGTAAGGGTCGCGATCTCGCCGTCGTCGAGGTAGACGACCTGGTTGGTGTGTTCGAGGAACGCCGGGACGTCGCTCGCCAGGTAGTACGTGTCGCCGTCGATCCCGAGCACGAGCGGCGAGTCCTGTCGGGCCGCGAGCAGTGTGTCCTCTCCGGCGGCGACTGCGGCAACGGCGTAGCTGCCCTCGAGCCGCCCGACCGCGGTCCGGAACGCCGTGGGGAAGGGTTCTCCGTCGGCCATCGCCGCTTCGATGAGGTGCGGGATCACTTCCGTGTCGGTCTCGCTCGCGAACGTGTGCTCCGCCCCCGCGAGCTCCCCCCGGAGCGTCTCGTAGTTCTCGATGATCCCGTTGTGCACGACGGCGACATCGCCGTGACAGTCGACGTGCGGGTGGGCGTTCGCGTCCGTCGGCGGGCCGTGGGTACTCCACCGAGTGTGGCCGATGCCGACCGCGCCCGCCGGCGGGGCCTCCGACGCGTCGATGGCCTCGCGCAGTCTGACGAGCTCGCCCTGCCGTTTGACGACGGAGAGCGACCCGTTCGAGAGCGCGACCCCTGCCGAGTCGTACCCCCGGTACTCGAGGTTCGCGAGCCCATCCATCAGCACCTCCAGGGCATCGCCGTCGGGGCCGACCCGGCCGATGATGCCACACATCAGCGCATCACCCTCGCATCGGCGTCGATGGTTCCCTGGAGGACCCCGCCGGCGTCGACCCAGGCGTTGGGGCCCACGAGTGTACCCGGCTGGACGCTCACCCCGCCACCGAGGATGACGCGGTCGGCAAGCACCGCACCCAGGCGTCGGTCCTCGTGGACCGTCCCGGCCACCGTGACGTCAGCGTCGCCACCGGGGACGACCGTCCCGGCCCCGACCCGGACGCCTTGACCGGCCACGCAGTCGACCAGCGTCGCACCGGCCTCGACTCGAGCGTCCTCGTCCGTGACCGACGACTCGACGACGGCGTTCGACCCGACCGTGACGTTCCGGCCGAGGGCCGTGTGCGGCCCGACGACGGCACCGGGGCCGACGACCCCGTCCGGGCCGATCACAACCGGTGGCTGGAGGACTGCCGAGTCGTGGACTCTCGCCGAATCGGCTACCCAGACGCCGTCGGTCGCCTCGTCGACGTCGATCCAGCCGGCCGCGAGGAGGTCCTGGGCGACGGCGAGGAGGTCCCAGGGATAGGTCGCGTCCATCCACACGCCCCGGGTGCGGACCGCCCCGACCGGCTCGTCGGCATCGATGAGCGAACCGATCGCGTCCGGGAGATCGAGGTCACCGTCGCGTCGAGGCGTCTCGTTCAGGACGTCGAAGATCGACTGGTCGAACGCATACACCCCCGCGTTGAGCAGGTGATAGGACCCCGCCTCGGGCTTCTCGATGAACTCGACGACGCGCTCGCGATCGAGCCGCACGGCGCCGTATGCACCGACCTCTTCGCGCTCGATGACGGCGAGCCGAGCCACCGCATCCCCCGCCTCGGCGGCCTCGATCACGCCGGCGACCATCCGGGGGTCCGCGATCTGGTCGCCGTTGACGACGAGGAACGCGTCGTCGACGACGTCCCGAGCCTGGAGGAGGGCGTGGCCGCTCCCGAGCTGCTTGGTCTGCTGCACGTACTCGACGGGGACGTCGCGGTAGTCCGACCCGAAGTGATCCTGGACGCGGTCGGCTTTGTAGCCGACGACGGCGTGGATCCGCTCGATTCCGGCGTCGATCAGGGCGTCGAAGACGTACTCCAGGATCGGCCGATTCGCGGCCGGAAGCATCGGCTTTGGTCGGTGTCGGGTGAGCGGGCGGAGGCGCGTTCCCTCCCCCGCGGCGAGGACCACGGCGTCCCGAATGGACATGGGCGATCGACGCACCCGACGGCCTTTACTGTTGTCACCCGCCTGGCAGGCGTGGTGTCTACCGGTTCACGCGTGGTCACCATTTATAGTATTGTATCGTTTAACCACAACCGCTATTGCGCCCCAGTACGTATGGAAACCGATGAGTGAATCCGACGACGTCGAGGCGATCCGCGAGCGAAAGATGGCCGAACTACGCGGCGAGGACGACGAACCCCCTGCGACCGAATCGGCGCCCGAGGAGCCGATCCACGTCGAGAGTAAAGCACACTTCGAGGACCTCGTCGGGCGATACGACGTTGCCCTCGTCGACTTCTACGCCGACTGGTGTGGACCCTGCCAGATGCTCGAACCGATCGTGGCCACGATGGCCCGAGAGACGTCCGCGGCCGTGCTCAAGGTCGACACCGACGCCCACCAGGACCTCGCGATGGACGCGGGCGTCCGGGGTGTTCCCACCTTGTTCCTCTACACCGACGGCGAAGCCGTCAAGCGGTTGGTCGGCCTCCAGGACGAGGAGACCCTCCGCGATCTGGTCGAGCAGTTCTCGTAGGCAGCTGGCAGCGGGCTTTATTTGCCACACCCCATACCGGCGAGCGTGCTGGAGATCGACGGCGCCGTCGGTGGCGGCCAACTCGTCAGGACGGCCCTCTCCCTGTCGGCAGTGACGGGCGAGCCCTTCCGCATCGACGACGTGCGGGCCGAACGACCCAACCCCGGGCTCCGGCCGCAGCACGCCGCAGCCGTTCGGCTCCTCGCGGACGTCAGCGACGCGGCGGTGGCCGGGGCCGAGGTCGGCGCGGAGACGATCGAATTCGAGCCCGGCCGAGTCCACTCAGAATCGTACGAGGTGGACATCGGCACGGCCGGCAGCATCACGCTCCTCTTCGACGCGATCCTCCCGCTAGCCACGGTCCTAGACGAACCACTCGCCGTCACGGCGCGTGGCGGGACCGACGTCAAATGGTCGCCACCGATGGACTACTTCCAATCTGTGAAGCTGCCACTCCTGCGCCGGTATGGGATCGCCGCCGCGGTCGACGTGGACCGGCGGGGGTTCTACCCCGAGGGCGGCGGGAAAACGACCCTTCGACTCTGGCGGTCCCAGCTCAAGCCGGTGGACGTACCGTCGCCTGAGAACTCGGGTGCTGCGCACATCTACTCGATTGCCACCGACGATCTCGCCGAGAGGGACGTCGCCGAGCGGCAAGCAAGGGCCGCACTGGCAGCGCTCGACGCCCTCGGCGTCGACATCCGAGAGCGACGGTCGGCCTCGGTGGCCGCCACATCGACCGGCTCCGCGATCGTCGTCCGCCTCGACCGAGGGCCCGTCACGGCGGGGGCCGACGCACTCGGTGAGCGCGGCACGCCCGCCGAAACTGTGGGCGACAGGGCCGTCAACCGGATTCGTTCCGTCCTCGACACCGGCGCCGCGGTAGACACGCACCTCGCGGACCAGCTCCTCGTCTTCATCGGGCTCGCCGGTGGTCGAGTGACATTCCCCCACGCCAGCGACCACGTCGAGACGAACTCGGCCGTCCTCGATCGGTTCGGCTATCCTGTCACCATCACCGAGCGAGCCCGAGCGGTCGTGGCGACGGCGGGCGAGAACGCCGCTACCTGACGATCGTCACTGGCACGGTCGCCCGCCTGGCCACCGCTTCGGCGACGCTTCCGAGCAAGACCCGCGATACACCGGATCGACCGTGGCTCCCGATCACGATGTGATCCACGTCCTGCTCCTCGGCGTACTCCACGATCGTTCGAGCGGGAGCCCCTGTCTCCTGGTCGGTGACCAGATCATCGGCGCGGTCGCCGGCACGGTCTCGGGCCTCCTCGAAGAGCCGCTCGGCACGCTCTTCGGCGGCGTCGTACCAGCCAGCCCAGTAGTCGCCGCCCATGGCATCGCTCGCGTAGACACCCTCCATCGGGTTGATGACGTGCAAGAGGTGAATCTCGTCGTCCGGATGCTCTTGCAGGGCGTGTTCGAGCGCACTCCAGGCCTGGTCAGAGCCGTCGATCGGAACCAAGACGTGTTCGACCATATACGGAGTACAACCCTCCCCGACAAAGTAGTGTGGCTGACTCCCCCGGGGCGAGAACTGTGTCGATGGGCGAACGGTGAGGGGCAGGGGATTTTGAGCGGCACGACTAGAGGAGATTCGTGGCAAGGGTTTGGATATAGCGACATACAATTTATAGGGCCGACACCAGACATCAGTGAGCCAATAATTCGCGAGAAACGAGCCCATTGGACCCCGCTATACCCTCCGATACCGACGACGTGTGGAGGCCGTGCTTACCCATCTCTTTCAGGCCAGTATCGAGAAGAACTGGTCGAGATCGCGCTTGGCCCCGTCGACCGGCACCAGCAACCCGGAGCGGAGCACGAGCACCAGCCGTTTCGAACGGCCGCCGGTCCAGACAGCGACAGGACACCGATCAGCACGCAGAACGGCAGCTCGTGAACCTCTGGAACGAGTTAGGTCTATAGATCACTCGTCGACGACGTTAATTCGCTCAAGCCCCTGGAACGGCGCTACCAGACCGAACAGCCAGTCCAGCGCGCAGCAGAATGGCCCCACGGGGGCTTCGAAGAAATCCGGGCAGTTCGTTGCTTACCAATAGAGAGCCGCGAGGTGTCGAAATATTTTATCACGGTATTCTAGTAACACCAGTCGATTTGAACTATAGATAGCCCGATATACTATCAGGCCGTCGGAAAATACACACTAAATTCAGCGATAAGGGTCTTTATCGACGAATCTACCAAACATTCAAGTGTCGACGCCTCCTCGTAGGCGGTATGCCCGAGGAGGCCGATCGGGTCACCGTCAGCACCTACGTGCCGGCCGATCAACGGGATCGCTGGCGAGAGGACGCCGAGGCACTCGATATGAGCCAAAGCGAGTTCGTGCGTGCCATGGTCCAGGCCGGTCGTCGGGGGTTCGACCTCGACGGTGCTGGCACGAACCCTGCGGAGACCGATGTTGCCGGCTCGAACCCCGGGGGTAACGACCTAAAGAGGGCCATCCTGGACCTCCTCGATCAGGAGGGGCAGCTCGTCTGGTCCGACCTCGTCGACGAGTTGCTCGGCGGTCTCGAGGGCGACATCGAGGACGCGCTCATCGCGCTCCAGGAACAGGGTCGGATCCAGCACAGCCCGCGAAACGGCACGTACGCCCTCGTGGAGGGCACAGATGGCGAGTGAGGCCCAGGGTGGCGCGGCTGACGATCCGGTCACCTACTTCGTCGACGAAATCACGTACCACGGACGCACCGAGCGCACTAGACGCGCGTATGCGCGCGTTCTCGGCGAGTTCGAGTCGTTCCTAGCGACGCGCAACGAGTCCGTCGAAACTGCTGGCCGGCGTGATTGCATGGCGTGGGTCCACACCGTCCGCGACGAGGTCGCCCCGAGCACGGTCGCGACGTACGCCTCGTACGTCCATCGGTTTTACCGCTACATGAACCGCGTGGGCGCCCTCGAGGACAACCCGATGGCGGTCGTCATCGAGGAGATGGACGAGTCCATCGATCAGAACCCGGACCGCCGGGAGATTTCCGTAGCCGAAATGCGCTCGTTCGTCGGCAGCATCGGGCATCCGCTCCATCACGGGCTCATCGTCACCCTCCTCAAGACCGGCATCCGAGTCGGTGAGCTTTCCAATCTTGACCTACGGGACCTCTATCTCGACGACGAGTCCGTCTCAGCCGCGTACGGCGTGGATCCGCGGCCAGCGATCGACGGCCGCCCGGACTCCCTCTACGTACCGAGCGAACCGGCACGTGGCGACACCTACAACGGCGAGGTGCGGACCGCATCGAACAA
>CAYUFG010000083.1:0-9262 GCA_964443815.1 uncultured Halobacteriales archaeon | reverse complement strand
GGCTAACATCAGATCCCATCTATACGGCGGACCGCAGGGGTGGAATCCTCATGTTTCGTTCGGACCTACCCGTACTCTCGGAAGGGAGTTAAACCCTTCGAGATGCGGGTCGGGTCCCGTGGGCCGCGCCTCGGGTCGACCCCGATCGCGGCCGCCTTCGCATTCGATTCCGAATGGCCGTTTCCTCTTAAGGCCATCGAATCGGGCGCCGCCGGAATCGCCAGCCTGCGACGCCGTCCCACGCCATCGAGGCACCCACGCGGGTACTTGAATGGTGCGGACGTGCGAGCGCGGCCTCGCCGGGTCGGTCCCGGGCGGCCCGTCGCAACCATGTCGATGGGAGAGTCGGGGATAAGGCCGTCGCTCCGCGGTCGATTCGCCACGGGCTGACACGGCAGGGTGTCGCGTGGCAGGAGGTCGGCCGATCATCCCGCGCGGGGTGCGTCTGGTCCGGCCGGGTGGCGCCACGCACGACCCGCTACAGACTGGTAAACGTTAGCCTTGGGGATCCCGCCGCGGCGCTTTCCGCCGTCCCCCGACAGAGGGGTCGCCTAGAGCTCCTCCAAGTGCTCGACGCCTTGCTTCTCGACGTTGCCCTTGGTGATGTCACCGGGCATCCAGTCGGGTTTGTCGTCGGGGGCGTCCTCCTCCCAGGCCCAGCCCTCGTAGACGTGGACCTTGTGCGTGCCCTTCTCGCGGAGCCGGAGCTTTTCGCGGTCCGCTGCCGATTCGGAAGGGGCTGGCTCGAGTCGCCGCGCGGCCTTCAGTGCGGCCTGTCGTGGCGTCCCGCCGGAAAAGACGCTCTCCTCATCACCGTTCTCGGTTCGTAGTGCGAAGTTGCGCTTATCGCTGTCACGTGCCATGGTACCGCTCCAAGTGGGGCAAGCAGTGGCCCCGATATAAATATACCCCCGGAATCGCCCGGCGGTAGCGGGGTCACTTGACGTCCTCCCCCAATCGAAGTCGTAGTATCCTCCCCAAACCGCTGGAAAAGGCCTCGCTTGGGCCGCCCCCGCGGGTGCCACGGTAGACTTAAGTGGATCCTCCGGCGATGCCCCAGACAGAACCCCGCCGATGGTCCGCAAGAAGAAGCTCAGTCCCAGTGGGGCCAAGGACGAGGACGGCGAGTACCACAACGTTCACATCAACCTCCACGAGGACGAACTCGCTGTCGCCGGTCTGGACATAGGCGACGAAGTCTTTGTCCGCGTCCGCGAGGACAAGATTATCATCCAGAAGGCGGATCCCGACCAGGTCGAACACGAGTTCTAGATGGGCCTCTACGACCTGGCAAAGCCGCTTCTTTTTCGACTGCCCGCGGAAACCGCCCACCACCTGGGCTTGTCGGCGCTGCGTCTCGCCCGCCACGACCCGGTCAACTCGCTGTGCCGGCACCACTACGCCGTCGACGACCCGCGCCTCGCGACCGAGTTGTGGGGACTCGACTTTCCGAATCCAGTGGGTATTGCCGCCGGCTTCGACAAGAATGCCCGCGTACCCCGAGCGCTGTCGGCGCTCGGCTTCGGCTTCTGCGAGGTCGGCGGCGTCACTGCCCATCCGCAGTCGGGCAACCCCCGTCCCAGGCTGTTCCGCCTCCCCGAGGACCGCGCGTTGATCAACCGGCTCGGACTCAACAACGAGGGGGCCGACCGCATCGGCCGCCGGCTCGCGACCGTCGACGTCGACGTCCCGCTCGGGGTCAACATCGCCAAGTCCGAGGACGTGGACCCCGACGCCGCTCCCGCGGACTACCGGCACACTTTCGAACGCGTCGCTGACCACGGCGATTTCTTCGTCGTCAACGTCTCGTGTCCGAACTCCCAGGGCTTCGAGGAGCTCCAGACGCGTGACTCGCTCGCCGCCGTGTTCGGCACCCTGACCGACGCCGGCGCGAGCCCTCTCCTCGTCAAACTCTCGCCGGATTTGCCCGAACCCGCCGCCATCGACGCCCTCGAACTCGTCACCGAGTTCGGCCTGGACGGTGTCGTCGCCACGAATACCACGACCGAGCGCCCGGAGACGCTCACCTCGGCCAACCGCGTCGAGCCGGGTGGGCTCTCCGGGGCGCCGCTCTCGGCCCGCTCGACGGGGATGGTGAGTCTCGCTGCGTCCCGAGTCGACGTTCCGGTGATCGGCGTCGGCGGCGTCGCTACGGCCGCGGACGCCTACGAAAAAATTCGTGCGGGCGCGAGCCTAGTTGAGCTCTACACAGCCTTCGTGTACCGCGGGCCCTCGATCGCCCGGTCGATCAACCGGAACCTGTCGGTACTGCTCGAGCGCGATGGCTTCGACTCCGTCCGGGACGCCGTCGGTGCCGATCTGGACTGAGGCTCACCGCATCCGGTCAAGCGCCACCGCGTCCGCCACGTCGACCGTTATCCAGCGGGTCGGGCTCCACTCCTCGCCGGTGGGGAACAGCGTCAGCTCCCCCGGATCGGCCGGGTCGTCGAACGCCACCCCGAGTGTGGTCATGGACGGGCAGACGGGACTCGTCTCCTTTAGTATGGCACACTTACCGCGCCACGATTGGCGCGCGTCGGTGTCTCGGGCATTTCCCGGAGCTGTGTCGCCGGGTCCCCGAACACTCTCCAGCAGAAGTCGGCTCGACGCGAAATGTCTATCCCAACGACATGTCGTCAGGCTAGCCCGTCGAGCCGGAACTCGAAGGCGGCCACTGGCAGTTCCAGGTCGTGCTCGACGAGGACGCGCGGGTGGATTTCGCCGATAACGCCGACCGCCTCGCCGTCGAGAACGACCGATGCCGCGCGGCCGTCGATGAACGTGGGGTGGTCGGTCGTCGGAGTCTCGAGCGATCTCCCAAAGCGACTCGCGAGGGCCTGCAGCCGGGCTTTGGCGTCCTCGTAGGAGGCGTCGGTCCGCGCGAGCACGCCCGCGACCGTCCGCCATTCGGCGGCGCCGGTGTTCTCCTCAGGGTCGAGTTCGGCGGCGAGTCCGACCTCGGCAAGGTCCTGCGGGTACGATCGGTGGGTATTGTTTTCGAGCACCAGCAGTAAGGAGGGCAATGCCCAGGTCCGGAGTTGGGTGTAGTCCTCGCTGTATGGTTCGCGTATCGTCACGGGCTCGCCTCCACCGACGACGTCAGACCCCGACTTTACGCCGAGTCGGTCGAAGTTCTCGCGCGTGCTGATCATGTGGAAGTTGAGCAGGTCCTCGAATCCCAGGCCGACGAGCGCGTCGCGGGCAGCGTCCTCCAGCCGTGAGCGCTCGGTGCGACCGCCGACGGTGGAGACGTCGGGGTACCGCGGCTCCAGATCGTTGAAGCCGTAGGCCCTGCCGATGTCGTCGATCACGTCCAGCGGGTGAAGCACGTCTACTCGGTACGGCGGGATCGCCACTTCGTAGGCTTCTTCGCCCTGCCGCGGCTCTGCGTCGAGCCCCGCCCGCTCGGCACAGTCGATCACCGTCCCCTGGTCGAACTCGACGCCGATGATCGACTCTATGCGGTCGTGGGCGACCGCCTTCTCGGTCACCCCGAAGTCCGGCCGGGAGAGCGTCCGACCCGCCGAATCGCCGGGCGAGTCATCGTCGTAGGCCACGTCGACCCGCTCGATGCGGCCGCCCCTGGCCGACAGCGCGTACAACACGATGTTCAGCATGTGGTCGACGGTCCACTGATCGGTCCCGGTCATCTCGATGAAGACATCCCGGGAGTCCACGGTCAGCTCCGTCCGGCGACCGTTGATCACCGGCGGGAACGAAAACAGGCCGATGTCGTCGTAGATGGCCGGGTACCGATCCATGTCTGACACGAGACCGGCGTACTGCGACCCCATGTGGTGGTCCGCAAGCACCTCGTCGGGGGTGAACTCGGTATCGCTTTCCAGCGGGACGAAGGTGTCCCCCTCGGGGTCCACGGAGGTGTAGGTGATCGAGTTGTCACCGGCCGGCCCCGCCGCGCCCTTCAGCATCGTCAGATCGTGGATGCCGATTGCACCCTTCGCCCGGGTCCGGCCCATCGTCGCGTGGAGTTTCTCCTGGAGCTGCAGCAAAGACTCGAGGGCCGCTTCGTCGAGGTCCAGGCCCCGAACGACGGCGCCGGTGATGTAGGGGCGGTCGGGAGCCACGTCAGTCACCTCGATCGACCAGTCGGCGTCGTTCGTGCTCGGGACGTAGACGCCCCTGTCGTCGCCGTAGTGATATCGCAGCGACCGTGCGACGCCCTCGACTGACAACCGATCGAGGCGGTCGGGTGCGAACTCGAGCTGGAACTCCTCGTCTTCCGTCCAACCCTCGAACTCCAGGCCGAGCGCGAAACAGTCCTCGCGGAGCTCGTCGTCGGATTTGTCGCCGTGGCCGGTGAGTTCCCGGAGTTCGTCCGGGTCGACGTCGACCACGGGCATCAGTGCACCACCTCCACGTCTCGCAGGAGTTCGAGATCACACAGCGTTCCATGGACGTCCCGGATGTCCTCAAAGCCGTACATCAACATGAGCAGTCGCTCGAGCGACAGGCCCCACGCCATGACGTCCGCCTCGACGCCCAACGGCCGGAGCACCTCGTCGCGGAAGATGCCCGAGTTGCCCACTTCGACCATCTCGCCCGTCTCCGGGTGGGTGCCGAACAACTCGAAGCTCGGCTCCGTGTAGGGGTTGTAGTGGGGCTTGAACTCGAGGTCGGTGATCCCGAACTGCTCGTAGAACTCGGTAAACGTACCCATCAGGTCACGGGCGGACAGCGACTCCGCGAGGACCCACCCCTCGATCTGGAAGAATTCGAGCAGGTGCGTCGGATCCAGCGTGTCGTTCCGGTACACCTTCTCGACGCTGAAAAAGCGCTCCGGGGGTTGGAGGTCGCCGATCTGGTATCCCGAGAGGTACCGCATCGACAGCGACGTGGTGTGCCCCCGGAGGTCTAAACTCCTAGCGACGTCCTCAGTCCACGGCGAGTGGTAGCCCTCGCCGTCGAGGCCGACGCCTTCGAGGTGAGCGGATCGAACGCGCTCGACGAGGTCCTCGGGCAGGTCGCGGATCTCGTCGGGCGACTCGAGGTCGAACTGGTCCCAGTGGGTCCGCGCGGGGTGGTCCTGGGGCATGAACAGACAGTCGTTGATCCAGAACTGCGCGTCCACGTGGGGGCCTTCCATCTCCGAAAATCCCATGCCGACAAGGACGTCCTTCACCCGGTTGGCGGTCTGGCGGAGGATGTGTTCGCGACCGCCCTGGATCGTCTCGGCGTCGGCCTCGACGTTGTAGTCGGCGAACTCGACGTCGCGCCAGTCGCCGGAGGTGAGCAGTTCGGGCGTGACTCGCCCGACGGTGTCTGACACCTCGATCCCCTCCATCTGGGCGGTGACGCCCTCGTCGGTCAGACGGACCGTCCGGTCGGTCTGAGTTTCAGCGACCAGCAGGCCGCGGTCAAGGAGTCGCTCCCGGGCGTCGTCGTCGATATCGGTCTCGCCCTCCGCGACGGCCACAAGCGCCGTCCACTCCGGGTCCGCCTCGGGCTCGGCGTCGGGGTCGACCGAGACTGCACCGGCGTCGACCTCCCCGTAGCCCTTTCTGGCGAAGTTCGCTAGCGCGATATCGACGGCGCCGCCCGCGAGGGACGCAGCGTCGAGGACGTCGCCCATCGGAACCGGAGACTCGCCGGCCCCCATGGCCATCGCAGCCTCGTAGAGCCGAACTTCGGGCAGGCCGTCCTTGCGGTATCGCTCGCCCTCGTCGGACAGCGAGAGCGACTCGGTTTCAGTCTCGGAAACGGCGACCAGGCCCTCGTCGGCGAGTTCGAAAGCGGCCCGCCGAGCGGCAGCCGGGTCGAGGTCGGCGTCGGCGGCGATACGGTCGAGGGGTCGGTCCTCGGTCGGGCTGGCGGCGTCGAGGACGGCGACCTGTGCGGCTGGGAGTTTCATGGTGTGGATTGCTGGGTGTCGGTCGTCGGACGATCACGAGCGGCCCGCGGCCGGTTTCGTCCCCGCCGGGCGTTGGCCCGGCCTGGAGTCCGCCGCCGGCTCACGCGCCGAAGAAGAAGCCGAACCCCGTGCTCGGGCGTGGCTGGCGAGCGACGCGCCGGGGAGTGGGTTCGGCTACCATATCCGAGCGTTGCTGGGCGACGACAAAAATCTCCCGGCTCGGGATTTTCCCGAGCGATTCGGGGCTTGGCGTCAGTATGTCTCGCGGCTCAGTAGCTGCTCGGTTCGCCGTTCGCTCATTCCAAGGCCTCACGACCCTCGTGGGCCCAGAACTCCCCATCGACCGTGACTTCCTTCTTGAACAACGGTACCTCGTCCTTCAAGCGGTCGATGCCGTCCGAGACCGTCTCGAACGCCTCACTACGATGCCCGGCAAGCACGACCACGAAGACGATGTCCTCTCCGGCCTCGACAACGCCGGTTTTGTGGTGCAACCGTACCTCGTAGACCCCCTCACGGCCCTCCAGGTCCGCGCGAATGTCGGCCATCCGCGCCTCGGCGACGCCGTCGTACTTCTCGAACTCGAGGTACTCCGTGGAGGTGTCGTCCGGGCTCTCGCGCTCGCGCACGCGCCCGGTGAACGTGGCGATGGCACCCGAGAACGTCTCGTCGGGGGACGCCTTGGCGTCGGCGACCAGCGACTCAAGCGTCTCGTACGGGTCGAGTCTCTCGATGGCTTCGATGATCTCGTCCGTCTCGACGGCCGCGGCGTCGGTGGCGGCAAGAACGGTCTCGCCGTCGTGGTCGGCCCGCCCGAGAGTGACCGTCCCGACTGCCGCGTCGGGGAAGCCCCGGAGGACGGCGTAATCGGTCCGCGGCGCGATGTCCTGGAGGATTTCCTCGAGGTCACGCTCCCGAGCCGAGACGGTCCAGCTGCCCCCGCCCAGCCGGTGGACTTCGTCGGCCCCCGCCGCGTCGTTGCTGACTTCATCCGACACGACGAGCGCAACGGCGCCGCGCTCACCGAGGGCGGCAACAATCCGGTCGGCCAGCGCCACCGTCTCGCCGTCCGCGCCCACGATCCCGAGTACGTACATGATTCACACTTCGGAGTCCTGGCTGTTAGCCCTGACGCCCCGGGCCTTTTGGGATGGGCACTCCAGAGACGGATCATGGGCCGTGAGGGCGCGGACACGATGCCGGAGCGAGCGGCGACGTCCACGGTTGTGATTTGGTTCGTCCTCGAGGCGAATCGGTGGCTCGTGGCCGGGGTGTTCGGTGCGGCGTTGTGGCTCGCCATCGTCGCCATGGGCGTAGCCCACCCGACGCCGACGGCCGAACTGCTCGCTGCGGGCGACCCAGTCGGGACGCTCTTCCAGGCGCTCGTCGCGGCGACGGTCACAGCCGTGACGCTCGTGTTAACGCTCAGCCAGCTGGTGCTTTCGCAGGAACTCGGTGCGGTCGGCGACCAGCGCGACCGGATGGAGGGGTCCATGGCATTCAGGGCCGACGTGGCTGACGCCGTCGGTGTCGCAGTGAGCCCAGCCGAGCCGTCCGCGTTCCTCCGGGCGCTCGTCGACACGGCCGCCGACCGGGCGGACGCCGTGCGAGCAGCGCTCGACGACCCCGCGGAAGACGAGCTCGACGCGTACTTGTCGTCGGTCACCGAGAACGCGGGAGTCGTGAGCGATCACCTCGTTGGAGCCGACTTCGGCACCTTCGACGTCCTGCGGGCGGCGCTCGACTTCAACTACTCCTGGAAGCTGTACGCCGCCCGACGCATCCTCGCCGAGCAGGGTGAGGACCTCCCGTCGGCGGCACGGGACGCCTTTGCCGACCTCGTCGACGTACTCGAACTGTTCGGTCCGGCCCGAGAGCACGTCAAGACCCTGTACTTCCAGTGGGAGCTCTCGAACCTGTCCAGCATGCTGTTGCTCACGGCGATTCCCGCCCTGTCGGTGGCTGTCGGGACGCTGGCCTTTTTCGATCCCGGCACCACGACCGGCGCGACCCTCGGGGTCGACCACGCCCTACTCGTGCTCGCCACGACGGTGACACTCTCGCTCGTGCCCTTTATCCTCCTGCTCGCGTACATCCTCCGCATCGTCACGGTGACGAAGCGGACGCTCGCCATCGGACCGTTGATCCTCCGAGAGACCGACCGGGACGCCGCGTTCGACGAGGGCTGAGTCGGCGGAGGTCCCCAACCCTGGACCACAGGCCTATTTTCTGAAAATCTACACCGATGTGTGAATTGTGTACTAGTATCAGTCCGCCTCGGTAGTCAGCCGGTCACCGACCCCGGCCGGAACCGCCTCGCCCCGCGGTTCGGCCCCACGCAGACAGTCCGCGACACGGTCGCGAACGTCGACGACGTCGCCGACGACGGTCACGGCGGGCGGGTCGATTCCGGCCGTTCGGGCGTCCCCGACGATGGAGTCGAGCGTCCCGTCGACAACCCGCTCGTCCGGGAGTGTCGCCCGCTCGACCATCGCCGCCGGGGTTGACGCGGCCAGGCCCGCCTGCCGCAGGGCTGCCACGTTATCAGAGAGCCGGGCGACGCCCATCAAAATCGCGAGGGTACCACCGGCGTCGACGACACCCGCGAGAGCCTGCCAGTCGATGGCGCTCTCGGCCTTCGTCGGGTCCTCGTGGCCCGTCACGACGGCCAGGCTGGAGGCGTGGTTGCGATGGGTGACCGGCACGCCCGCGACGGCGGGGGCCGCCACGGCCGAGGTGACGCCGGGCACGATCTCGACAGGAACGCCGGCTGCGGCGACCGATTCCGCCTCCTCGCCCCCGCGCGCAAAGACGGTCGGATCACCGCCTTTGAGCCGGACAACCGATTTCCCGGCGCGGGCGGCCTCGATCACGCGCTCGTTGATCTCAGCCTGTGAGGTGTGTTTGCCGCCCGCTCGCTTGCCGACGGGGTGGATCACCGCGTCCGGTGGCAGCGTCCCGAGCACCGCGTCACCGACCAGGGCATCGTGGAAGACGGCGTCGGCGTCGTCGAGTCGGCGCCGGGCCTTGAGAGTGAGCAATTCGGGGTCACCGGGACCGGCGCCGACGAGCGAGACGGTGCCGAACTCAGTCATCCGTGCTCACCGCCCGGTCCGTGGGGTCAGCGGTCGACGACATGTCCTCCGGGGCCGCGTGACGGTCCGTGACTAGCCAGTAGGCTCCGCCCATCAACAGCATGCCGCTGACGATGTTGCCGAGCGTGACGTAGAACAGGTTGTAGGCCATACCCCACAGTGATACCTCAGCGCCGTGGGGGAGCAGGTTCGCCAGCGTGAGCAGCGTCATGTTGGCGACACTGTGCTCGTATCCAGAACCGATGAACGCGAGCAGGCACCACCAGACCATGATCAGGCGGGCGAGTTCGTTGTCCAT
>CAYUFG010000082.1:0-9291 GCA_964443815.1 uncultured Halobacteriales archaeon | reverse complement strand
TCGAGTTCGCGGCCGATCACGTCGCGTAATTCCGCGATTCGCTCTGCAGCGAGCTCGAGCGTGGCCTGACTGCCTTCGATTGTAAGCCGGCCGGAGGTATCGGCGTGGCCGATCCGCGCCGTCGGTGCGACCCCCTCGAAGGCCGCTTCGAGTTCATCCGGCGCGGTGGATTCAAAGACGACGCGGCCGGGCTGCTCATGGAAGAGTGCAGTGGCCGCATCTTCGCACTCGAGCTCGACGGAGACGCCACACTCTTGGGTTACCATCTCTGCGAGTGTGACCCCGAGCCCACCGTGGCTGACGTCATGGGCTGCGAGGGTAGTCTCGTGGTCGGCGACGGCAGTAATCGTCTCCACGAGGCTGGCCGGGTCGTCGGATATGGCGGGGAAGCGGTCCGTGCCGCCGTGCAGAACCAGGTACTCCGAGCCACCAAGGCGAGTCGGCTTCGTCCCAGACAGCGGTAGGTCGCCAACGAGAACGAGGTCGCCACCGCCGGCCACGTCTATCGGCGCGGCGTCGTATCCCGCTTTCGTCCCCGTCATCGCGATCGTGGGCGTCGGCGGGATTGGGCCGGACGGCGAGTCGTTATATAGCGAGACATTGCCGCCGACGACGGGGATGGAGAGCGTCCGACACATGTCCGAGAGTCCGTCGACGATGGCGGCGAAGCCGCCGTAGACGTCCGGTTTCTCAGGGTTTCCCCCATTGAGGCAGTCCACCGCGGCCAGGGGTGTCGCCCCCTTCACGGCCAGGTTCGTGGCATTCTCGAGCGCGATGGCTCTCGCACCCTCGTACGGCGCCGCAGCCGTCCAGTTGGGATCAGCGCCCGCGGTGAACGCGAGGCCGGTGTCCGCCTCCCGGATGGCGAGGAGGGCGGCATCGTCGCCCGGTCGCCGGGCGGTTCGGATCTGAACCTCGTGGTCGTACTGCCGATACACCCAGCGCTTGCTCGCGGTGTTCGGACTGCCAATCACAGCCTCGAGAGCGGAGTCGAGCGGCACGTCCGGCAGGTTGCGATCCGGCTGGGACGGCGTTTCCAAGGGCAGGTCGTTCATCGGCGCTCCCTCACCGAGGAACGTCGCGTCCACGTCGACGACGGTTTCGCCCTCGAAGGTACAGACGTAGTTCCCCGCCGTCACCTCGCCAATGACCGAGCACCCGAGGTCGAACCGGTCGGCGATCTGGCGGACCTGCTCCACGTTCCCGGACACGACCTCGTAGGCCATCCGCTCCTGGGACTCCGCCAACAGGATCTCGAGCGCGTTCATATTCGGCTCACGCTGGTGGACGCGCTCGAGGGCGATATCGGCGCCAAGGTTGCCCTTTGCGACCATCTCCGACGTCGCCCCGCCCAGGCCGGCAGCGCCGAGATCCCGGGCGGACTCGACCAGGTCCGCCTCTAGCAACGCTTCGTTGGCCTCGATCAGGAGTTTCTCAGTGTAGGGATCGCCCACCTGGACAGCCGGCCGGTCCTCGGTCTCTGCGTCTTCAGAGAGGTCCTCGCTGGCGAATGAGGCGCCCCCGAGGCCGTCCCGACCAGTCGCGTTTCCGACCAGGACGAGTTTGTTCCCCGGGTCTTGGGCCTCGGCAGTGACGAGTCGGTCGGGCTCGTCGATCAGCCCCACGCAGGCGACGTTCACGAGCGGGTTGCCCTCGTAGTCGTCGTGGAAGGCGACGCTGCCGGCCACCGTGGGAACGCCGATGCAGTTGCCGTAGTGGGCAATGC
Organism: uncultured Halobacteriales archaeon; assembly: GCA_964443815.1. GTDB lineage: Archaea > Halobacteriota > Halobacteria > Halobacteriales > Haloarculaceae > CAYLJD01. The sequence continues at coordinate 7,565 of CAYUFG010000082.1, read as the reverse complement.
CTTCGACGACGCCCTCGAACAGGTATCGCGAGTGCTCGCGGTCGAAGTTCCCGAAATACAGCGAGTCCGCGAGCGCGATCGGGTACGCACCCATCGAGATCGTGTCGCGGACGATGCCGCCGACGCCAGTCGCCGCGCCGTCGAATGGGTCGACGTAGCTGGGGTGGTTGTGGCTCTCGATCCCCATCGTGATGTAGGTGTCCGAGTCCGGGAGAGCAACGACGGCTGCGTCGTCGCCCGGCCCGACGACGACTTGTTCGCCCGCCGAATCGAAGGCCGACAGCAACGGCCGCGACGAGCGGTACGCGCAGTGTTCACTCCACAGGTTCTCGAACAGGGCGGCTTCGGCCGCGGTCGGCTCCCGCCCGAGTTCCTCGACGACGAGTTCGCGGTCAGCGGGGGCCAGCGCCATTGCCGAAGTTTTGCGACGACCCGGCTTTATCGCTTTCCATGCCCGGTGGAAACTTCGTTGTGTTACGGAGATTCGAGAAGTTTGCCCACGACTTCGGCCGGGGGAGGCCGTCAAGAACGAGTGCTACGGCACTCCAGAAGTTAACTCATCGTCACTCCACCACGTACGACTGCAACGAGCCCCGAGATTCGATATCGACGAACTGGAAGCGGCTGGCACCCGCCAGGTCGCCTGCAAATGCCGCCTCGGCGGCTGGGACGTCGTGGAGTTCGTTGTAGGGTTCGAGGCCAGCGGCCCTGAGTCTAGCCTCGAGCGACTCGGGAAGCGAATCGCCGGTCTCGAGTTCGACGACGAACAACCGGTCGGTGAAGCTCTTGGCTAGCCACGCGTCGGCAACGCGGGTATCCGCCCGGAGATCGGCTGCGAGAGACCGGAGTTCGGCCTTGCGGTCCGCCATGTTAGAAGGGGGCATCGATGTTCGGCGTCGAAACCGATGAGGCCGCCGAGGCTAGTTCGCCCGTCTCTCGGTAGCGGCGTTCGGCCTGTTCGAGTTTGCCGTTTATCGCCATCGACTGGTGGTGCATCCGGTCGACGCGTACTCGGATGAGGTCGAACTCGTGGATTTCGGCCTCACCGTTCCAGGCGCGGAAGGAACCGAGCGTGAGTGTATCGCTCTGTGGGCAGAACTCGGTCGTGGGAGTGAACTCGGCACGAAGCCTCGACGGGTCCGCCGCCTCGCGGGCGTAGCGAAAGCCCGCGTTGGGATGGCGCGGGTCGAGGTTGAGCCGGGCGAGGTTGTACCCGAAGGTCATGTCGTAAACGCCTCGACGCTCGAAAATGGCCCGCGCGAGCCGGTGGAAAGCGGCATGGTCCCGGCCCGCCAGCACGTCCTGACCGTCGAGAAAGTCGCTCGGTTCGGGCTCGATCTCGGGGTGGAAGCGATCGTAGGTGCGGAAGTCCGCGTCCGCAGACGCGCCGAACGAGGGGAACCCGGGCATGGCTAGCGGCAGGGCGTGAACCGGTCTGGGCTTGGTCCCGAACATGTCCGGGGCAACGTCCTCTCCCTCGAGACTCGGACCACCGATGATGCCCACGACCACGCTCGACATCCGCGATGTCCCGCCGCCAGAGCGCCATCAGCAGATCCACGAGGCGTTCGAGGCGCTCGAGAACGGCGAGACGCTCCGCATCATCAACGACCACGATCCCCAGCCGCTATTTTACGAGTTCCAGGCGGAGGTCGACGACTTCGACGCCGAGGGTTACAGCGTCGAGCGCCGCGGTGTCGAGAAGTTCGTCGCCGACCTACCCAAGCGTTAGGGCCGCCAGATGGCGGTCACGACGCTCTCGTCCGATTCGACGGTCCGGTACTCGTAGCCACGTTCGTCGAGTTTGGGATAGAGATGCTGTGGTGCGCGGTCGTTGCGCTGGACGAGCACCGTCTGATCGTCGAGGGATTCGAGCGTCTCGAGCGTCTCGACGAGCGGGGCTGGGGGTGCCATCGACGCCACGTCGAGTTCCCGAACAGGCGAGTCATCCGGATAGTCAAGCATGTCGGTCGTCATGCAGGGATCGACGGTGTCCGACTGCCCGGCGATTGTGCCGAACGTATTCGGTCAATCCTCTGGGTCCGGCCGCCCCTCGACTCGACCTTCGGCACGGGCGTCATGGTCGGTGTACAGCGAGTACGTGAGGACGGCGAAGCCGACCGCCGTGGCGACGCTCTGAACAAGGACGCTCGTCCGGAGACCGAGGCCGGCGAGTTGGTGGAGCGTGCCACCTAGGAGGGCCCCGATGGTAAGCAGGCCAATCCCAACCGCCAGAGCGCGAAGCGCGGGCGAGCCAGTCCGGCGAAAGGCACGGAACGCGAGGACGGTAACGGCACCGCCGAAGATCAGCGTCGCCGTCTGAGCGGCGACGAACAGCGCGGACACGAGCTGGTCTGTCACGGGGTCCCTCCAACCGGGAACACGGCACCACGCATTAAAGTGGGTCGCGGCTGTTACCAGTCGCCGGGAATCCTCAGGTCTCGGCGTATAAGGAGTAGACGATGACGGCGAAGCCTACTGCGATGAGGGCGCTTTCGACGAGAAGCCCGAGTTGGAAAGCGCCCGAAATCAGCTGGTCAACGACACCCGCGATGAGAGTCCCCAGTGTGACGATTCCGAAGCCGACGGCGAGCGCGCGCAACGATGGGGCGCCGGTGCGGCGATACGCTTTGTACGCGAAGTACGTGATCAGCCCGCCCAGGACGAGCGTGATAGTCTTCAACGCGACGATCAGCGTCGGTGTCGTGATTTCGTGTGGGCTCATGTTTCCTTACGCACCTCAGTCCAGAGGTTTGCCAGCCGTTCGTCCGCGGCGCGGGGCCGGCGGTCGATTTCGACGTCGAACTCCCGTGACTCCGTCAGGGCGATGATGACCTCCTCGAACGCGATCGCGTAGCGTGTGGCGTGCTGGCCGTCCTCGCGGATCTCGATCCCCTCCTCTAAGAGCGAGGCGTCCGAGAGCAGGTCGAGTTTCCGGTAGGTCGTCGACAGCGGCACGTCCGCAGCCTCGGATATCCGGTCCGCCGTCATCGGTTCCTCGAGTGCCGAGACGATCGCACGGCAGTCGGGGTCGTCGAGCGCATCGAGGACGGCCTGGAGGTCGGGCGCGTCGTCCTCGGCAAATGGCTCGCGGACCATCTCGGTCGATTCCTCCCGCCGGACGCCCATAACCGCACCGACTGCGGTGTGGCGGTCCCGACGCCCGTGGTTTGGTTTACTTAAATGGCGAGCCGAATATATTCCTGCCGGTTGTCACGAAGCGGGAATCCCCGCGGGGTGCTTATATGCAGGATGTCCATAACGGCGTTCTAAGGGGCTGAGAAGCCGGTTCCGTCCTTTTGTGGTATCCTCCGGTAGACCCATTTGCAAGGTGACCACCAATGTTCGAAACCACGCGCCGGAAGGCGCTACAGGCTCTCGGGGTCGGCGGCGCGGCGACGATCGCTGGCTGTCAGAGCGGGGCACCGACTAGTGAGGAGCCGCCGACGCAAGCGGACACGTCCACTGGCGGCGGCGCGGCCCAGGTCGACGTCGACACTGTCGCGGCCGATCCGGCCGACGTGCCGGAACCGATCAACCGGGACGAGCCGGCGACGATCCAGCAGACTCTCACGGTCGAAGAGGTGACTGCGGAGGTCGAACCGGGCGTCACGTTCGACTACATGACGTTCGACGGCCAGATTCCCGGGCCGATGGTTCGCGTGCGCCAGGGTGACACCGTCGAGTTGACGATGGAGAATCCCGACGGCAACGCGATGCCGCACAATGTCGACTTCCACGCCATCTACGGCACCGGTGGGGGCTCGATCGCGACGACCGCTAATCCGGGCGCAGAGAACAAGATGAAGTTCCGGGCTGACTACCCCGGCGCCTTCATCTACCACTGTGCAGTGCCGAACCTCGACTACCACATTTCCGCGGGCATGTTCGGCATGATCGTCGTGGAACCGCGAGACGGACTGACCGACGTCGACCACGAGTTCTACTTCGGCCAACACGAACTCTACACCGACAAGGACACCGGCGAAGAGGGGCACCACGCGTTCGACATGGAGGCGATGGCCGCCGAGGATCCGACTTACGTAGTTCTCAACGGGGAGAAGTACGCCTACGCGGCGGCCAATGCGGGACCGCTCCAAGTCGACAAGGGCGACTCCGTCCGGGTGTTCATGGTGGACGGCGGGCCGAACGTCTCCAGCAACTTCCACCCGATCGGGAACGTCTGGAGCCGCGGTTACCGCGACGGCGGCCTGCCCGACGACGAGGACCTGGAGGCGTACGCCGACAAGAACATCCAGACGATGAAAGTGCCCCCGGGAAGCTGTATGATCGGCGAGATGGAGACGCCGGTGCCCTCCCGGATCAAGCTGGTCGACCACGCGCTCAGCCGCGTCGTTCGGAAGGGTCTGCTCGCGGAAATCGACGTCCTCGGCGACGAGGAGGAGGACATCTACGACCCGGACTTCGACGGCAGCAGCCACGAGGGACCGGTCTACGGCTAAGGCGCGAAATTGCCTCCCGTTCGGATCGCTGCGCTTTTTTGTACACCCCCGTAGTGACAGCCGTGCTCGCCGTCGAGCTTCACGTCCACTCGGCCCTGTCCTACGACGGCCGCGACCCGGTGGACAAACTCCTCCAGCAGGCCGCCGCGGTCGGGCTTGACGGCGTGGCGATCACGGACCACGACGAGATATCCGCAAGTCTCGAGGCCGCCGAACGCGCCCCGGAGTACGGTCTCGTGGGTATTCCCGGCATGGAGGTGTCCACAGCCGCCGGTCACGTCCTGGCTATCGGCGTCGAGGAACTAGTTCCCGCTGGCCTCACGTTCGCCGAGACGGTTGACCGTATCCACGACTTCGGCGGCATCGCAATCGTCCCACACCCGTTCCAGGAATTCCGCAGCGGCGTCCTGGCGGAGATCGAACGATCCGAACTCACCCGGGCCGACGCCATCGAGGTATTCAATTCCCGGCTGTTGACCGGCCGGGCCAACCGCCAGGCCAAGCGGTTCGCCCGGCGAAACAACATGCCGATGACTGCGGGGAGCGACGCTCACATCTTCGAGATGGTCGGCCGTGCAGTCACGCACGTCGAGACGGACGAGCGATCGGTGGCAGCCATCGTGGAAGCCGTCCGTGACGGTCGCACGAGCGTCGAGGGCCGGCGGACGCCGTGGCGCGTGAGCCTCCGACAGGCCGCCGGGGGGGCTAAGCGGAAGGTCGGAACACGGTTGCGGCGACTACTCGAATGAGGGCGCACCTTCACGGTGCCCCGCCGGCCCAGGTGCGGGACGCCATCGAACGGGACGAGTCACTGCCCGGCACCCGAGGCTTCGCGGGTCACCTGGACGGCGCCCTCGTTCGAGACGTTCTCGGGAGGTATCCGATGTATTACGATGCAAACGGGTGCTGGAGCTTCGATCCTACTGCGCTTGACGACCCGCAGCTGGTTCCGGCCGGACACGTAGTCGACGACCAACCGCGGCGGCTCTGGTCGCTCCCGGACCCTGATCCGGGGACGACGGACGCATCGAACATCAGAGCCGTCCTGGATCACACGTTCGAGAGCGTCGAATCCGACGGCCTCGCCATCGCGTTCTCTGGCGGACTTGACTCGGCGGTCCTGGCCGCTCAGCTCGACGCGCCACTGTATGTGGTCGGTTTTCCGGACAGTCACGACGTCGAAGCCGCCCGGTCGGCGGCGGACCGCCTCGGACGGGACCTCTCCGTCGTAACGCTCGACCACGGCACCCTCGAACGGGTCGTCCCACGGGTAGCCCGGGCGACCGACCGGAGGAACGCCATGGACATCGGCATCGCAACGCCGCTTCGCTGCGTGGCCGAGGCAGCGTCCGATGACGGATTTAGCCGGCTCGTGGTCGGCCAGGGGGCCGACGAACTCTTCGGCGGGTACGCGAAGGTCGCAAGAGCGCCGACCGATCCGCGCGTCGCCGCGGACACCGTAAGGGGGGCTCGCCGCGAGACGGTCGAGAGCTTGTCAGATCAGCTTCCTCGAGACGTACTCGCGATTCGGTCCGCCGGGATGGAGCCAGTCGCGCCCTTCCTCGACGACGCCGTTGTCGAGGCCGCACTCGGACTCGCGTCCGAGGACCTCGTCTCAACCACAGGCGACCGCAAATACGCGCTGCGACTGGCCGCCCGGCGGTGGCTGCCCGATACACTCGCCTTCCGCCAAAAGAAAGCCATGCAGTACGGTAGCCTCGTCTCGCGAGAACTCGATCGGCTCGCGCGCCAGGCCGGATTCAAGCGCCGCCGCGGTGAACACGTCGCAGCGTACGTGGACTCGCTCGTCGGCTAAGGTGGTCGGTCGTGGTGGCGCTCACGCCGATCCGACCGCGTCGAGGGCGGCTTTGGCGATGGCTTCGACGTCCGGCTCGAGGTCCCTCCGGGAATCGACGTCGTCGGCAGTCAGCCACCGCCAATCGTCGGCGTCCTGCTCGCCGTCCCCGGGCCGAATTTGACGAGACGCAACGGTCCCGTAATATACGAAGTCGACGTGTTGGTGGCCAACGGTCCCGTCGGCGTTGTCGTGAATATCCTCGAGCAGGAAGTGCTGGGGCCGGGGCAGGCTCCTGACGGTGCCCGTATCGAAACCGCCGGACGGGGCGAGCAGATCGACCTCGAGGCCGAGTTCCTCCCGAACTTCCCGCGCGGCCGTGGTGCTGGGGAGTTCGTCCCGTTCAATGTGGCCTCCCGGCGGCAGCCACAGACCGAGGCGGTCGTGGTAGTGAAGCGCCGTCGCGCCATCATTGACGACGTAAACGGTCGCAACGAAGTGGCGGGTCGTCTCGGATGCCCGGCCGTCCGCCGTGGGTGTGCAGTCGACCATGACTGGGCATTCGGAGTGAGTGACAAAGGGATTGGTATCGGGTCCGGTGAGCTACCCCACCCTACTCGCGCTGGGCGCTCGCTGCGGGTGGGGCTTCCCGCTCCCAAGACGCGCTTTGCAGGAACTGAAGTCGGGAATTTCATCACGAATCGTGCGGACGCGCTGGTTGACCGTCCCCACAGACTCGGGAATCTGGTTGAAGCAGGACAGGGCGTGGTTGTACAGTTATCTACTGGTATCGCGGTGGGAGTCCAGCGTCTCTCGCTGGCCGTCCGTGGGCTCGAGACGATACCTGTAGTTGGTGTTCTTCCCCTACAGTCACCTGACAACTGGGATGCATCCAAGGCGTGCCATCCAGCGTGAAAGTGTCGGTTTCGGTGGACCGCTGGATCGGATATTCAACCCGTGTGATAGCCAATGACTCCGGTGACGAGACGCTGTGCGGCTCGTTCCCACACCAACGCAGTGCGTCCTGGGAACGCCGTATCACCTTCCTACCGTGCGCCTCGTCAAATTGCGCAGACTGCGGTGCTCCTTGAGGGGGCTTAGCATCTGCAATCCGCTACTCAGGGGGTCACTCGACACGACGAGACAATCATCGCCGTCGAAAACCACCTCGAGCGTCCGGTCAGATATGCAGCGTGGGTGCGATCAGACTCCGGGTAGGTTCTCCTCGGCCTCGAGCAACTCGTGATAGCGATTACGGATCGTCACTTCCGAGATATTCGCTACCTCGCTGACTTCATTCTGGGTGA
>CAYUFG010000081.1:0-9352 GCA_964443815.1 uncultured Halobacteriales archaeon | reverse complement strand
ACATGACCCACCACGCCGTCCGTGCGATGCGGGACGACGGCGGTGGCTCGGTCGTCAACTTCGCGTCGGACTCCTACCAGGGCCAGGATCCCAATCTCGCGGCCTACGCGACGGCCAAAGCCGGCGTCGTGGCCTTTTCCAAGACGATCGCGAAGGAACTCGGTCAGCACGACATCCGGGTGAACTGCGTCTCGCCCGGGACGACATGGACTCCCTCGACGGAGGACTGGCTTGACGAGTACGGCGATCGGGTCGTCGAGAGTTATCCCCTCGGCCGGTTGGGTCAACCGGAAGACCACGCGAACGCGACGTTATTCCTCGCGAGCGACGCCGCGGACTGGGTCACCGGACAGGTCCTCAGCGTCAACGGCGGGTTCCTGTAGCCCCAAGTGTATTTGCCAGCGGCCCCGTGCGGGCGGGTATGCACCCGGCCATTCAGATGAGCGAGGCCGAGCGAGACGACTTCCTCGAGCGCCACAAGACCGTGCGGGTCGCCACGCTCTCGCCCGATGGATTTCCCCACAACGTCCCGGTGGGCTACCAGTGGCGCGACGAACAGCTCTTTTTCCCCTCCGACGAGGAATCGCAGAAGGTCGCGAACTTGCGGAGGGAGGACCGTGTCTGCTGCATCGTCGACGAGGGGACCGCCGGCGAGGACTACGACGTCCTTTCGGGCGTGATGATTCAGGGTCGGGCAACGGTTTACGACGAAACTGGCCACGACGAGGTTACTCACGACATGATCATGGAGCACCTGTTTGAGGGCGAAGTCGCGGACCAGGAGCGCTACGAGCGGGTTGACCGGGTCGTCGTCGAGGTCGACCCCATGGAGATCGTCACCTGGGACTTCAGCAAGGTAGACTAGTCCCGGTAGCGGTAGCGTTGTTTCTTCCCCGTCGCCGTGCGCGCGAGTTCGTCGACGAACGTCCACGACCGTGGCCGTTTGAAGTCGGCGAGGCCGTCGTGTTCGCGGCAGTACGCATCGAGGTCGGCGGTCGTGACGTCGTCGGCTACGAGGTACGCCGCAACGATCTCGCCCCACTCGTCGTCCGGTTCGCCGACGACCACCGCCGCGTCCACCGACTCGTGACTTTCGAGGGCTTCCTCGACCTCGACCGGCGAGACGAGCTCCCCGCCGGTGTTGACGAGGTCGTCCGCGCGCCCGGTGACCGTCAGGTACCCATCTTCGTCGATCACGCCGATGTCGCCGGTGTAGAACCAACCGTCAACCAGGGCGGTGTCGGTCGCTTCCATGTCGCCGTAGTAGTAGTCAAAGCGAGTCTCTCCCGCGACGATCACCTCGCCGTGTTCTCCGACCGCTACCGTCTCGTCGGGCTCGACACGGCGCGATCGGTCTGCTTCGACGACCCTCACTTGCTTGTCGACGTTCGGGCGACCGACGGTCCCGGCGTGGGCCGGCAGGTCATCCGGTCGGAGGACGGTGTCGGTGAGCGTCTCCGTCGTCCCGTAGTTGTTGAAAATATTGGACGTGAGCGTGTCGATGAAGGTGCGGGCGTCCGCTTCCGTCAACGGCGATCCCATGTTGACCCAGCACCGGATCGAAGAGAGGTCGTAGTCGTCGACGTCCTCGAGGCCGGCGATCCGTTTGGTCAGCGTCGGCACGCTCGAGACGTGCGTGACGCCGTACCGCTCGATCGCCTCCAGTGCCGGGCGGGGGTCGAAGTCGCTCTGGACGAGCAACTCCCCTCCGGCGACGACGGTCTGATGAACGGTATTGTCGATGCCGCCCGCGTGGAACCAGGGTGATAGCTGGAGGGCGACACTCGACTGGGTGAAGTCGACCGTCGAGACCATCTCGAGGGCACGGTGGTGAGCCGTCTCGGCCGTGAACACGACGCCTTTCGGATCGCCGGTCGTGCCGCTCGTATACAGAATGTACGAGGCCGTGTCCGGTTCGACCGGCGGCGCCGGTGGCGCCCGAGTCGAGCCATCTCGCTCGAGCGTCTCGAACGCCTCGGCACGCTCAGACGCGGCGGTGCAGACTAGATCGGGTGAACGGATAGTCGACTCCACCGCACGCTCCAAGCGGTCGGCGACCGACCCGTCATAGATCAACACCGTCGGGTTCACGTCGTCGACGATGTATTTGAGCGTTTCTGGCGCCAGCATGTAGTTGATCGGGACCGGAACGGCACCGATCTTGTAGCAGCCGTAGACGGCGAGGGGAAACTCGACGACGTTGTGGAGCACGATGCCGACGCGGTCGCCCGATCGGACGCCACGGGCAGCGAGCCCGTGACCGACCCGGTTCGCCCGGTCGTCGAACTCGGACCAAGTGATCGTGGCGTCGCGGTCGACCACGCGGAGCGCCGGCCGGTCGGCCCGCCAGGCAGCGTTTCGTTCGAGGAACTCTCGGTTGGTAATCATTGACGTGCGTATCCGCCCCTGACCTAATGAAGGTGGGTGACCGGGCAGATCTGGCGAGTGCTGGAACGCCGCTCGCGTTGCGTTCGGCCTTCTGGGTGTCGCTCGGGGAGCAGCCCCGGGAAGTCGACTGCGCTAGTGTTTTGGTTAGGCGAGTTCGGCCGCAACATCGAGTAGGTAGTCGTTGAACTCGTCGGGGGCTTCGGTTACCGGATAGTGCCCGAGGCCATCCATGATTTCGAACCAGGAGCCGTCGATTGCGTCGGCGACTCGGCGAGTATCGTTGGGGGTGACGGAGAAGTCGTACTCGCCGGTGAGAAGGTACACGCCACAGTCGTTGGTATCGATATCCGACAGTTGATCCCGGGCGTCGAAGTCCCGCGTGTAGAAGTGCAGATCTCCGGCGTACACACCGTCGCCAGACTGGCTATACAGCCAGGCCGTCTCGCGGACGTTAGCTTCGGGCGCGTCGGGACCGTGCAATCCCTGACACCACTCGGCGCGAAACGCTTCTTGGTTTATGGCCGGGTTGGTAAAATAGTCCATCATCGTGTCGCCGTAACCGGTGTCGTCGAGGGAGATGTTGTCAGTCGTTTCGAGGCCGACGACTGCCCGGAAGATATCTGAGTGTTCGGCCGCGAGCTCGAGGACGATCTCGCCGCCCATCGAACACCCCATTGCCACCGGATCGTCGAGATCGAGCGTCTCGACGAATGCCGTGATGAATCCGGCGTAGAAGTCCGTTGTCAATTGATACTCGTCGAGCCACCACTCTCGCTCCATCGGGGGGTACGTCCGCCCGTGCCAGGGCATATCGAAGGCGTAGAGGGTGAAGATCTCCCCGAGGTCGCCGTCGGTCAGCTGGTGGCGGTACTGTCGGGAGTCCGCACCGGCGGTGTGCAGACACACCAGTGGGATCTCGCCCGACCCCGCCGTCTCGTAGTACGTTCGGTACGTGTCACCGCCGACGTCGATCGCGACGTACCTGCCGGTAATCGGCTCGTGGGGCCCGTCCACGTTCGGTGCCTCAGACATCGTCCCACCCCGCCGCGGTGAGTTGTGTGAGGCGTTTCAGCGCCCCCCAGTACCGCAAAGCGAGCACCTGGTTTCCCTCGACGCTGAGGCCGTGGTTGATCCAGATGCTCCGGAGATCCTGGTAGAACGGCGGCGGTGATTCCGAGCGGTAGAGGTCCCACGTGTCAGCGTCACACCGGAGCCTGACGTCGGAACTTGAGAACTGAAACGACGGGTGGACTGCCAGAACCTCGCCGTCACTGAGTTCGAACATCGCCGCCGAATCCGCGATGTCTAAGACCACGGCGCCGTCCATGCCTTGGCTTTCGTGCCTGAACTGCTCGTCCGCGTTCGCCACGTCACGGATTCCACGGTAGCCGTTCGGAAGCATGCGTGGCGCTAACGAGACACCTGACTGCCGTAAGTGTGAGGTGTATCGAATACGGATGACCGGGACTTCCCGCGTGGGATCACGTCACCCGATCTACCCACGGATGTGTCATCACCGACTCCGCGTCCCGACTCGTCCGCCCGGTATCGAGCCAGAGAGTCACGAAGCTCGACGCCACGCCCCGCTCGGCCAGTTCGGCGTCGGTGTGGGACCGGGTCGGACTCCCGTTCGTGCTCGCACTCGTCGCGCCATCGGCGATGCGGCGTGGCTCAAGCCGCACAAACGATCGGATACGCTGGATCACCGACCGGTGGGGCCCCACGTTAATGAGGCCGCCACCCGACGGTCAAACTGACATGCGAGCCGTCCGTCACTCGGAACACGGCGATGCGGACGTACTGAGCGTCAAAACGGTGGATCGGCCGGAGCCAGCCGCCGACGAACTGCTCGTGGAGGTCTCCGCGGCCGGCGTCAATCCCGTGGACACCTACTTCCGGGACGGTTCATACGAGCCGGTCGCGCTCCCGTTCACGCCAGGCGTGGATTTCGCCGGGACTGTCGTCGAAACCGGCGACGACGTCGCCGGCTACGAACCGGGCGACGGCGTCTTCGGCACCGGTGTGGGTAACGCCTCACGCCAGGGTTCCTACGCCGAATACCTCACCGTTGGGACCGACACGGTGGCGCCGCTCGGGGACGAGGTCGACCGTACGGCCGCCGGTGCCGCGCCGGTCGCGGCCGCGACCGCCTGGCGGGCGTTGATCGGCATTGCAGGGCTGGATCCGGCGGAGATTTGCCTGATTCACGGGGGCTCCGGCGGCGTCGGCCACGCGGCCGTCCAGATTGCCGCGGCCGTCAATGCACACGTGATCACGACTGCCCGGCCTGACTACCACGAGGCGGTGGCTGACCTCGGCGCGGACGCGGTGTTAGACTACGGACGGGACGACCTCGCCGCGGCAGTCAAGGGGGCGGCAAACGGCGGGTCGCCGGGAACGGGCGGCGGCCGGTCAGCTGGGGGGCCCGAGGGCGGCGTCGACGTCGTCCTCGACCACCGCCTCGACGACTACCTCCAGTTCGACACCGAGGTGGCGAATCCCCACGCCAGCATTGTCGGCATCGGCGAGAACGACCCGGAGGCCGGCTTCTCGAACGTGAACGCATCGCGCAACGTTGACGCCGGCTACACCTTCATGAGCCTTTTCAACGCGCCCGATCTGAGCGAGGTGCTCGCCGGCGTAAGCTACCTCATGGAGACAGGGGCACTCGATATCTCGATCGCCCGGTCGTACGAGTTGGACGAGGCCCCGGAGGCTCAAAGGGCAGTCATGGAGGACAGCTTTATCGGCAAGCTTGTCATCGAACCGTAGGGACAACCGAGCCCCCGACTGCCTCGGGTGCCAGATTGATCACTAGAAAACATCCTAGCGGAAGATGCGTGATCCGATCTTGGACGAGTCTATTCGGCTTGCCGGAGTTGTGGAACAGCAGGTCGAGGTGGGCGAGCAAAAGTCTCTCGGGTCAGCAGGTGCCCGATGACCACACAACACGCCCCCGCCGTCCTGGCGAAATCGGTCTCTGTGGCGTCTCGAATCCCGATATCCTGGAAGTCGACGATCCCCTGGTCCGTCGCCTCGACGGTTGACATCCCACCGTATCCTGGACGTGGCTTTGACTTACCAGCTCCCCCGGGGTCGGGAGAGCCGTTCGCAGACCGGTCGCGATCCCGACGCCGTTCCGTTCGGGTCTCACTCGCGCACGTAGACGCCGATGCTCGTGATGGCTGACTCGTCCTCGTCGAACTCGAACACGTCACAGAAGGGGAGTTCCACCGGCTCCCCCTCGACGGTCCCGACCTTCCGTCCCTCGGCGACGGACGCGTCGGCGCTGTGGATTCGGCGTTCGATCTCGTGGACGGAGTCCTGTGGCGGCCGCTCGTCGATGATCAGCTCTATCGCCGCGTCGCGGCCGGTGACTGTGCGCACGGGGTGGTGATAGACGACATCCGACGCGATCGCGTCCCCGAGGACGTCGCGTTCACCACTGTCCATGCCATCGAAGTAGCCGTCCATTAACTCGTTGCGGGTTGACTCGTCCATATCTGGTCTCCGACGCGGGGCTGGCGCATAACCGTTTGGGGCTATGGGATCGCGTACCGTCCGAGGCCGGTCCGAACGTCGTCAGGAATGGACACCGGCTCCATGGTGTCCGCGTCGACGAACACCATGATCACGGTCGCCTCGAATGCGGTCTCGTCGCCACGCCGCCCCTTGGCGACGAACGTGACCGATGAGTCGCCGAGGTCGGGTGTGACCTCGATGGTGAGCTGGTCGCCGACGCCGATCGGCTCGACGAAATCGACCGCCGCGTGCTTCGTGGGGTATATGACGTCCGCCGCGTCGCCCTCCTGGTAAGCGGCGTAGTCCATAGACGCCATCAACTCGTTGATCGCACGGATCGAATAGTCGAGGACGGCCGGCGTGTAAACGAGGCCGGAGAAGTCGCTGTCGGCGACGCGAACCTGCCAGTCGAACTCGTAAGGCATTGCGCCAGGCTTCGGCGCCTACTCGCCTAAAGGTTGAGGCGACAGCGGACGGCAGGGCTTTGTGGGACCGGCCGGTACGCGACCCATGGGGTTGCGCGACTGGCTAGTCGGCTCGAGGACGCGCGTCGGGCTCTACGTCGACGGCCCGAACGTCCTTCGGAGCGAGTTCGACGTCGATCTGGACGATCTCCGGGACCGCGCTGCCATCGACGGGCGACTGGTCGTCACGCGGCTGTACCTCGACGAGCAGGCGCCACCGGAGCTACTCCAAGCGGCGGAGGCGCGTGGCTTCGAGGTCGTCACCACGAGCAGCGACGTGGACGTCCGGCTCGCAGTGGACGCCACGTCGGCTGCGGTCGATGGCGACATTGACGTGCTTGTCGTGGTTTCGCGAGATTCTGATTTCAAGCCGGTTCTTGAAGCCGCGGCACGGCGGGGGGTGGAGACCGTCGCGATCGCACCGGGCGCACACGGCCGCTCGGATGCACTCCGGAACGCCGCGAACCGCGCCTACACGCTCGAGGACGCGTAGCCGAACGGTTTTTGCCGGCCGGACCGCGACGGGGACCCATGATCGGCCCCGTCCTCGACGACCACCTCCACCTCGACCCCGTGAACGGCCGCGGTACGGAAGCGGCCGCGGCCTTCGCCGGTGCCGGCGGCACGCACCTCTGTGTCCTCAACAAACCGTCGTGGTACCTTGTGGGTGAGGTCGACGGTCCCGACGGATTCCGGGAGACGTTCGAACTCACCGTCGAGATGGCCGAGGCAGCCGACGATGAGCTGCCCGGGCGGGCGTGGCCGGTGCTCGGTGTGCATCCGGCTCTCGTCTCACGACTCGTCGACCGTGGCTACGACCCCGAGGGTGCCCGCGAGCTGATGCAGGCTGGACTCGACGTCGCCGCGGAATTCGTCGCCAACGGCCCGGCGCTGGCGTTGAAATCCGGCCGGCCACACTACGACGTCGACGACGAAGTCTGGGCTGCTTCGAACGAGGTGATGCGGTACGCTTTCGAACTCGGTGCGGAGATTGGCTGTGCCGTGCAGCTCCATACCGAGGGCGGCGAGGACTTCACGACTGTCGGTGAGTGGGCCGAGGACCGCGGGCTGCCTCGCGAGCGCGTCGTCGTCCACTACGCTCAGGGCCCGATAGAGGGAGCCATACCGAGCGTCCTCGCCGACGAAGGAAACCTTGAGGCCGCGGCCGATGCCGGCGGCCCGTTCATGATGGAGACCGACTTCCTCGACGACCCCGAACGACCAGGTGCTGTACTTGGTCCGAAGACGGTCCCTCGGCGGGTCGAATGGCTCCGGGAACAGGGCCGCGATGACGCCATCCGGATCGCCCACGTGGATACGCCGGCGAGCGTCTACGGCGTCGACACCGAGGCGACGCTCGAAGGATCACTCCGGCGGTAGCGCGACGATCAGTCGAGACGGGAGAAGTGAGCAAGCGCGCGGCACCGTAGGAACGACGCGCTGACGAGTTTCCTGTCGCGGCTGCTCATCTAGTGACACTCCGGACCCCAGGCCGAACGCCCGGCGTTTTGGTCCAGCATACGAGGCCCGGATCGAAAGCACGGCCCGAGGCCCGGGGAAAAACGGTGGTTGTCGAAAGTCATAACCCCGGGGCCAAGAGAGGACTTGTATATGAGTACGCCTCCGGGGGAATATTACACGCAGGAGCGCTGGCAGAACTGGCTCGACCGGATCCGCGAGGAGGAGGTCGACCCGGAGGACGAGGACTCCGCGCGGTTGCTCTTGAACCTCCAGGACGACACCGCCATCGCCGTTGCGAAGATCATCACCGGCTACGACGACGGCGACCTCGACGAGGAGGCGGCGCTGGGGGAGCTTTCAGACGTCGAGGAGATCGTCCTCGCGGAGCCGGCCATCGAGGACGAGGAGAAGGCGATCCTGGTCGACGGTGTCCAGCGCTCGCTGATGTGTGTCGTCTACGCGGCCCAGGAGTACGTCGCCGGGGGTCCCGCCACGGACGGCAGTGTAGGAGAACTTGTCGAGGCAGCGGCCGACGCCGAAGCGGACGACGACCTTGATGCCGCGCTCGGTTACTGTGTTCAGGCAGGCACGCTCGTCATCGACGGGGCTGAACTGCCGGTCGGCCTGGCTGAGGATCTCGAGTTCGGCCTGGTTGCGGAGTGGGTCAACGGGTTGGACAGCCTCCAGTCAGCGATGGCCGACCCCGAGGTCGTCGAGGAAGAGGACGAGGCCTGATTCAACCCGCGGTGGAGCTGACCAACCCGGATGGGACAGTGGTGGACTCCGCAACAAGTAGTTATGCTGGTGTCTCGAACGCTACCGAGACAGATACGCTAGCTTGAAATTCACAGGCCTATTGGAACCAAGACGTCAGCAACCGGGTCACTGGGACGGACTCGGTAGGGAATACCGAGATCATGGTTCAGGCCGAGACGACTGATGGGCCCTGACCGAATTTCACCCGTGATTACGACGTCCGTCGAAAGCACAGTCGACACCGACTTATAGCGCCTCCGCGCACCCCGGGACATGACATCGGTCGGTATCGACGGCATCGAGATCTGGACGGGCAAGCTGAAACTCGACCTCGTGGAGACCTTCGCCCCGGCCCAGGGCGAGGACCCAGCGAAGTACACCAAGGGCCTTGGCCTGCGCGGCGCTTCGTTTCCCGACGCGTACGAGGACATCGTTACGATGGGGGCGAACGCCGCTTACCGACTCATGGATCGCAAGGGCCTCGTTCCCGAGGACATCGGCCGAATCGACGTCGCGACCGAAAGTGCGTTCGACAACTCCAAGCCCGTTTCGACGTACATCGCGGGCTGTCTCGAGCAGGTTTTCGACGGCGACTTCCACCACGCGAATAAGGGCGAGCGCAAGTTCGCCTGTATCTCCGGGACGCAGGCGCTCGACGATGCCTTCAACTGGATCTCTGCGGGTCGGAACCGCGGGCGCAAGGGCCTGGTCGTCGCGACGGACACCGCCCTGTACGCCCGTGACGACCCCGGCGAGGCCAC
>CAYUFG010000080.1:0-9520 GCA_964443815.1 uncultured Halobacteriales archaeon | reverse complement strand
CGCAAGTCCGTGCTCCCGGGCGAGGGGTTCTGGTACCCGGACGGACTCGAGGAGGAGCGCACGGAACGGGAGACCGCCGAGGCGCTTGCCGGCGCGGATACGGTCGTGATCGCCGACCCCGACGCCGACGGCCTGGCGTGTACCGCCCTGATTCGAGCGGCCTGCGGGGAAGGCGTGCTCGTTCCCACGGGGCCGCACGAACTCGACACCGCCATCGAGTGGGCCGCCGAGTACGGCGAGCCCGGCGTCACCGTCTTCATCTGTGACCTCTGTCCCGACTCGGCCACGGATGTCGCGACACTCCCGGCCCTGGCCGAACGGGCCGGCCGGATCGCATGGTACGACCACCACCAGTGGGAGGCGGAGCTTCGAGAACTCGTGACCGACGCGGGCGTCGAACTCACAGTCGGCGAGTCCGACGAGGTCTGCACGGCCGACGTCGCGCTCGCCGAACTCGACCACGACTTTTCCGACCGCTTCGCGGACCTGGCCGCGGCAACCCGCGATCACGATCTCTGGATCCGCGATGACGAGAGATCGGACGATCTCGCGGACTTCAGCTACTGGGCCGACGCCGAGGAGTACGTCGACGTAGTGGCCGAACATGGGGCGGATCTGCCCGTCGACGTCAGGGAATACTTGGCGGAGAAGCGCGTCGAGAAGGATGCCCTAATCGAGAAAGCCGTCGAGCGCGCCGAACTCCGCACGGTGGGTCCTTGGACAGTCGGCGTCACGTACGGCCGCTGTTCACAGAACGAGGTCGCCGAGGCGCTGAAAGAGCGGGGCGCGGACGCGTCGGTGATCGTCAAGCCGGCCGGCAGTGCGAGTATTCGCGGGACTGAGACATTCGAGCGGTGTCACGAGGTGGCCGCACAGGTCAACGGCGGGGGTCATCCACGGGCCGCAGGGTGCAAGCCGGACGTATACGACGACATGCTCGACTACGCTCACCACTGGACGACCCACGGAGCGGTGGCGAAGCAGGCGATTGTGGATGGATTCCGCCGGCTCGAACCTGACGCGTCGGACTGAGCGATTTTTCGCCCCCGTTTTTCACGGCGAGGAGCGACCGCTGGATGCACCGCTCGTCCCGGCGCTCTCAGAGGAATCGATGGACTCGGCTACGCGTACCGCTCGAGTTCGGGGTCGTCGAGGTCCGCCATGACGTCCTCAGCGACGGTATCAAGCAGGGAGTGGCCATCACTCGTGATGACGCGGCCCTCGCCCTCGGCGCGCTCGACGTAGCCGGCCTCCTCGAGTTGCTGGAGGGCGGTCCGGACGATGGTCCCGGAACCGTCGGTGCTGTGACGCGGCCGGACCTTGTATCGGTTCGACCCCTGTGCAGCCGAGCCGTACGCCGTGCGAAGGCTGCCAACACCGATGGGGCCGTCGACGGCAACTTTTCGGAGCAGGGACGCAGCGCGGCGCTCCCAGAAGTCGTCCTGTTCCGGCGGGAGTTCGCGGTCGTGGCTGGTCTTCGTGAACTCGGCCCAGTCCGGGGCCTCGATGGCGGACTCGTCGGCGAGGTCGGCCGCGACCGCCTCGATGAGGTCCTCAGGGGGCACGTCGTAGAGCGTCGTCATTGCCCGGGATTCCCGTCGCCGTCAGTTAAGCCCATCGTTTAGCTGATTGCAGACGCTAATCCTCCTTCCTCGTAGCGCTGCCGAATGCGGCAAGCAGGTGAGGGGAGTTCACCGGCGACGCCACGAGCCGATGACGGCTGCCGCGCCACCGCCGAACAGCGTCGGCAGCCAGTACGTGGCCCCCCGGTGAATGAGCACCGCGGCGGTGGCGACCGGTGCGGCGATGCCGGTGCTCGCCGCCAACAGGACGATAAATGCCGCCTCGAGGCCACCCAGCCCGCCGGGCAGCGGGGTGACGCCGGCGATCGAGCCCACCGGAACGACGAACAGCGCGGCGAAGAATGGGACCGAAAAGCCCATCGCGAGCAGCGAAAGCCAGAGCGCACCCGACAGGGAAATCCAGCCGATGGCCGAGAAGGCCATCGCGGTGACGAGCGCGCGGCGGTCGCCAGCGACCCGCTCGATGGTCCGGAAGAACCCCTCGATGCGGTGTTCGACGTCCGCCGGATCGGGCGCGGAGACGCGCGGAACGAACCGACCGACGACGCGGGAGACAGGCGCGAAAGCCCGGACGATGGCCGCCTCGATCCGGTGGCGGTTGTACCAGCCGACGAGGGCGATCACGGGCACGATCATCGCAAGGACTGCCACGGCGATCGCGGCCACGGCAACGTTCTCGGTGAGTTCGACAGCGCCGAGCAGGATCGAGCCGAACCCGACGGTCGCGAGGCCGATCGAGGGGACGAAGTGCAGCGTATCGACACTGGCGATGGCGGCGAGACCGGTCTGATAATCGGTGTCCGACGCCGTCGAGATGAGTAGAGCGCTGACCGGTTCGCCCCCCGCCTGGCCAAAAGGCGTGACGTTGTTCGAAAACATCGCCGCCGAGAAGACGAAAATCGCCCGCCCTGCGGGGATCGGCGCGCCGATAGATCGCAGGACGGTCCACAGCGACAGGCCCCAGGCGGCAACCCAGATGGCCGAGGCGACGACGACAAAGCCGAGCATGCGGGGATCCGCTCGCGAGAGCGCCGTGAGGATGTCCTCGACGCCGACGAACCACACCAGGACCCCGAGGACGACGATCGCTCCGGCGAAGCCAGCGACCGTGGCTAGACGGTCCCGTTGCATTGCCGGAACTGTGGCCCCATCGCGGCTTGAAGCCACCGGAAGGCCGACGGTTTAAGCGCCGGCCCGCCCACCGGCCGCCATGGACGAACGGACGGCCTTGGATCGTCTCTCGGCCGGCCTGCCAGGCGCGGGTGACGACGCCGCCGTGATCGACGGGCTTGTCCTCACGACCGACATGCTCCACGCCCGGACGGACTTCCCCGAGGGAACGACGCGATACACGGCTGGCTGGCGGGCAGTGGGCGCGTCGCTGTCCGATGTCGCCGCGATGGGTGCCTCGCCGGTCGCGACTGTTGCCGCCTACGGCGCCCCAGAACTCGACTGGGACGAGGTCGACGCGTTCGTCGACGGCGCCCGCGAGGTAAGCGAGCACTGTGACTGTGCGTACGTCGGCGGTGACCTCGACAAACACGACGAATTTACCACGGCGACGACCGCGCTCGGTCGGACCGACACTCCCATCCGCCGATCCGGAGCCTCGGTCGGCGAGGCCGTCTGCGTTACTGGGACGCTCGGTCGCACCGGCGCGGCTCTGCGGTACTTCGAGCGGGGCGACGTCGACCGCGGGAACGAACTTTTTCGATTCCTGCCACGCGTGGCCGCCGGCCGGGCACTCGCGTCTCGCGTCACCGCGATGCTGGATTCGAGTGACGGCCTCGCGATCTCGCTCCACCAGCTCGCCGAGGCGAGCGGCTGCGGGATGGCCGTCGAGTCACCGCTCCCGATCGACCCCGCGGTCGACGCAGTCGTCGAGAACGGCGAGGACCGACTCGAATTGGGCTGTTTCACCGGAGAGGACTTCGAACTCGTCTGTACGATTCCCGAGGCGGCAGTCGACGACGCGATCGCAGAGTGTCCGGCAGCGCTTACGAGGATCGGGACGGTGGTCGGCGACGATGTCACGTTTGACGGCGACCCGCTCCCGGCTCGGGGGTTTACACACGGACGAGCTCGATCGGAACGGGCGTGAAACAGGCGAGCCAGAGGACGAACGTGACGGCGCCGACGAGCAGCCGTTTCCATCCGATGGCGTCGTCTCGAATAGGGGTCGCCGCACCGGCGTAGGCCAGACCCATGGTCAGGAACCCCCAGACGATCCAGATCGTTCCCTCGAAGAACCCGTCGTCGAAGAGGTAGAGATAGCCCGCGAGGCCGAACAGTGCGGCCGGGACGAACGGCGCGACGCGCTCTTGATTTCGCCCTACCATCGCCCGGAGGATGTGTCCGCCGTCGAGTTGGCCGACCGGAATCAGATTGAGGAACGTGATTAACGCACCCGCCCAGGCCCCGAAGTAGACGGGGTGAACGGCTTCGCCACTCGGTCCCGGGACGACGGCGCCGATAGCCTGGAGCAGGAGGGGTTCGTTGAACCGCACGAGCAACCCCTCGGAGGCCTGCATTTGGGCCTGCTGGACCGGCAACGGATCCAGCGACAGGCCGATGACGGCCACGACGACAGTCGCGGCGAGCCCCGCGAGCGGCCCCGCGACACCGATGTCGAACAGGGCCCGTCGGTCGGGTATTCGCCCGCGCATCCGGATGACTGCGCCCATCGTCCCGATAATCGTCGGGAAGGGGATGAAGTACGGTAAGCTCGCGTCGACGTCGTGATACCGACTTAGGGCGTAGTGGCCGAACTCGTGGATGCCGAGGATGCCGAGGACGGCTACGACGAATGGCCACGCTTCCAGCGTTCGGAGCGGCTCCTCCGTGATGGGGATGCGGTACCACTCTGCAGCGCCAACGAGCAGCGTCGAGATGACCGTGAGGACGAACAACACGACGTTCCGCAGCGGGATGCCTCCTTGACTCGTCCGGGGACGGGCGACGAGCACGGTCTCGCCGGGCGACAGCGGCAGGCCCTCCTCGGGGTCGTACCCGTGCTGGAGGGAGACCTCGTAGCCGGCCTCGCGGAAGGCCGGCCAGGCGGTCCGTTCCAGCGTCTCGCGGTCGACGCGGGGCTCGCCGACGTACAGCAACCGGTCGCCGTCACGGCGAACCTCGTAGACGTCGAAGACGGACGCGAGGTCGGCGCCGTCGGGAACGTCCGCCGGAACCTCGCGGGTAGGCATTGCTGGTTGTTCGGAATGGGTGGGGAAAAACCCCCTGACGGGGGCCGGGGAACGAGGGGACCGAGGCTGTGAATCGGATCAGGCCGGCTCGACGCGCCACGTGGTGGCGCTCGTGTACGACCACTTCTCGACCTGGATGTCGGTCGCCGAGTCGCGCAACTTCACCATCAGCGCACCGATTTCCTTCGGGGAGAGCCCGACCTCATCGGCGATGAATTTACTCTTGAAATACAGTTCACCATTCTGAACTTTACCCTTGAGGTAGGATTTCAACCGTTCTTCCTTCGACCGGTCGTCGACGGAGGGCGTCGAGGTGGTGGTCATTTGGTTCAACCTCGCTCACGCATTTCCCCCGTATAGGGTTATAAGGTCGAGATCCTTAGCAAATCTTCGGCTCGATTCAGGTTTTATCGGTAATACACGAACCTTTTACGACGGGTGGAGATGGAACGAGACGTTTCACAAGACGATCTAACGCCGTCATCGTGCCGACCATGGGCCGATTTTATTTCGTAGAACGAAAATCGTAATTTGTCGATTCAATCCCCTCGAACAGCCCGAGATCTCGGGCGGAGGCAGACGAGCGTCAGACGCCGGCGCATACCAACGCTTAAGCCCGCGACGAGGGAACGCGGCGCTAATGAAGGCAGTCGTCTCGATCGGCGGGAGCGTCCTTGCGCCGGACCTCTCCGCCGACCGGGTCGCGGGGTACGCGGCGGTTCTTGAGCGGATCGACGGGGCGCACGATCTCGGGGTGGTGGTCGGCGGGGGCGAGGTGGCACGGGAGTATATCGAGGCGGGCCGGGCGGTCGGGGCGAACGAGATCGAGCTCGACCACCTCGGCATCGCGGTGACGCGGGTGAACGCGCGGCTGTTGATCGCTGCGCTGTCGGACCGAGCGGCGCCGACGCCGCCGGAATCGTACGAGACCGGCCGCGAGGCGCTCAAGCGTGGCGACATGCCGGTGATGGGTGGGACAGTCGCGGGGCAGACGACTGATGCAGTGGCGGCGGCGTTCGCGGAATACGTGGATGCGGACCTATTGGTGCTGGCGACGAGCGTCGCGGGGGTGTACGACGCGGATCCGGACACGCACGCGGACGCGGAGCAGTTCGATCGGTTGACGGCGGCGGAGTTGCTCGACGTCGTGGGCGACATCGAGATGGCCGCGGGGAGCAAGGCGCCGGTGGACCTGTTGGCGGCGAAGCTGATCGAGCGATCCGGCCTGCGGACGATCGTGCTGGACGGGACGGACCCAGAGCGGATCGCCGACGCGATCGCCGGCGACCACGACGGCACGGAGATCGTCCCGCCGGCATGACCACCGACCCGTACGCGGTGGCGAGCAGCGCCAAGCGGGCGTTCTGGGCGGACGCGGCCGCGGACGCAGTCGAGGCGCGGGAGCCCGCGGAGCCGATCGTGATCAAGGGGGGCGTGTCGCCGTCGGGCGTGCCCCACCTGGGCCACCTGAACGAGATCGTCCGGGGATACTTCGTGGCAGCGGTGCTGCGCGAGCGTGGCCACGAGGTGCGGCAGGTGTTCACGGCGGACGACCGCGACCGCTTGCGCGCGGTGCCACGCCGGCTGGCGGACCTCGACGGTCGGATCGTCGGGCTGGGCGAGGTCGACGCGGGTGCGCTGGGTCGGAACCTCGGGCGGCCGTACACCGACGTACCGGACCCGTTCGGGTGTTGTGATTCGTACGGCGAGCATTTCACGCGGCTGCTTGAGCGGGACGCAGCGCGGCTGGGCGTCGACGTCGAGGTGGTCTCGAACACGGCGCTGTACGAGACGGGTGAGTTCGAGCCGGTCGTCAGGCGGGTGCTCGAGCGGGCGGACGAGGCGCGGGAGGTGCTCGCTGCCTACCAGGACAAGGTCGACGACGACTACGTTCCCTTCTTCGCCATCTGTGATTCGTGCGGGCAGCTCACGGAGACGATCACCGCGGTCGACTTAGACGCGCGGACGGTCGACTACCGGTGTACGGACAGTGCGGCGGACGGTGACACGATCGAGGGGTGTGGTCACGCGGGGACGGCGACGTGGCGGGAGGGGAAGTTGCCGTGGCGGTTCGAGTGGCCGGCCCAGTGGGACGTCCTGGCGGTTGACTTCGAGCCCTTCGGCAAGGACCACGCGGAGGGGTCGTGGCCGAGCGGGCGGGAGATCGCCCGACGGGTGCTGGACGTCGAGCCGCCGGTTCCGATGGTGTATGAGTGGTTCACGCTGGAGGGTGAGGCGCTGTCGTCGTCGTCGGGCAACGTGGTGACGGTGAGGGAGGTGCTCGAGCTGGTCGAACCGGAAGTGCTGAAGTACTTCTTCGTGAAGGAGCCGCTGAAACAGCGGGACTTCAGCGTCGAGCGGATCGACGGGCTAGTCGACGAGTTCGACCGTTTCGAGCGGGTCTACCGCGGCGTGGCCGAGGACGTGACGGACCGCGAGCGGGCGCTGGCCGAGCGGGCATATCCGTTGCTGGTCGACGATCCCGAGGCGGAGCGGTTCCGGATCCCCTACACGTTCGCGGCCGTACTCGGGATGGCGGACGACCCCACGCTGCGGGAGGACATCGCCCGTCGGGAGGGGCACGTCCCGGCGGACGCGAGCGACGCGGCGGTCGCGGCGGCGCTCGAGCGGGTCGAACGGGCCAGGCGGTGGGCGAGACTGACGGACAACGAGTTCAACTACGAACTCAAGCGCAGCGAGCTGCCGGACGTGGCCGTAGACGCCGAGACGGCGGCGGCGTTGGACGAGGTGGCGGACGTCGTCGCCGCGGGAAAGGACGGCGAGGCGATCCAGGGGGAGATTTACGAGGCGGCCAAGCGCCACGGCCTGGACGTAGGGGAGTTCTTCGCGACGGGCTACCGGCTGTTCTTCGACGACGACGAGGGGCCCCAGTTGGGCAGATTCCTCGGCAGACTGGACAGGGAATTCGTGGTGGCGCGGCTACGCCGGGAGCGGTAGCGGAACCCTCTTTTTCGCGCGTTCCGTCGCTCCCATAATGGTCTCCGTTCTCTGGTGGGTGCTCGGCGGGATTATCCTCTATACGGTCGGGGCGGCGGCGCTGAAGGACCGCGGGTACCTGCCCGACTGGGTGCGGCTGTCGGGCCCGATCACGACGATCCACACCGGGCGGGGCCGGGCCTTGCTGGAGCGGCTGTCGGCGCCCAAGCGGGTGTGGCGGGCCTGGGGGAACCTCGGCGTGGGGATCGCCGCGGTCGTGATGGTGGGGATGACGGTGCTCGTGGCGACGGCGGCGTACGGCATCGTGACGCGACCGGAGGCGACGCCGTCGTACGACCCACAGCACATGCTGGTGATTCCGGGGCTGAATTCGTACCTGCCGTTGTCGGCGGCCCACTACATCATCTTCGGGCTCTTGGTGGGGCTGGTGGTCCACGAGGGCGGGCACGGCCTGCTCTGTCGCGTGGAGGATATCGACATCGACTCGCTGGGGCTGGCGCTGTTCACGGTGATTCCGATCGGGGCGTTCGTCGAGCCGGACGAGGCGAGCCAGCGAGCGGCGGACCGCGGCGGCCGGACGCGGATGTTCGCCGCGGGTGTGACGAACAACTTCGCGGTGACGGCGATCGCGCTTGTGCTGTTGTTCGGGCCGGTGATGGCGTCGGTCGGCCCGGCTGCGGGGGCGGGCGTGGGCGACGTCCTCCCGGGATCGAGCGCCGACCAGGCAGGGCTGAGTTACGGCGACCTGATCGTCGGGGTGAACGGGACGGCGGTATCGAGCGGGGCGGAGTTGGACGACCGCCTGGCCGCCGTCGAGGCGTCGACGGTGTCGATCGAGCTCGCCCGCGGCGAGACCCTCGCGGTCGACCGGCGGCTGGTGATCATGGGCGGGTCGCCGGCGGTACTTGGCGACATCTCGACGGGCGGGGACATGTTGCCGAGGATCGAGGCGGTCAACGGGACGACCGTGCGGACCGAGGCCGAGTTCGCGCGAGCGGTCGCGGACCGGACGATCGTCGAGGTGCGGACCAGCGGGGGGACGACGACGATGCCGGTTGGGGCGTTCGTGAGTCTGGTGTCCGAGGGCGGCCCGCTGGCCGAGGCGGGCGGGCCGACGGACACGAGCCTGATCGTCACGCGGGTGGGCGACGAGCGGGTGCTGACGGCCGACGGGCTCTCTGCGGCGCTGTCGAGCTACGGCGTCGGCGAGACCGTGACGGTCGAGGGCTACGTGGACGGCGAGCGGGAGACGTGGTCCGTCGAAATCGGCCAGGCGGCCGACGGCCGGCCGATCCTCGGCGTGTTCGTCGAGGACGGCTACAGCAGCGTGGTGGTCGACGACTTCGGCATCGACGGCTACCCCGCCGAGCGGTTCGCGACGATCCTCGGGGGCGGCCCCGGGGGCCTGCTGGAGGGGCTCGCGTCTGGCGACCTCCTGGTGGCGTTCGTGATCCTGTTGGTGTTGCCGTTCGCGAGCCTGGTAGACCCGTCGGCGAGCTACAACTTCTTCGGCTTCGTCGGCGAGGTGACGAACTTCTTCGTCGTCGAGGGGCCGCTTGGCGTGTTGGGCGGGGGCGTGTTCGTGCTCGCGAGCACCCTGTTCTGGACGGCGTGGATCAACTTCAACCTCGCCGTGTTCAACTGCATCCCGGCCTTTCCGCTGGACGGCGGACACATCATGCGCTCGGGGGTGGAGGCGGCGGTGGCGCGGCTGCCGATCGCGTCGCGTCGGACCGTCGCGACGGCGGTCGTGACGGCGGTGACGGTCGTGATGAT
>CAYUFG010000079.1:0-9533 GCA_964443815.1 uncultured Halobacteriales archaeon | reverse complement strand
AACAGGTTGCCCTCGCCGTCGTAGACGAGCAGCGTCTCCTTGTCGTACGTGAGATCAGTCTCCTCGGAGTCCACTCGGACCCGGTAGGTCCCGTCCTCGTCGCCGTTCGAACGAGCGGCATCAACCAGGTTCAGCACGGCCGGGGCCGGTGCGTTCACCTCCAACAGGAACTCGCCGGTGAGCCGGTGGGTCAACCCGAGAACACACCCACCCTCCGTCCCCTCCTCGAGGAGGCGGCACGTGACGTCAAGCGCCTCGGCCGGGAGCAACGCGCCGGCGTCGTCTCGGAGGGCAGCCTCGAGGTCCGCTTCGGGGCCGTCGTACTCGATAGTGATGGTGGGTCTGGCGTCCCCGCCAGCCTGAGTCTGGAGGGTAAAGTACTCGCGCCTCATCCGGTATGTGAACCTTAGGAAGCTGGCCAAATGAACGTAACGGGGCAGGGTCGGTAGACTTTTCCTCGCTCGACCGGCCGGGTCAATCGATGGCCTGGGTCAAAGCCGAGTACGCCGGTGAACTCGCGGTCGTCGCTTCCTGGGTCGCGGCACTCACCCCCTGGAGCCTCACGTTGCAGCCGAACGGACCTCTCGGGAGCATCATCTTTATCGTTCGGTGGCCGCTCGGAGAACTGCAGGTCCGGTTGGCCTCGTCGATAACCGTCGATGGCGCCGACGTTTCGGTCTCTGCCGTGCTCGCGGAGGCGTACCCCGGCACCGGGGTTGGTGGACCGTTCTTCATCGGCGATCCAGTATCGTCGACGGCCTTCTACGACGTCCCCGCCGTTGCCTACGGCGGGTGGGGGTGGGTGATCGGCGGGCTCGCGGTCGTCGTCGCCCTCGGGCTGAGTGCCGCACTCTATCGCGATGAGGCCAACGCTACCGCACGGTTGCCGGTCGACCCGGTCCGTGCCATGGCCGGACTACTCGGACTCGCGACGGTGGGATTCGCCGCCGCTACGATCGGCTTCTGGTACGCGCCGCCGCGTGTCGGTCTCCCGATCCCCGTCGGCGTCGTAATCGTCGGGGCGCTGGCGGTGGCGCTCGCTCGCGTCGAACGGGTGTAACGTCCGAGGGAACCGGGAGCCATTTTAAGTAGTTGGGCGCGAAAGGCGAGACAACCACCGGGTGCGACACGGGTCGCGCCCCCGCCGCACCGCATGTCCGACAACGACTCTCCAGACGGCCCCGGCGTCGAACCCGGACCGGACGACACGAGCCCGGACGCCCCGACACCGGCCGGCGACGAGGGACCGTCCGGCCTCCGGCGGTGGGTCGAGGGCCTGAGCCGTCTCGTCGTCGGTCCGTCGATCACCGTTACGGACTACGATCCCCGGAAGCACCGCCCACTGGTGAGCTTCGACGGGGTAGACGGCATGGAAGAGCTCGACCGGTACTGGCTCAACGCCCCCTTTGCCTTCGCCACGATCAACTACGACGAGGAGCACTCCGAGCACCGATATCACGTCGTCGAGCCCGAGCTCACCCAGATCGAGCGCAACTTGCTCGACCGACTTTACGACGACGTCCGCGATCCACTGATCTACACGGACGATATCGACGACGACCCCGAGGCGGCCCTTTGGGAGGAACTCGAGGAACGTATCGGCGAATACGGTGTTGATCTCGATGAGGAAAGTGTCCATCGGTTGTTCTACTACCTCTACCGGTCGTTCCAGGGGTACGGGAAGCTGGACCCCCTCATGCACGACCCCCACATCGAGGACATCTCCTGTGACGGGTCCGGGCTCCCGGTGTTCCTCTACCACGACGAATACACGGACATCGAGGCGAACATCACCTACGAGGAGAGCGAACTCGAGAACACAGTCATCCAACTCGCGCAGCGATCCGGCCGACACATATCCGTCTCTGACCCGATCGTCTCGACGACGCTACCCGACGGGTCGCGGATCGAGCTGGCACTGGGCGAGGAGGTCACACCAAAGGGGTCGGCGTTCACCATCCGGAAGTACGCCGACGAACCGTTCACACCCATCGACCTCGTCGAGTACGGAACCTTTGACCTCCAAATGCTGGCGTACCTCTGGCTGGCCATCCAGCACAACAAGTCGATGATTTTCGCAGGCGGCACCGCGTCGGGCAAGACAACGTCGATGAATGCCATCTCGATGTTCATCCCTCCACGGTCGAAGGTCCTCTCAATCGAGGACACTCGCGAGCTGTCGCTGTATCACGACAACTGGCTGTCGTCGGTGACTCGTGAACGGATGGGTGACCAGGATATCTCGATGTACGACCTCCTTCGGTCGGCGCTCCGGCATCGGCCCGAATACATCATCGTCGGCGAGGTCCGCGGCGAGGAGGCCATCACACTATTCCAGGCGATGAACACAGGCCACACGACCTTCTCCACGCTCCACGCCGACAGCGTCCAGACGGTCATCAACCGCCTTGAGAACGAACCCATCAACGTCCCGCGGCCCATGGTTTCCTCCCTCGATATCCTCTGTGTCCAGGTCCTGGCCCGGTCAGGCGGCGAACGCGTCCGACGGGCCCAGACCGTCTCCGAGATCGAGGGCATCGACCAGCGGACCGGCGAACTCAATTACTCGAGTACCTTCAACTGGGAGGCATCGAGCGACTCGTTCTCACAGAGCAACTCCGAACTCCTCGAGGACATCCAGGACGAACGCGGATGGAGTCGGAGCGAACTGCTTCGGGAACTCGAGCGCCGCCGCCGCTTCCTCCGGTACCTCCGGGACGAGGGCGTGCGCGACTACCGACGGTTCACGGCCATGGTCAACCGCTACTACAGCGACAAGGACGCGGTGCTCGAGTCGATCGGCGCCGGCACCGTCGAGGTCGCCGACTGACATGGTCAGTCCGGTCTGGGTCGCCCCGGCAATCCTGTTCCTGCTCGGACTCGGCGCCTGGCTGGGTTCACACGTCAGCGACGGCGTCGACCGGTTCGTCAGCCGGCTTGCGAGGGTCCTCTTCGGGCGGTTCGTGGGCACGAATCGCGACCGGAAACGTCGACTCGAAGCGGCCTTCGTCAAGGAATCCTACACCGCCTACGCCACGACTACCTACCTCTATTCGGTCCTCGGGTTCGTCTCAGGTGCCGCCGGCGGGGCGATGCTGACGGCAGTCCTGCTCGCGCTCCTCGAACCGATCGTCCACGCCCTGTCCGGCTTGCCGACCTCGATATCGGTCCCGCTCGGACTGACGCGGGACTTCCAGCTCGTCCTCTCGGACACGGCCCACACCGCTATCCTGATCGCCGGCGCGCTCGTGGTTGGCGTGCTCGTCGCCCTGCTTTCTTTTGTGTTCCGCTGGGCCCTCCCCAATAGCCACGCGGAAGTTCGGCGACGTAGCATCGACGAGGGGCTACCGCGCACGACAGCGTTCATGTTCGCACTCTCGCGGGGCGGCATGGAGTTCCCCGCAGTGGTCCGAACTCTCGGGGGGAACCAGGCCATCTTCGGCGAGGGCGCCCGCGAGATGCGCATCGTCGTCCGCGAGATGGACCTCTTCGGCCGGGACATGATTTCGGCCGTCAGGCGAATGTCCCAGCGCACCCCCAGCGAACAGTTCAAGACCTTCGGCGAGAATCTAGCCAGCGTCCTCCAGAGCGGGAGCGACCTCTCCGAGTTCCTCAGGGACCAGTACGACCGGTTCCAAGCCGAGGCCGAGGAGCGCCAGGCGGAGGTTCTGGAGTTGCTCGCGACTATCGCCGAGGGCTACGTGACGGTGTTCGTCGCCGGGGTTCTGTTCTTCATGACCATCCTGCTAGTCTTCGGCTTGACTACGACGGACACGCTGTGGGCACTCCAGATGATGACCTATCTGATCATCCCGCTCGCTAACGCCGCCTTTGTCGTCTTCCTCGCCGACCGGCTCGAGGTGCTCGGGATCAGCCGGCAAAGCGGCGCGGATATCCTCGAACGCCTCCAAGCAGAGACTCCCCTGAGGGCAATCCCGGAGCCGAGCCTCCGGCGCGCCGACGGCGGCATCGACGCCGCGGCGGAGGTGTCGGACCAACTGGCCCGGTACGACCGACTCAAACAGGTCAAGTCCCTCGCCCGCAACCCGCTCCGTTCGGTCCTCCGCAAGCCGACAACGCTGCTTTACATTACCGTCCCGATCGCCGCGGCCGCGTTCCTCCTGCGGCTACCGACTGCCCTCCAGGGCGAGGGGATCGCGCTTCGGATACTCGACGACCTGGTCGTCCAGTCAGCCCTGTTCGTGACGATTTCCTACGCGATCGTGCGGGAGCTCTACAAGCGCCGGATCGACCGGATCGAAGCGGCCATGCCCGAACTACTCGAACGGCTCGCCAGCCTCAACGAGGCGGGCATGACATTGGGCGAGGGGTTCGACCGTGTCCGCGGATCGGATCTCGGCGTCCTCTCGCCGGAGGTAGAGCGGATCTGGCGAGACGTCGAGTTCGGTGCGAACATTGACGACGCCCTCGTCAGATTCGGCCGCCGGGTCCGGACGACGGCCGTCACGCGAGTGGTGACGCTTGTAACTCACGCACACAAGGCGAGCGGCCGGATGGGCGAGGTCCTGCGGATCGCCGCGACCCAGTCGCGCGCGGATCTCCGAATGCGCCGCCAGCGCCGCCAGCAGATGCTCACCTATCTGGTGGTCATCTACATCTCATTCGTCGTCTTTCTCGTCATCATATTCGCCGTTAACGAGGTGTTGCTCCCGAGCCTCCCGGAGGCTGTCCCGACACCGGATCTCGAACAGAACCGGCTCGGCGTCAACGTCGACCAGTTCGCCCGCCTCGGCAGTATCGACAAGGCAGCGTACTCGCTCGTGTTCTTCCACACGGCACTCGTCCAGGCCGTCGCCGCGGGGTTCATCGCCGGCCAATTCGGGGAGGGGACGCTACGGGACGGCGCCAAACACGCTGCCGTTCTGCTGACCGTTGCCTACGTCGCGTTCGTGCTGCTCTCGGCGCCCGTCGCCTCGGTCGCCTCGGGGAGCGCCGCCTCCACCGGCGATGCGGTCGTCATCCCCGCCTCGTCCATGTCGAACGGTGGCTACCTCGTCGCGTACGCGGACGGCGTGAACAGCACGGAACTGGGACGGAGTAGGTACGTGCCGCCGGGCACGCATCGCGACGTCACCATACAACTCGACCGCTCCATTCGTGAGAATCGAACAGTGACGATCGTGACGCACCTCGATACTGACGGCGATGAGCAGTTCGAGTTCCAGCCCCCCTACGTTCCGGGATCGTCCCAGGTCGATCGCCCATACCCGGCCATCGCGGCACGCGGGACACCGGGTGT
Organism: uncultured Halobacteriales archaeon; assembly: GCA_964443815.1. Lineage (GTDB taxonomy): Archaea > Halobacteriota > Halobacteria > Halobacteriales > Haloarculaceae > CAYLJD01. Next base: position 4,273 of record CAYUFG010000079.1, on the reverse strand, counting down.
CGAGGTCGAGGTGACCTATATCGGCGACTGACCCGGACAGTTCTTGTCCGGGGACGGCGTGTGACCGTCACGAATGACCGTCGAACTCGATCGGCTCTCCATCGACTGGTACGGGTACGCGACGGTTCGACTGGCAACGCCCGCGGTGACGGTCTACGTCGACCCCGGCCGGTACGGCGTCCTCACCGGCGACTGGAACGCCGATAGCGAGGCCGCAGCCGCTGGCCACCCCCTAGCGCGGGACCGCCGACCACGCGACGGCGACCTCGTCTGCATCACGCACGTCCACCACTACGATCCCGACGGTATCAAACGAGTCGCGAGTGAGAGTGCCACCGTCCTCGTATTCGACGGCCTCACCGTCCACGATACCAAACGGACCGACGTCAGGCCGGAGGACCTACCCCACGACGTCCGCCGCGTCGCCATGGAAGACGAGCTCGTCGCCGCCGACGTGCCCGTCTGGACGCTTCCGGCGTACAACGAGCCGGACGGAGAGCATACCCGAGCCGACGGGACACCGTACCACCCACGTGGTTTCGGCTGTGGCTTCGTGTTCGCCTTCGGCGATCGACGGGTGTGCTGGCCAGGCGACACGGACGTGCTCGACGGCCACGCGGCACTCGACGTCGACGTGTTCCTGCCACCCATCGGGGGCAGTTTCACGATGGACCGCCACGAAGCGGCCGACCTCGTCACGGAGATGCGTCCCCAGCTCGTCGTCCCGGTGCACTACAACACCTTCGCCACGCTTGAGACGGACGACCGGGCCTTCGCAGCCGACGTCGCGGGAGCGGGCGTTCCTATCGCGTTGGACCGGTAACGGGTCCGAACTCAGAACACGCCCATCTCGGTGAGCCGCTCTGGCAGATACGTGTCCGTGACGAAGTCCAGACCGTGGGAGGCAAGCGCCTGCTGTTCGGATTTCTTCTCGAGGTCGAGCTGGAGCTCGATCTGCTCCTCCCAGAACTCCGTCTGGAATCGGGGGTCGTCTAGCTCGGACTCGAGCGCGTTGATGTCAGAGTCGGAGAGGGGATCGGTGGGGAGATCGTACTCGACGATGTCCTCGGGGCGGATACCCACGAATTCGGCCTCGGGGGTGGCGAGGTACTCCGATAGGTGGGCGCTCTTGATCGACCCGTACGCCACGGAGCCAAAGATTCGGTAGGACCACGGGTCACCGTCAGTGAACACCGTCACCGGCAGGTCGAGTTCGTCGTGGAGTCGCTTGGTCAATCGCCGGGTGGCCCGGGCGGGCTGACCCTTGAGGTGGACGACGATGCAGCCATACTCCTCGTCAAAGCCGTTCTCGACGAGCCGGTCGCGCATGCCGCCTGTCTCGACGCAGAGCACGAACTCCGCATCGTTCTCCAGGAATTCGATCGTATCGGGGTTGTTGGGGATCTGATAGCCACCCTCGCCGACATCCTCCTGACAGTGGATCTCCCGCTCACCGCGCCGAGTCTGTTCCCGAATACGAAGCGGACCCATGACGGTCGCGCCGGATTCCTCCGGGCGCATGTGGAAGTCCTCGCGCGTGACGCCCGAGACGATTTCGAGGTCCTCGACCAACTGGTTGGATTCATCCTGGTCGTTGTATTGGGCGTCGTCCAGATCCCACGATTCCGAGAGGTAGTACAACTCCCGTAACGTCGACGAGCGGTCTTGGTCGAGCTGGTCCGCGAGGAAGTCGATCGTGTAGATGGCCTTCAGCAGCTTCTGGGCACCTCGGACCGAATTGGCCGACCGGGCACTCGTGCGGTCGCCGTAGACCCAGACGTCCGAGTCCTCGTCGAAGACTATGTTCGACTTCGAGCGAGTCGGCACCTCCATCTCGGGAATTGAGCCGCGGTCGAACTGATCGTAGAACTGGGCCGCGAGATCTATCAGCCGTTCCTGGGCGTCGGAATCTGTGCTCATGCGTTCACCGTGAGTTTGGCATCCTCGACGCCATCGACCGAGATGTCCGTCTCGGCCCCGTCGTCGAGTTCGTACTCGAGGACGGCGTCTTCGCCGCTCTCGACGGTTGGCGCCCACTTGATGAACCACTCGTCGTCCATGGCCACGACGTTCGCGCCGTTGGCTGCAGCCGGCTCCGCCGACACGATATCGGTGATCTCGAGTTCGGCGTTGGTCCCCGAGTTGTTCTCGACGACGAGCCGGACCGTATCGCCGTCGCGCTCGCGTTCGACGAGGACGTTGTTCATGATTCGGGCCATCGTGTCGTCGATGTCGAGCGGCTCGTTGTCAGTTACCTCGGCCAACTTTTCGGCCATCTCTGGCAGGACGGTCGCTAGCTTGTTCTGCTTCTTGCGACGTTGCTCCATCGACCGCCGTTTGTTGAGGTATGATTTGAGATCGCGGGCGGCCTCGCGGACCGCGAGTTCGATCTCGCTCTCGATCTCGGGAATGTTGGCGACCGCGTCCTTCGACTCGCTGGTAAAGGGGACGTTCGTCGACGCGACGTGGACCATAATAACCGCCGCGTCAGTCGGAATGCCGCTGCCGCCGGGCTGATCGAGGCCGTAGTTGCGCCAATTGATCGACTTGACCACGTCAGTCGTGGCGCATGCACCGCGCTGGTACACGAGCGGGACGCGATTGGCGAACCGGAGCACGTCCGCCGAGGATTCCTCCTCCAGTTCGCCCCCGTAGGCGATACCCGCCTCCACGATGAACGGGTCCCCGCCGTGAACGGCCGCGTCCCTGGTTTCGGAGGCGTAGAAGTCCGCGTCGAACTCCTTTTCCAGCCCGGCCTCGACGAGTTCGGCCGTGATCGGGGCCAGACAGTCCGTCGGCGGGGCGATGATGTCAGTCGCGCGCATCGCCGAGAGCAGGTCGCTCGCCGCGTCTCGATCGCCCGCGATGTGCGACACCTTCGGTGGATCCTCGGGCACCGTCACCATCCGCTCCCAGAGCGCATCGAGAACGTTCTCCCTGGCGGTCTCGCCGAAGGTGGAGTCGTCGTACTCCTCGGTGGCATCGGCCGACCGGCGGACGAACTCGGCGATCTCGTCGCGGGTGAAGCGGTGGCGGTGGTCCTCTGCGTCGGCGAATTTCGCAGCCAGTCGGTCGGCCAGCCCCTCGATGGCCGCGTCGTCCTTCCGATCGGTGGTGACCTCATCGACGATTCCGTAGATGTCGGCACGGAGCGACTCCCGAACGGCGTCGTCGGCGTCGCCGCCGAGGATCTGCCGCCACGCCGCCCCACGGGCTTTTTCCCGAACCGTGCTCCCGAACGTGACGTCGTAGTCGTCCTCGACGATGCCGGCCACGTCGTCGACAACCGACACGAGTTGTGAGAACGCGATGCGATCGAACTCCTCGACCCGAGCGGCGACCTGGCTGGCGAAATCCGCGGTCGCCGCTTTACCCTTGTTCGAGACTGCCGCCTGGAGCGCGGTCTCGACGTCGGCGTCCTGGTGGGCCCGTGGCGGTGACCAGGTCATCCCGCGTCCGAAATGTCGGTCTCGGAAGGCGTCGATGACGCCATCGGCTGTTTTAGCACCCACGCGGGTAAACTCGCCCTGGAGGAATCCCGACACCGAGTAGGAGTCCGTCGCCTCAAGCATCTTGATGAGCGTGCCGAGTTCGACACCGTGGGGATGTGGTCGAATCTCTTCGGTCTCGGCGGGCAGTTGGTCGGTGGCCCGCTCGAACTTGAAGGAGCCCTCCGGCTCGACCAGTTCGATCCGGGCGTGGGGGTTGACGACCGCCGTGTGTTTGATATAGTCGTGGAGCTGCTGGCGCGCTCGCATGTTTCCCTCGAGCTCCATCTCGATGCGTGTGCCGTGGGGCCGATCCCAGCTCGTCGTGGCTTCGTGGTCGATCTCGGGTTCGTTGTCGTCGGTGTCGATGATCAGCTCGAAGTACTGCGCGTCGGCACTGCCCTGGGTCCGGCTGGTGATCTCGGCGGGCTTGCCGGACGTCAGCTGCGCGTAGAGGACGGCCGCAGAAATGCCGATACCTTGTTGGCCGCGATTCTGTTCGCGCTTGTGAAACCGCGACCCGTAGAGCAACTTGCCGAATATTTTGGGAATCTGTTCCTTCGTGATCCCTGGCCCATTGTCCTCAACGATTAGGCGGTAGTAGTCCCCGGCTTCCTCGATCTCGACGTAGATGTCCGGGAGGATGCCGGCCTCCTCGCAGGCGTCGAGCGCGTTATCGACGGCCTCTTTCACGGCCGTGACGATGGCCCGGGCCCCGGAGTCGAACCCAAGCATGTGCTTGTTCTTCTCGAAGAATTCGGCGATGGAGATAGAGCGCTGGCTCT